>NZ_JAJGQM010000014.1 GCF_020784175.1 Xanthomonas campestris pv. asclepiadis
CGGGCAAGGGCCAGTCAAGATGATCGGTGTGCTTGGTTTTTATAAGGTAGCCGAACAACCGTCTGGTGCGGTGTCCTCGCCGATTGCGGGACCGTGTGGCGGCATGGATGCCGCCACCGAGCCCCAAGGGACCGGTTCACGGCGTGTCCCGCAAGCGGTGAGGACACTGCGCCCTAGACCAATCGGCTTTTCAAGTTCATCCGCTACATCAGTCGCACGACGCCTCAATGACCGCCCCCATCCAGCGCCTTCAGCTCGCTGACCAGCGCGCCGGCCGCTTCCGCGCCATCGCCGTACAACATGCGGGTGTTGTCGGCGTAGAACAGCGCGTTTTCGATGCCGGCAAAGCCGGTGCCCTTGCCGCGCTTGATCACCACCGTGTTCCTCGAATTGACCACGTCCAGAATCGGCATGCCGTAGATCGGGCTGGCCGGGTCGGTCCTGGCCACCGGGTTGACCACGTCGTTGGCGCCGATCACCAGCGACACATCGGTGCTGGCGAACTCGGGGTTGATGTCGTCCATGTCGGCGATCAGGTCGTAAGGCACGCCGGCTTCGGCCAGCAGCACGTTCATGTGTCCGGGCATGCGTCCGGCGACCGGGTGGATCGCGAACTTCACCTTGACCCCGCGCACAATCAGCCGCTGCGCCAGCTCCCAGATCTTGTGCTGCGCCTGCGCCACCGCCATCCCGTAGCCGGGCACGATCACCACCCGCTCGGCAAACGCCATCATCGCCGCCACGTTGCCGGCCTCGATCGGCTTCTGCGCGCCGCTGATTTCCTGCGCCTGCCCGCCGCCGCCGAAGTTGGAGAACAACACCCCGCTGATCGGCCGGTTCATCGCCTTGGCCATCAAGCGCGTCAGCAGGATGCCGGCCGCGCCGACCATCATGCCGGCGATGATCAGCCCCTCGTTGCCCAAGACATAGCCTTCGAACGCGACCGCCAGGCCGGTGAACGCGTTGTACAGCGAGATCACCACCGGCATGTCGGCGCCGCCGATCGGCAGGGTCATCAACACGCCCAGCGCCAGCGCGACCAGGAAGAAGGCGATGATCGCCAACGGCTGCAGACTGCTGGCCGCCCAGATGCCAAGCACCAGCACCGCCAGTGCCACCACCAGATTGAACGCTTGCTGGCCAGGAAAGCTCACCCGGCGGTCGAGCCGGCCATCCAGCTTGGCCCAGGCCACGATCGAGCCGGACAGCGACACCGCGCCGATTGCCGAGCCGACCACCGCCAGCACCACGGTGGTGGTATCCGGCCGCCGCGCCGCCAGTTCGGCGATGGCCTGTGCGCTCCAGTGGGTGGTGTCGCGGTTGGCGAAGAAGGCAAAGCGCAGCAACTCCACCGCCCCGATCGCCGCCGCCGAGCCGCCGCCCATGCCGTTGTACAAGGCCACCATCTGCGGCATGTCGGTGATGGCGACCTTCCTGGCCGACCACCACGCCACCCCGGTGCCGATCGCCAGCGCGGCCAGGATCAACGGCATGTTATGCAGCTCGGGCAGGAAGAACGTCGCCACCGTGGCGATCAGCATGCCCAGCCCGGCCCAGCGGATGCCGCTGCGCGCGGTCAGCGGCGAGGCCATGCGCTGCAGCCCGAGCAGAAACAAGGTCGCCGCGACCAGGTAGCTGGACTTCACCAGCCACGCCAGCAACTCGGCGGTGGAGACGTTCATGGCGCGTCCCCGCCCGGCGGCTTCTTGCTGGACTTGAACATGTCCAGCATCCGCTCGGTCACCACGTAACCGCCGGCCGCGTTGCCCGCCCCCAGCATCACCGCGACACATCCCAGCGCTTTTTCCAGCGTGGTATCGGCATGCCCGAGCACCACCATCGCGCCGATCAGCACGATGCCATGGATGAAGTTGGAGCCGGACATCAGCGGGGTATGCAGGATCACCGGCACCCGCGAGATGATCACGTGGCCGGCGATGGCCGCCAGCATGAAGATGTACAGCGCTACGAATCCGTCGCTCATCGTCGTTCGCTCCACTGGCCGGTGCGGCCCGCCGATCATACCCACGCCGTACGCGCTCGGGCGCGTGTCAACCGAATCGGCGCTCGCCCGTTGACGTCGTATCGTCTCCGCGGAGCTACGCTGTGCTGGTGGGAACCCCTTTCGATCCGCAACCTGCCGCACCGGCCGCCACCGCGCCCGTTTCGCTGGACGCCTTCCTGGCCGGCATCGGCCCGCGTGCGTTCCGGTTTGCCGAGGCCGGCCTGCGGCACCGCGAGGATGCGCTGGACGCGGTGCAGGACGCCATGGTGAAGCTGCTCGGCTATCGCGAGCGCCCGGCCGCCGAATGGACGCCGCTGTTCTGGAGCATCCTGCGCAGCCGCATCATCGACCTGCAGCGCCGGCGCAGCTTCCGCCTGAAATTCTGGGCGCCGGCCGAGCGCTCCGACGACGAAGGCACCATCGACTGGGCCGACCCCGGCACCGGGCCGGTGGATGAACAACAGCATCAACAGGCCTACCAACGGCTGGTCGAGGCCTTGCGCAGCCTGCCGGCGCGCCAGCGCGAAGCGTTCACGCTGCGGGTGCTGGAAGACCTGGACGTGGCCACCACCGCCAAGGCGATGGGCTGCTCGGAAGGCTCGGTCAAAACCCACCTGTCGCGTGCGCGCGACGCGTTGCAAACACAGTTCGAGGATTTCCTGTGAACCGCTCTCCTAACCCGGCCGAGCTGGATGCGCGACTGCGCCAGCTGCATGCCACCGCACTCACCAGCCTGCCGCCGCAGACCCTGGCGCGCCTGCGCCAGGCTCGGCATGCGACCGCTCCCTCGCGCGCCCGACGCGGCTACTGGTTGCTGGCGACCGCGTGTTCCGGGCTGCTGGCGGTCGGCATCGGCCTGCAGCTGCGTCCGGGCGAGCGCGCCTCGCTGGACCGCGCTCCGACCCAGCTGGTCGCCGGCACCACCACCGATACCGACGACATGCTGACCCAGAATCCGGACCTGTACGTCTGGCTGGGGTCCGACACCGCCCTGGCCATGGAATAAGCACGATGACCCGCACCACCCGCCTGTTGTTGACCCTGCTGCTGTGCGCCGCGCCCTGCGCCTCCTTGCTGGCCCAGGCCCATTCCCCGGGACCGCCGGGACCGCCACCGCCCGATGGCCCCGGCCCGCGAGGACCCGGACCGCGCGAGGCAGACACGCCGATGCCCGAGTGGGACAAGCTCACCCCGCAGCAGCGGCAGGTGCTGATCGATGCGCTGCGCGAGCGCTGGAACGATGTGCCGGAAGAACGCCCGCGCATGTATCGCCATGCGCGCCGCTGGCTGGACATGACCCCGGAGCAGCGCAAACAGGCCAAGGCCGGCATGGACCGCTTCCGCAACATGAGCCCCGAGCAACGTCGCGAGGCCAAGGCCTTGTTCGAACGCATGCGCACGCTCAACCAGCAACAACGCAATGAGCTGCAGCAACGCTGGCAGAAGATGAGCCCGGCCGAGCGCAGCACGTGGCTGCGCGAGCATCCGCCAACCGACGATTGACGGCAGCGCCGCCGCGGCGAGCGCGACACGCCATCGCACGGGTGCGCCCCGGTCGCAGGCGGACGTGCGTGCGGCCACTGTAGGAGCGCGCTGGCGCGCGATGGAGCTTTATCGGTAACGCTCCATCGCGCGCCAGCGCGCTCCTACCCAGAACATCAACGCTCAAGGCTCAGCGGCTCAGCGGCTCAGCGGAGCTATGCAGCCGATGTCGCCGACCAGCGGGTTTTCGCCAGCAGTTCGTCGTCCCAGTCGAACGACAGCGCGCCATTCTTGATCAGCAATGCGGCGAACGCGTAGACATTGCGCGCGAACATCTCGCTGGCATGCACCGCGCCCTGGCTGGCCAGATCGAGCGGGCCGGCGATCACCACGCCGTCCAGCTCATAGGTATCGCCGGGCCGGGTGGCGGCACAGTTGCCGCCGGTTTCCGCGGCCAGGTCGACGATCACGCTGCCGGCGCGCATGCCGTGCAGCATCTCCCTGCTCAGGATCTTGGGCGCCGGCCGGCCGGGCACGGCGGCGGTGCAGACCACCACGTCCACGCCCTTGAGATGGTCGGCCAGACGGCGTTGCTGTTCGGCACGCTCCTCGTCGGTGAGCTGGCGCGCATAACCGCCCTCGCCGGCCGCGCTCACGCCAAGATCCAGGAAGCGCGCGCCCAGCGAGGCGATCTGCTCGCGCGTTTCCGGGCGCACATCGAAGCCTTCGACCTGCGCGCCCAGTCGTTTGGCGGTGGCGATCGCCTGCAGCCCGGCCACGCCCGCACCGATCACCAGCACCTTGCACGGGCGCATGGTGCCGGCGGCGGTGGTCAGCATCGGAAAGAAGCGTGGTGCCAGTTGCGCGGCGATCAGCATCGCCTTGTAGCCGGCCATGCCGGCCTGCGAACTCAAGACGTCCATCGATTGCGCACGCGTGGTGCGCGGCAGGCGCTCCAGCGGAAACGCCACCAGCTCACCGGTGGCAATCGCCTGCGCACGTGCCGGGTCGGCGTCCGGTGCCAGCATGCCGATCAGCACGGTGTGGGGCTTGCACTGCTGCAGCGCCTCGGTCGGCGGTGCCTGCACGCTCAGCAGCACCTCGGCCTGGGCCAGCGTCTGTGCCGTGGCAAGCTGCGCCCCGGCCTGCAGGTACGCCGCGTCGGCCATGCTGCTGGCGCCACCGGCGCCCGGCTCGATCCACACGCTGGCGCCAAGCGCGACCAGTTTCTTGACCGTTTCCGGCGTGGCGGCGACACGCCGCTCGCCTGCCGCGTGTTCTTTCAGCACCAGCACCTGCACAGCCATGCGTTGCTCCAGTCGCGCGCCTATCGTCGCGGCGATGCTAGCAGAGCACGCGCGGCTGCCACGCTCAGGGCGTCAGCAAGGCCGGCAGCATCGGGGCGAGCAACTGCTCGGGCGGCGCCAGCGCCACCGCGTCGGTGCGGTGGTCGATGGCCAGACACGCATAGCCATGTGCCGCGCTCCAGGCCAGCAACACCCGCTGATGCAGCAATTGCGCATCCGGCGCGCTGCCGTGCCGGGCCAGCCAGGCCGCATGCAAGGCATCGCGCAGACAGGCCATCGCCGCGTCGGTGGCCGCCAGCAGGCGCGGCAGGCTGCGCCGCTGCGGCTGCAGGCTCTGCATCAGGCGAAACTGCTGCGGGTAGGCGATGGCGAACCGGACGTAGCCCAGGCCGCCGCCCAGCAATGGGTCGACCTCGCGCTGGGCCTGGACGATCCACTCGACCATGCATTCGTAACCGTCGGCGACCAGTTCCACCACCAGGCCTTCCAACGAGCCGAAATGATGTGCCGGCGCGGCGTGCGAAACGCCCGCACGGCGGGCGCACTCGCGCAGGCTCAGCCCGCGCGGGCCCGATTCGCCGACGATCTCCCAGGCAGCCCGGCGCAGGGCGGCGGGCAGATCGCCGTGGTGATACGTCGCTGGCTTGGACGCGCGGGACATGGCGGCTTCGCAATTCGGGATTTCATTGGAGCAGGGAATCTTGACGCTGACAAGATTGGCGGTGCAGACTCGCCTCCGCATCTTGCCAGCGTCAAGATTTGGCGGCGGATGCAGCCCTTCCCCCAGCGAGTGTTCCCATGGCTAAGGCATCCTCCCGCTGGCGCATGCGCCTGACCCGCGCGCTGTTCGGGTTGGCCAGCCGCCTGGCCCCCGGCCCGACCGGTCGCCTGCTGGCGCGCCGCTTCGTGACGCCGGATGCGGCATCGCGCCGGCACGCCGCCTCCACCCTGGCCACGCTGTCCGACGTCGGCCGCGACAGCCTGTCCATCGATGGCATCGACATCGCGGTGTATGTCTGGGGCGATCCGGCGCGGCAACCCTATGTCCTGCTCTCCCATGGCTGGTCCAGCTATGGCCTGCGCTTCGCCGCCTGGGTGCCACGGCTGCAGGCGCTGGGCTATGCGGTGGTGGCCTTCGACCAGGCCGGGCACGGGTTGAGCGGTGGACGCATCAGCTACATGCCGCACTTTGTCGAGGTGCTGCGCCAGATCGGGCGGCAGTTCGGCCAACCGGCCGCCTTCATCGGCCATTCGCTGGGCTCGGCATCGATCGTGTTCGCCGACGAAGCCGCCTGGCAGCCGGCGCGCTACGTCCTGATCGCGCCATTGCTGGCCCCGGCCGACGCTGCGCACCGCCAGTTCCGCGCCTTCGGCATCGCGGCCAGGACCTTCGTCCCGTTCGAGAATCTGCTGCACAAAATCACCGGCAAACGCTTTGCCGATTTCGATGCGTCCCCGCATCTGCCGCGCTTCCAGCGCCCGGCCCTGATCATCCACGACCGCCGCGACCGCGAGACGCCCTGGGAAGAAGGCGCGCGCTTCGCGGCGCTTTGGCCGCAGGCGCAGTTGGTGACCACCGACGGCCTGGGGCACAACCGCATGGTCGACCATGCCTCGGTCATCGAGGCAGCACTGCGCTTTATCGGCCCGGCACAGGCCTGAACGCGCGGCGATGCGTCGGGCGCATCGCCCCCGCTAATGCACGGTGCTGTTGTGCAGCGGATCCAGGCGGTCGATGACACCCTGCATGGCGCTGTCGAAGGCACCGTCGTTGATGTGTTCGCGCAGCCGGCCCAGGCGCACCATCACCGCCAGTTCCTCCGGCGAGGCGACGCAGAAACGCACGCCGCGGCGATTGACGAACAGCAGCCGCTGCGAGATCGGACTCACCCACGACAGCTTGCCCGCCTGCACCTTGCCGTCCTTGTCGACAAAATCCAGCCAGGTGCCGATATCCATCGCGCGAAAACGCTCGGCATCGGCGCTGTCGATGCTCTGCGCCACCGCCTCGGCGCCGAGCACCACGCTGACGCTTTCGGCAGCCGGCGGCGGCAGGTTGACCTGCGGCAGCTCCGGCAAGGCCTTTTCCAGCTCGGGACGCGCTTCGGCAATCGCCTGCAGGGTGTCGTGCAGTGCGCCGATCGCCACCACCACCGCATCGCCGTGCAGGCCGATGCTGGCAAACACGCGATGCAGGGCCGGCTGCCAGACCTGCAGCCACGGCTTGCCGACGATATGGCGACGCGCTTCTGCCAGTTCTTCCAGCACGCCATCGGCCAGGGCCAGGGCCTCGACCGTGCCGGGACCTTCGTCGCCGTCGCGCAGGATCGCCATGGTCAGGTGGTGCAGCCACGGCTGACGCAGGAAGTCCTCCACGGCCTTGGGCAGCGGCGTGGCGGCCTGGGCGCGCTGTTCTAGCTCCGACAGCGCGCGGCTGCGTGCCAGCTCGAGCTTTTCCTGGCCGCGCTGGGTTTCGGTGGCGCGGCGCTCGGCGATCTCCACCCGGCGCCGGTGCTGGGACAGAAAATCGCGGAATTCCTCTTCCAGGGTCAGGAAGATCGCCAGGTTCTCGTTGAATTCGGCCACCAGGCGGTCGACAATTTCCTCGACCTTGCCCATCAGCACGCGCTCGGCGGCGCTGTCGCCGTTGTTGCCTTCGCAGGCCTCGGCCAGCGAATTGAGCAGGCGCCGCGCGGGATGGGTCTTCTGCACGAACATCTTGCGGTCCAGCAACGCGACCTTGACGAAAGGCACCACCAGGCGGCCGATCATTTCGCGCGAGCGGTTTTCCAGGTCGCGTTCGTCCAGCATCACGTCGAACAGCATGCCGACCAGATCGATCGCATCCTCGTCCATCGGGTCCAGGCGCGCGGTCGCCGGGTCCACGCCCAGCCGCGTGGCGCTGGACAGCACTTCGTTCTTCAGCCGCTGGGCCAGCGACTCGGTGTCGTCGCCGATCGCCGCCTGCAGCGTCGCGCTCGGCGTGGCCTGCAGCAACGACAGCACAGACATCATTTCGCGCTGGCTCAGCGGGCGTTGCTGGCCCACCGCCACCGACGCGGCAGAGGCGGTGTTGTCGCGCACGCTGCGGGTCTGCTGCAGCAATTCGTGCAGCGCTTCCAGCAGCATGCCCTGGCTGCCGCCGGGATGATCGGCCTCGCCACTGTCCGTGCCGCCCGCACCGTTGCCGCCGTCGGCCTGGCCACGCTGGGTGGCCGCCTGCATGCGGCCGCGGCTATGCGCCCAGCGGTCCAGAAAACGGTTGGCCCAGGCCGGTGCGTATTGGTCGTTGAGATCGTCACCGCCCATCTGGGCCGCCGCGCCCTGGGCCTCGACCTGCGCGCGCTCTTCGGGCGTCTCGCCGCGGGGCTGCGCGCGCGGTGGCGGGCGCTTGGGCTGGGAGATTTCCGGCATGACGCCGGCCTTGGCCAGCGTCTCGTCCAGACGCGCATACAACTTACCGATCGGCTCGGCCAGGTCGCGTTCGCACAGCTTGATCAGCACCAGGCGCACTTCCGGCGCCAGGTCGCAGGTGGCGAAGGCTTCGTGGATCGCCACGCCCAGATGTTCCGGACCCAGCGGATTGGTGTCGGCCACCAGCTCCAGGCCGCCGGCGATCCAGCCCAGGCGGCGGTTCACCCGCGCCAGCACCTGCTTGAAGTCGCGCAGCAGCACGGTGGCCAGATTGCGCACCGCCAGCCGCGATTCGAGTACGTGTTCGGGCACCAGACTCAGCGGGCCGGTGCCGATGTCGCCTGCCAGGACCACCTCGGCCGACAAGGGCTCGCCCAGCAGCAGCGCCTGCCAGCCGTCGTCCAGCTGCTGGCGGAACTGCGTGGCCACCTCATCGCGCTTGCGGCGCAATTCGCGCATGCCATCGAGAAACAGCAACTGTGATGCGCCCGCGGATTCGGCGCGATCGAACAGCACATCGTCAAAGTGTGCGACTGCAGCTGCGAACACCTGCGCCAGTGGGGGCACGAACACGGCGTGCGCCTGTTCGAGCAAGCGTTGGTCACGGCCCGGATGTCCCGACGGACTGGGCTGAAAAGTCATGCGCAAAGGCTCCCCGCCCCTGCAGGCGTGAAAATATTCAAACGAGAAAAAACAGACGCGGCCCCAAATTCCGCCATCGCATGGTAGGCGTTTCGCTCGTTTGTTAAGTGTGACAAAGTTCGCACTTTACTCGTGACCGCCCAAGGTTTGCGTGTCAAGCCAACATCCTAGCTGCATCGTTGCGGTGGCGCTTGCCAACGCACGTTCATCGCCTGCGGGGGTTAAGCCTTCAGCCGCTGACGCCGGCTCGGCGCATCGACCACGTCCTGCATCGCGCTGCCAGGCATTGGCCAGATGCACAAGAAACCGTGCAGTGATCGGCTTACGCTGCTGCCGCGCCGCCTGGACGACTTCCAGAAGGTCGTTCTGTGCCGCGCCGGCATCGGCCGCCAGTCGGAACAGCGCCTCGGCCAAGGCGTCCTGGAAGTGGACGCCTGCATCGGCCAGCGGCACCAGCACGCTCTCGCGCACCTGATCAAGCAGGTGCGGATTGCGGCTGGACAACACGGGTGTGGACACGAACTGGGTCATCGGGCGGCGCACAGGACGAACACGGAAGGGAGTCACGGTTGGGCCGGCATCGGCCGGCCGGCCATGATGCGGCGGGCGTTGGGAAGGGCCCGTCTATAATTGCCCGCATCCTCGCCTCGACCCGAAATTATGCCCGCACCGTATTCGCTCCAGGCGCTGGACGCGCGCCGCTCGGTCCCCTCCAAACAGTTGGGCGAACCCGGCCCGGATGAAGACACCCTGCTGCGCATGCTCGCCTCGGCAGTGCGCGTGCCCGACCACGGCAAGCTGGTGCCGTTCCGCTTTCTGCGTATCAGCGGCGACGCACGCCAGGCACTGGGCGATTTCCTGGCCGAGCGCACCCAGGCCGCCGACCCGCTGGCGCCGCCCGCAGCAGTCGAAAAAGACCGCAACCGTTTCAATGATGCGCCGCTGGTGATCGTGGTGATCGCCGCGCTGCGCCCCGGGCACAAGGTGCCCGAGCAGGAACAGCTGCTCACCGCCGGCTGCGTGTGTTTCGCGCTGCTGCAGGCCGCGCAGGCACATGGTTTCGGCGCGCAGTGGCTGACCGCATGGATGGCCTACGACCCGGCGGTGACCGGCTACCTGGGCCTGGAGCAGAACGAGCGCATCGCCGGTTTCATCCATATCGGCACCCCGCGCATGCAGGTGCCAGAGCGCGAGCGCCCGGACCCGCGTGCGCTGCTGCGCGACTGGACCCCGTGACCACGCCCCCCCCCACGCTTGCGGGCGCGCCGCTGGCGATCAGTCGCCCGACCCCGCTGTATCTGGTCGACGCCAGCCTGTACGTGTTCCGCGCCTGGCATTCGATCCCGGATGAATTCCAGGATGCGCAGGACTGGCCGACCAATGCCGTGCACGGCTTTGCGCGGTTCCTGCTCGACCTGCTCGAGCGCGAGGACCCCGCGCACATCACCATCGCCTTCGACGAGGCCCTGGACAGCTGTTTTCGGCATGCGATCTACCCGGCCTACAAGGGCAATCGCACCCCGGCACCGGATGCGTTGCGGCGCCAGTTCGCGCATTGCAAGGCGCTGTGCGCCGCGCTGGGCCTGAGCGTGTTGGCGCACCGCGATTACGAGGCCGACGATCTGATCGGCAGTGCCTTGCACAGCGTGCGCGCGCATGGCCTGCGCGGGGTGATCGTGTCGGCCGACAAGGATCTGTCGCAGTTGCTGCTCGAGCACGACGAGCAGTGGGATTACGCGCGCAACCTGCGGTGGGGCATGGACGGGGTCAAGGCGCGCCACGGCGTGCATGCGCATCAGATCGCCGACTACCTGGCGCTGTGCGGCGATGCGATCGACAACATTCCCGGCGTCACCGGCATCGGCGCCAAGTCGGCGGCGGTCCTGCTGTCGCATTTCGGCAGCCTGGATGCCTTGCTGGAACGCATCGACGAGATCCCGTTCCTGCGCCTGCGCGGCGCGGCGCAGATGGCCGCGCGCCTGCGCGAGCAACGCGAACACGCACTGCTGTGGCGTCAGCTCACCACCATCGCACTTGACGCGCCGTTGGCGCTGACCGATGCCGGCTTCACGCGCGCGCAAGCCGATGCGGACATGCTGGGTGGATTGTGCGAGAGCCTGCGCTTCGGCCCGCTCACCCGGCGCCGGTTGCTGGCCGCGTGCAG
The DNA here is from genome assembly GCF_020784175.1 of Xanthomonas campestris pv. asclepiadis. Taxonomy (GTDB): domain Bacteria; phylum Pseudomonadota; class Gammaproteobacteria; order Xanthomonadales; family Xanthomonadaceae; genus Xanthomonas; species Xanthomonas campestris_D. The sequence continues at coordinate 11,015 of NZ_JAJGQM010000014.1, forward strand.
CGGCGCGCCGGCACCGCGCACTCCCGTTTCCCTGGAACAAGGTCTGCATCCATGAACCGACACGACACCCCGCCCACCGTGGTCTACGAAGGCAAGTACCAGCGCATGGTCGTGCGCGGCACCTGGGAATATTCCGAGCGCGTGCATGCCGGCGGCCTGGCCGCGATCATCGTGGCGGTGACTCCGGACGATGCGATGTTGTTCGTCGAACAGTTCCGCGTGCCGCTGCAGGCACGCACCATCGAAATGCCGGCCGGCCTGGTCGGCGACGTGCATGCCGACGAGTCGATCGAACTATCGGCCATTCGCGAGCTGGAAGAAGAAACCGGCTGGACCGCCGAACACGCCGAAGTGCTGATGATCGGTCCCACCTCGGCCGGCGCCAGCAGCGAGAAGATCGCCTTCGTGCGCGCCACCGGCCTGCGCAAGGTCGGCGCAGGCGGCGGCGACGCCAGCGAGGACATCACCGTGCACGAGGTCCCGCGCGCGCAGGTCGGCGCCTGGCTGGTGCAGAAGATGGCCGAGGGCTACCAGATGGATCCCAAGCTGTGGGCCGGGCTGTATCTGGTCGATCACGCACTGGACGGCACCCCGCGTGGCTGAAGCGACCGCTGCCCGCCTGCTGGGTGCCGGCGATCCCGCAGCATTCAGCGTACACAACCCGCAGGCCGCCTCGCCGTGGCTGTTGATTGCCGACCACGCCGGTCAGCGCGTGCCGGCGCGGCTAGCCAATCTCGGCTTGCCGCAGCACGAACTGGACCGCCATATCGGCTGGGATATCGGCATTGCCGAGGTCACCCGCCTGCTGGCCGATGCGCTGGATGCCATCGCCATCGCGCAGACCTATTCGCGCCTGGTGATCGACTGCAATCGTCCGCATGGTTCGGCCACGCTGATACCCGAAGTCAGCGACGGCACATCGATTCCCGGCAACCTGCAGCTGTCGGCCGACGCGCGGCAGCAACGCATCGACGAGATCTTCGCGCCCTACCACGCGCGCATCGCGGCGGAACTGGATGCACGTGCGCAGCGCGAGCAGCCGACCTTGCTGGTGTCGATGCACAGCTTCACCCCGGTCATGGCCGGCAATGCAAGGCCCTGGCATGCAGGCGTGCTGTACCACCGCGACACCCGGCTGGCGCACCGGCTGCTGCAGGCCTTGCGCGAGGAGCCGGATCTGGTGGTCGGCGACAACCAGCCCTACGCGATCAGCGACACCAGCGACTACGCGATTCCGGTCTACGGCGAAGGCCGCGGGCTGCTGCATGTGGAACTGGAACTGCGCCAGGACCTGATTGCCGATGCCACCGGGCAACGCGCCTGGGCGCAGCGCCTGGCACGCATCCTGCCGCCGCTGGCGCAGGCACTGCTGCCGCACTCAAATCGGCAATCACCGTAGGAGCGCGCCTGCGCGCGATGGGGCGTTATCGGTAACGCCTCATCGCGCGCAAGCGCGCTCCTACGGGGCATGCGGCGGCCGCGCTGATCCGCAGCCTCGGTGACGACGGTTACCTCGTAGGAGCGCACCCGGGCGCGACAGGCCGTCCCGTTACCCTACGTCGCGCCCAGGTGCGCTCCTACCGCTGGCACGCGAGCGCTGCTGCAGCTTCCCGTGCACGCTCCCGGTTGCGCTCAGGCAAACCCATCGGTCGCGCGCACCAGCGCATCGATATTTTCCGGCTCGAATGCCGAATGACCGGCGGCCGGGCTGACCTGCAGCTGCGCCTTCGGCCAGGCCTTGTGTAGATCCCAGGCGCTTTGCATCGGGCATACCACGTCGTAACGCCCCTGCACGATCACGCCGGGGATATCGGCGATGCGGTGCGCGTCGCGCAGCAGCTGGTCTTCGACCTCGAAGAAACCGCCGTTGACGAAGTAGTGGTTCTCGATGCGCGCGAACGCCAGTGCAAAGTGCGCGTCCTCATGCCCTGTGACGAAATCGTCGTCCACATGCAGGAAGCTGGTGGCACCTTCCCATACGCTCCACGCCTTGGCTGCGGCCAGGCGCGTGGCTTCGTCGTCGCTGGTGAGGCGGCGATGGAAGGCAGAGATCAGATCGGCGCGCTCCACCAGCGGAATCGCGTTGATGTAGTGCTCCCAGGCATCCGGGAACAGCCGGCTGGCGCCTTGCTGATAGAACCATTCCAGCTCGAAGCGGCGCAGCAGGAAGATGCCGCGCAGCACCAGCTCGGTGACCTGCTGCGGATGGGTCTGCGCGTAGGCCAGCGCCAGCGTCGAGCCCCAGCTGCCGCCGAACACCTGCCAGCGCGCGATACCCAGGTGTTCGCGCAAACGCTCGATATCGGCGACCAGGTCCCAGGTGGTGTTGTTCACCAGATCGGCATGCGGGGTGGAGCGGCCCGCGCCACGCTGATCGAACAGCACGATGCGGTACCTGGCCGGGTCGTGGAAGCGCCGCATCTTGGTGTTGCAACCGCCGCCGGGGCCGCCATGCAACATCACCACCGGCTTGCCCTGCGGATTGCCGCACTGCTCGAAATACAGGGTGTGGCGGTCGTCGACCTGGAGGGTGCCGTGGTCGTACGGCGTGATCTCGGGATAGAGCGTGCGCATGCGTCGGTCCTGCGGGAAACCGCTAGTGTATCGGCAGCCGGCGCACCCACGCCGGGCGCACCCACGCGATCGACCAGGGCCAGGTGCGGGGCGGTACACGAAGGCCTGGTGCAGCTCACCAAGACGCCCGCACACGCCGCCAGGCAGGCGCGGTTGCCGCCCGGAACGGACTGCCCCATGCGCCTGGCCCGGGGCAGAGCGTGCCGTCTGCACCCACCTGACGACCGCTTTTAACTGTGGCTAGCCTAACTGTGGCTAGCCGCCTAGTCCGTCCGCAGCGCGCGACCAGCGCCCGAGCGTCACCCGGTCGCGCTGTTCCAGGTCCTGATGGGTTGCCACCGCATCGAAGCCGCGCGCCCGCAGCAGCTCGGCCACCGCCGCGCCCTGGTCCCAGCCGTGTTCGAGCAGCAGCCAGCCGCCCGGCAGCAGATGCGCAGGCGCATCGGCGACGATCAGGCGGATGTCGTCCAGGCCATCGGGGCCGGACGCCAGCGCACTGGCCGGCTCGTAGCGCAGATCGCCCTCACCCAGATGCGGATCCTGCGCGGCGATATACGGCGGGTTGCTGGCGATCAGATCGAAGCGCTCGCCAGCCAGCGGCGCGAACCAGCTGCCCTGCCGGCAGTCGACATTGCGCAGCCGGTGGCTGTCGGCATTGCGCTGGGCAACCGCCAGCGCCGCCGCACTGGCGTCGGTGGCGATCACCTGTGCCTGCGGCCGCTCGCTGGCGATGGCCAGCGCGATCGCGCCGCTGCCGGTGCCCAGATCGGCGACACGGCGGCCAGGCAAGGCGTCCAGGCGCTCGAGTGCCAGCTCGACCAGCAGCTCGGTGTCGGCGCGCGGGATCAGCGTGGCAGCGGAGACCGCCAGCTCCAGCGTCCAGAACCCACGCGTGCCGGTCAGATACGCCACCGGTTCGCCGGCCTGGCGCCGCTGCACCAGCGCTTCGAACGCCCGGGCCACAGACGGGTCGACCGGATCGCGGCCATGCGCGAACAACCAGGCGCGGTCGCGGCCCAGCGCGTGCAGCAGCAGCGGCTCGGCGTCACTGCGGTCGATCCGCTCGACTGCCCGCCGCAACAACTGCTCGGCGGCAAGACCGGCTGGGTCCTCGCTCATACGGATCATTCACTCATGCGCAACATCGGCCGCCCATTATCGGAGATGGAATCTGCCCCTGCAGCGGCAGACGCCGTCTGCGCACTCGATAGCCACAGCCTATCTATACAATTCCATCAATCGATTTTAGAAATCTATCGATCCTGTCTACCATGGCGACTGTTCCATCCCCCGTCCCCTTCACCGCACGAGGAAACTCAATGTCTCTCATCAACACCCAGGTCCAGCCGTTCAAGGCGAATGCGTACCACAACGGCAACTTCATCGAAGTCACCGAGGCCAGCCTGAAGGGCAAGTGGTCGGTGCTGATCTTCATGCCGGCCGCCTTCACCTTCAACTGCCCGACCGAAGTGGAAGACGCCGCCGACAACTATGCCGCGTTCCAGAAGGCAGGCGCCGAGGTCTACATCGTCACCACCGATACGCACTTCTCGCACAAGGTGTGGCACGAAACCTCGCCGGCCGTGGGCAAGGCGCAGTTCCCGCTGATCGGCGACCCGACCCACAAGCTGACCCGCGCGTTCGGTGTGCACATTGAAGAAGAAGGCCTGGCCCTGCGCGGCACCTTCATCATCAATCCGGAAGGCGTCATCAAGACCCTGGAAATCCACGACAACTCCATCGCCCGCGACGTCACCGAGACGCTGCGCAAGCTGACCGCTGCCCAGTTCGTCGCCAACAACCCTGGCCAGGTCTGCCCGGCCAAGTGGAAGGAAGGCGCCAAGACCCTGGCTCCGTCGCTGGACCTGGTCGGCAAGATCTAAATCGACCATCCCTTGCGGCCTGTCCCCAGGCCGCAAGGACATCTCCGGCCCAGCACTGGGCCGGGGGTGAACCGGAGCCGGTGCCGGGCTGCCCGCCAGCCATCGCCAGCACGCATTCCCGACATCGCGCCGGCTGCGGTTCATCCCCTCCTCCCCGGCGACCTGCCCCACCGCAGCGACGCCACGCCCTCCCCTTGCCCATTCCCAGGAGTTCTCCATGTTGGATGCCAACCTCAAGACCCAGCTGACCGCCTACCTGGAACGGGTCACGCGGCCGATCCAGATCAATGCCTCGATCGACGACAGCGCCGGCTCGCGCGAAATGCTCGACCTGCTCGAGGACCTGGTGCTGCTATCGGACAAGATCAGCCTGGACATCCACCGCGACGACAACCAGCGCAAGCCTTCGTTCGCGCTGACCACGCCCAGCCAGGACATCTCGCTGCGCTTTGCCGGCCTGCCGATGGGCCACGAGTTCACCTCGCTGGTGCTGGCGCTGCTTCAGGTGGGCGGGCACCCGTCCAAGGCTGCCGCCGACGTGATCGAGCAGGTGCAGCATCTGGATGGCGACTACCAGTTCGAGACCTATTTCTCGCTGTCGTGCCAGAACTGCCCGGACGTGGTGCAGGCGCTGAATCTTGCCGCCGTGCTCAACCCGCGCATCAAGCACGTGGCCATCGATGGTGCGTGGTTCCAGGACGAGGTCGAGACCCGCCAGATCATGTCGGTGCCCACCGTGTACTTGAACGGCGAGCTGTTCGACCAGGGCCGCATGACGCTGGAGCAGATCGTCGCCAAGCTCGATACCAATGCGGCAAAGCGCGACGCCGCCAAGATCGCGGCCAAGGACGCCTTTGACGTGCTGGTGGTCGGCGGTGGCCCGGCCGGCTCGGCAGCGGCCGTGTACGCCGCACGCAAGGGCATCCGCACTGGCGTGGCCGCCGAGCGCTTCGGTGGCCAGGTGCTGGACACCATGTCGATCGAAAACTTCATCTCGGTGCCGGAGACCGAAGGCCCGAAGATGGCTGCCGCGCTCGAGCAGCATGTGCGCCAGTACGACGTGGACATCATGAACCTGCAGCGCGCCGAGCAGCTGATCCCGGCCGGTGCCGATGGCCTGATCGAGATCAAGCTGGCCAATGGCGCCTCGCTGAAGAGCAAGACCGTGATCCTGTCCACCGGCGCGCGCTGGAGGCAGATGAACGTGCCGGGCGAAGACCAGTACAAGAACAAGGGCGTGGCCTATTGCCCGCATTGCGACGGCCCGCTGTTCAAGGGCAAGCGCGTGGCGGTGATCGGCGGCGGCAATTCGGGTGTCGAGGCCGCGATCGATCTGGCCGGTATCGTGGCGCATGTCACGCTGGTGGAGTTCGACGACAAGCTGCGTGCCGACGAAGTACTGCAACGCAAGCTGCGCAGCCTGCACAACGTGCGCATCATCACCAGCGCGCAGACCACCGAGGTGCTTGGCGATGGGCAGAAGGTCACCGGCCTGGTCTACAAGGACCGCACCGGCGGCGACATCCAGCACATGGATCTGGAAGGCGTGTTCGTGCAGATCGGCCTGCTGCCCAACACCGAATTCCTCAAGGGCTCGGTGGCGTTGTCGCCACGCGGCGAGATCATCGTCGACGACCGTGGTCAGACCAATGTTCCGGGCGTATTCGCTGCCGGCGACGCCACCACGGTGCCGTACAAGCAGATCGTGATCGCGATGGGCGAAGGTTCCAAGGCTGCGTTGAGCGCGTTCGATCACCTGATCCGCTCCAGCGCACCGGTCAGCGCCGACAACGTCGCCCAGGCTGCGTAAGCGTACTCAAGCCAGCGCCCGGCCAGGCCGGGCGCTAAGCTCCAGGCGTACCCCGTCACCGCAATGAGGGCTGCTGCACATGAATCTGCGTGACCTGAAATATCTGGTCGCCCTGGCCGACCACAAGCATTTTGGCCGTGCCGCGACGGCGTGCTTCGTCAGTCAACCGACGCTGTCCACACAGATCAAGAAACTCGAAGACGAGCTTGGCGTGCCGCTGGTGGAACGTGCACCGCGCAAGGTGATGCTGACCCCCGCCGGCCGCGAAGCGGCGATGCGCGCACGCGGCATCGTGGCCGAAGTGGAACAGATGAAGGAAGCCGCGCGGCGCAGCCAGGATCCGGAAGCCGGCACCGTGCGGCTGGGCATCTTTCCCACCCTGGCGCCGTATCTGTTGCCGCATGTGGTGCCGCGGATCCGCGAGCGCTTCCCGCGCCTGGAACTGCTGCTGATCGAGGAAAAGAGCGATCAGTTGGTGCACCAGCTGCGCGAGGGCCGTCTGGATGCGGCGCTGCTCGCACTGCCGTTGCAGGATGAACAGCTGCATGCCGAATTCCTGTTCGAGGAACCCTTCGTGCTGGCGGTGCCGGAAGGTCATCCGCTCTCCCGCCATGACAGCATGACGCTGGACGATCTGTCAGAGCAGCGGCTGTTGCTGCTGGAAGACGGTCACTGCCTGCGCGAGCAGGCGCTGGATGTCTGCCATCTTGCCGGCGCCCTGGAAAAATCCGAATTCCAGGCCACCAGCCTGGAGACGCTGCGCCAGATGGTGGCTGCCAATGTCGGTGTGACCTTGCTGCCGCTGCTGGCGGTCAAGCCGCCGGTTGCACGCTCGGAGAACATCCGCCTGATCCGTTTCCGCGAAGACAAGCAACCCAGCCGCCGCATCGCCATGGCCTGGCGCCGCAGCTCGGCCATGACCGCGTTCCTGGAGCAGCTGGCGCAGTTGTTCAAGGAGCTGCCGGAGAGCCTGTTTACGCTGGACCAGCCGGCAACTGGGCCTAAGGCGGTTGCGGCCTGAGGAATCGGGAATCGGGAATCGGGAATCGGGAATCGGGAATCGGGAATCGGGAATCGGGAATCGGGAATCGGGAATCGCAAGATCGTTTCATGGCTGCGGTTGCTTGACGTCATGTTTTTTCACCTGTTCTCGGACATAAGCGACGCGCAAGCGTCGTTTTTTGTTTGCCCGCTGGTGACGATGCGATGCATCTGGACACGGCCGGCGGCTGCGGCGTCATTGACGCGCGACGGACTCCATCCCCGTCGCAGGGCGCTGATGCGCGCGTCGGTGTGCTGATGTATTGCCGCGCTTGCCGGATCCCTGGCCACGGCCCACGACGCGCGGTGCCGCGCCGGCCTCAACCGGTGCCATAGGCTGCGCCCATCTCGCCATGCATTGCGATCGAGCAACGGCGCCCTCATCTGGTGAGTGACGCTTGCCATGTCGGCGAGCGGTAGTCATCAAGGAGATTGCCATGACTTCGCAGCACCACAGCGGCTTGCCGCCGTCCATCCTGGTTTCCAGCCATGACCTCGCCCGGCTTGAGGCCCTGCTCGATTCCCCCGCGTTCAACAAGCACCCGGCCGCCACCGCGCTGAGTGACGAACTGGGCCGCGCACGCGTCGTGCCGCCCGACCAGATTCCCGGCGATGTCGTCACCATGCACTCCCGCATCGATTGCGAAGATGAGCTGCATGGCGAACGGCATACGCTCACCCTCGCGTATATCCGCACGAAGCCGATGTGCAGCACGGCCGCATCTCGGTGCTGGCGCCGGTCGGCAGTGCGCTGCTTGGCCTGTCGGTCGGTCAGAGCATCGACTGGCGCACGCCCGACGGGCGCGACCTGCGTCTGCGTGTCAGCGCCGTGCACGATCAACATGCCCTGGCCGGCGCCTGACTTCCCACGCCAGGCGCGCTACCGTAGCGCGCTGCGTCCTATCCACGACCCGTTCCACGATTCGAGAGAACCCGCATGACTGCATCTCCCTCCAAGCTTGCCCAGTTGCGTGACCTGTCCGTCGTCGTTGCCGACACCGGCGACTACGACGCCATCAAGCGTCTGAAGCCGGTCGACTGCACCACCAATCCCACCCTGTTCAAGAAAGCATTGGATCTGCCGGTGTATGCCGACCTGATCGAGCGCGAACTGGCCTGGGGCCGCGAACACGGTGGCGAAGACCGCACCGCCACCGTCAACGAAGTGGCCGACCGCCTCACCATCGGTGTCGGCGTCAGGCTGGCCGAACTGGTGCCGGGACGTGTCTCCACCGAAGTCGATGCCGACCTGGCGCACGACACCGAGGCGACCATCGCCAAGGCGCGCAAGTTCATCGCGATGTATGCCGAGCGTGGCGTGTCCAAGGACAAGATCCTGATCAAGGTCGCGGCCACCTGGGAAGGCATCGAAGCCGCCCGCCAGCTGCAGCGCGAAGGCATCGACTGCAATCTGACCCTGATCTTCAACCGCTCGCAGGCACTGGCCTGTGCCGAGGCCGGCGTGTTCCTGATCTCGCCCTTCGTCGGGCGGATCCTGGACTACTACGTCGCCCAGGGGCAGACCCCGGCCAGCATCGACGAAGACCCGGGCGTGGTGTTCGTGCGCACGGTCTACAACGAGTTCAAGCAGCGCGGCTCGTCCACCGTAGTGATGGGCGCCTCGTTCCGCTCTACCGCGCAGATCGAAGCCCTGGCCGGTTGCGACCGGCTGACCATCTCGCCGGAGCTGCTGGAAAAGCTCGACGCCGAATATGGCGAACTGCCGCGCAAGCTCTCGCCTGCGCAGGCCGACAACGCGCAGATCACCCCGATCGACAGCGACAGCTTCGCCACCGATCTGGCGGCCGACCCGATGGCCACCGAAAAGCTGGCCAGCGGCATCGATGCCTTCGCCAAGGATCTGCAGGCACTGCGCAAGACCATCACCGACAAGCTCGCCGGCTGATTGCAGCGCCACAGTTCGCGCCAACGACGCCTGCAGCCTCCTGGCTGCAGGCGTTTTGATTTGCATCGTCTGGCTGGGCGACATGCTGCAGCCACCACGCGTGGCGATGCCGGCCGATCGATGACTTTCTCGAAGGCGAATACACCCGTTCACCGCGGCCACTTTCGCCCAGCTCGGCGTGCGAGGCTGGCGCGGGAACTGCGGCTGGCCAAGGGTGGCCTTGCCGGGCATCGGTGAGCGTGTGGGCACGTTGACGCCTGCGCAGCCGCCACCGGGCTGCCACGCGATTGTGTTGGTTTGATCGGTGCGCGCATCAACGTCGCTCTCCACACGTCGCTTACACCCGCCGGACCCGCACTGCCTAGAATCCGGGTTCCTCAACTGGCGTAGCGGACAATGGCAAACATTGCAGTGGTGATGGTCGACGGCGTGGCAGACTGGGAAATTGGCGTCGTGCTGCCGGCGGCGCGCGAATGGTTCGGCGACCAGGTCGCCATCGCCAGCATCGATGGCCAGCCGGTGCAGTCGATCGGCGGGCTGCGCATCACCCCGGACTTCGCCCTCTCCGATCTGGCGCCACTGGACGCCGATCTGTGGATCCTGCCCGGCAGCGAGCGTTGGCAAGCCGGCGAAATTCCCGGCCTGAGCGGCCTGTTGGTCGAGCGCGTGCAGCATCAGCGCCCGGTCGCCGCGATCTGCGGTGCCACCATCGCCCTGGCCTATGCCGGCCTGCTCGACGAACGCGCGCATACCAGCAACGCGCTGGCCTTCCTGCAGGAACACGTGGTGCCCTACGCCGGTGCTGCGCAATACCGGCACGAAAAGGTGGTGACCGCCGACGGCGTGATCACCGCGCCCGGCACCAGCCCGGTCGGCTTCGCGCTTGCCTGCATGCGACTGCTGCATCCCGAACGCACCGACATGCTGGCCCAGCTGCGCGGCATGTTCGCCGGTGAGTTCGTCTGATTCCACGGATTCAGGCACGCCTGGCGCATTGGCTGCACTGACTGGATGCAGTGGGTCGCCGCACCGATTCATTGCACCGATTGGCTGTCGTGATTGACCGCAATGATCCGCCGGGCCGGTTCGCCTCTCAGCCACCGGCGGCGGTATCGGCGCGTCTTGGCCACGCCGCAAAAAAAAAGATGGCCACGTCGTCTCCGACGTAGCCATTCAAGTTGCCTGGCATGCACTCGCATGCGCTGCCTGATCGTGATAACGCTGCCGGTCACTGTTGGCCATCGGCACGCCGCCACGATCACGTGGATGACAGCGCTTCAATCCGGCCCGCCTTTCCGTCAGGCATCCAGCCCGATCGGGCAGCTCACTCCCGTTCCGCCAAGCCCGCAATAGCCATTGGGATGCTTGGCGAGATACTGCTGGTGATCGTCTTCGGCGTAATAGAACGTGGGCGCCGGGAAACGGATCTCCGTGGTGATCGCGCCATACCCGGCGGCGTCCAGTTGCTGCTGGTACGCATCGCGGCTGGCAAGCGCAGCGTCGTATTGCGCCTGTGTCGTGCAATAGATCGCCGAGCGGTACTGCGTGCCGACGTCGTTGCCCTGCTGCATGCCCTGGGTGGGGTCGTGGCTTTCCCAGAACGTGCGCAGCAACTGTGCGAACGACACCGACGCTTCGTCGTACACCACCAACACCGCTTCGGTATGGCCGGTCTGCCCGGAACACACTTCGCCGTAGGTGGCGTTGGGTGTTTCGCCGCCGGCGTAACCCACCGCCGTGGTGTACACCCCTGGCAGGTTCCAGAACTTGCGTTCTGCACCCCAGAAGCAGCCAAGCCCGAATTGCACCTGGGCCAGGCCGGTGAACTCCCCGCGCAACGGATGGCCGTTGATCAGGTGGGTGTTATGGAGCGGTAGTGCCTGCTCGCGTCCGGGTAACGCCTCGCCCGGACGTGGCATGCGTTGTTTGAAAGCGCCGATTCCCAGCATGGTGCAACTCCGCAATCGTGAGGATTGCCTGCTGGATGGCGCCGGCCGTAGCGGCTTTCAAGCCACTACGGCCGATGCGACATCACTTCTTGGTCAACGAGGCGGTGGCGGTGTCCACTTCCGGCATCGCCGAGCTGTGGTGGTTGATGATCAGCCACTTGTCGTTGCGCTTTTCGTACACGAAGGTGTAACGCGCCTGCACCTTGCTCTTCTTGCCGTCCTTGTCGGTCAGCGTGAAGGTGTAGACGCCGGCATCCACCGCGCTGTCGTCATCGAGCACACGCACGGTGCGGTAGTTGACGACGCCCTGCGGCTTCTTGGTCAGGAACATCTCGAAGTACTTTTCGATCTGCTCGCGCGAAGCGCGGACTTCGTTGGAAACGGTCGGCAGCAGCACACCGTCCGGGGCATACAGATCGGCCACCTTGTCGGGATTGCCGGTCGCCAGTGCCGCGTTCCAGGTGTCGAACAGCGCGGCGACTTCGCGTTCCTCGCCGCCTGGCGGCAACGTGGCCTTGTCGGTGTAATGCATCACGCCGCCAGCCAGCGCCGGGGTGGCAGCCAGAGCCAGAACCAGAGAGAACAGAGTGCGACGCATGGGAAATCTCCGTGTGGTAGATGGGGGGTGCCTCAGCGGGCAAGCTCAGCATCGAAATCAAGCGGCCCCAACAATTCTGCCGAGTGGCATATACTCAAATATGCTGATCGGCCTAGAGCGAACTCATGGAAACCCCTACCAATGCTGGCGATTGGCGCCTGACGCTACGACGCGAGGCGTCCGACAGCGCGCGCTGGCAGGCACTCTGGGAGGCCGCGGTGGCACTGCGCCAGGCACAGACGCCGGAACAGGCCTGCGACGCGGTGCTGGGCCGGGTGCTGCTGTTGCTTGGACTGGAACATGGCGCGGTGCTGGCACAGCGCGGGCCGCGCGCGCAGGTGCTGGCCAGCCGTGGCCGCGCATTGCCGCCCGGAGCCAGCGCAGCCGGCGACAGCCATGAGGCGGCCTGGCTGATGCCACCGCGCCCGGCCGATATCCGCGAGGCCAAGGTGCCGATCCATGCGCTGGGCAGCACCCTCGGCATGCTGTGCGTCGCCTGGAGCGACAACCGCCCCGCCCCCGGCAACGATGACGTCCAGGCGCTGCAGGCCTTCGCACTGCTGCTGCCGGCAATGGTGGCCGAACCGGCCAGGCCACTCGCCACGCGTCGGCGCAAGCCGGTGCAGGACGACCGCCTCGGCACGCTCAGCAAGCGCGAGAAGCAGGTGTTGTCATTGCTGCCGCGCGGCCTCACCAATGCCACCCTGGCAGCTGAACTGGGGATTTCTCCCGGCACGGTCAAAGTGCATGTGGAGCGAATCCTGCAGAAACTTGAGGTAAAAGATCGCACCCAGGCCGCGGTGTACGCGGTCCAAGCCGGACTCGCGCTATGAATGCATTGGCGGTGCGTTGGAACGATTGGCCGATCACCCGCAAGAGCCTGGCGGTGGTGACCCTGCCCTTGCTGCTGCTGGCGGTCGCCTTGATGGCGATCTACAGCGTGGAGCGGCAGAACATCGCCGCCGAAAACGATGTGCGGCAGACGCTGGAAGTATTGAGCGATCTGTACGAAGCACATGCGCTATTGGCCGAAACCGCAGCCGGCGTGCGCGGCTATCGGCTGGTGCGCCGCGACGAATTCCTCACCCCGTACCGCGATGCCGAGCCGCGCCTGCAACGGGTGGCCGAGCGGCTGTCGCAACGCATCACCGACCCGGGGCAGGCGCAGCGGTTTGCGCGCATCAAGCCGTTGTTTGCGGAAAAGATGCAGGGCTGGCGCCGTCTGCTGGCGCCGGATCTGAGCCGCGAGGAAGAGATCCGCCAGCTGTGGGATGGCAAGTACAAGCTCGACATCCTGCGTGCCGAACTGCGCGAACTGCGCAATTACGAAACCGCGCAATTGCAGGTACGTACCGCCAAGGCGCAAGGGCTGCGTCAGCGCAACCTGATCATCACCCTGAGTGCGGCAATGCTCGGCGGCCTGGGCGCGGTGTTTGCGGTGGCATGGTTTGCCTCGGCGCTCTCCGGGCGCCTGCGCACCCTGGCCGCCAACGCCGATCGGCTGGGCGAAGGCCTGCCGCTGGCGCCGCAGCCACGTGCCGGCGACGAGCTGGGCCAGGTCGGTCAGCGCCTGGCCCAGGCCAGCGAGCTGCTCGCCGCACGTGCGGCCGAAGCGCAACTGGCGCGGCGCGAGGCAGAAACCGCCAACCGCGCAAAGACCGAATTCCTGTCGCGCAGCAGCCACGAATTGCGCACGCCGCTCAATGCGATCCTGGGCTATGCGCAGGTGCTGGAAATGGATCTGCCCGAGCCCGGGCATCGCCGTCATCTGCAGCATATTCTCGGCGCCGGGCGGCACCTGCTGGGGCTGATCACCGAGCTGCTGGACATCGCGCGGATCGAAGCCGACCAACTGGACCTGAGCCCGGAGCCGATCTCGGTGCGCGCGGCCGTCCACGAGGCGCTGGGCCTGATCGCGCCGGACGCGGACAAGCATGGCATCGCGTTGCAACCGGCGGTCATCGATGGGCCGTGGACAGTGCGTGCCGATGCGCAGCGGCTGCGCCAGGTACTGCTCAACCTGCTGTCGAACGCGGTCAAGTTCAATCGCACCGGCGGCCAGGTGCAGGTGAGCGCGCAGCCGGATGGCGAGCAGGTACGCGTCACGGTCGCCGACCAGGGCGCAGGCCTGACGCCGGCGCAGATCGAGCGGCTGTTCACGCCGTTCGAGCGGCTGGGTGCAGAGCGCTCGGCGGTGGAAGGCACCGGCTTGGGCCTGGCATTGAGCAAGCGGCTGATCGAAGCGATGGGCGGGCGCATCGGCGTGGACAGCAGCCGCGATGGCGCACGCTTCTGGATCTCGTTGCCGCAGGGCGAACCGCAACGCAGCGAGCCGGCGCGCACCAGCGTGCCGACGAGCAATCCGGGCAGCGGCGTGTGCCGGTTGCTGAGCATCGAGGACAACCCGTCCAACCAGGCCCTGATCCGCACCCTCAGCGAACGTCGCCCGCAATGGCAGCTGCTGGAAGCGGCCAGCCTGGCACAGGCGCGCGCGCTGCTGCAGCACGGTGTACCGGACCTGATCCTGCTGGATCTGCATCTGAGCGACGGCAGCGGCGAAGACCTGCTGCGCGAGTTGCAGGAACAGTCGGCCACGGCCGGCGTGCCGGTGGTGGTGATCAGTGCAGACGCCACCACCGCCACCCTGGCGCGCGTCGGCAATCAGGGCGTGCGCGCGTATCTGACCAAGCCGCTCGATGTGGCGGAATTCTTCACTGTGATCGATGGGCTGCTGGCATGACACGCGACGAAATCCTGGGTTCCCGCATCCTCATCGTCGACGACGAGCCGGCCAACGTACGGTTGCTCGAAGACCTGCTGCAGCGCGAAGGCTTCCAGCAGGTCATCGCCACCACCGACCCGCTACGGGTGATGGGGCTGGTGTCGGCATTCGCGCCGGACCTGATCCTGCTGGATCTAAAGATGCCGGAGCTCGACGGCTACGCGCTGCTGGAACAACTGGCGCGGCTGTCCGACCCCGGCCACTTTTTGCCGGTGATCGTGCTCACCGCCGACCCCAGCCGCAGCGCGCGCCATCGCGCCCTGGGCCTGGGCGCCAAGGACTTTTTGACCAAGCCCCTGGACACCTTCGAGGTCGCGCTGCGGGTCTGGAACGTGGCCGAAACTACGGTGCTGTTCAAACGCCTGCGGGCGCTGGCGGCGCCGGAGGCCGCGCCGCCCGGGTGGCGTCAGCCGGGATGATGGGTGCACGTCGTAGGAGCGCACCGGGGCGCGAGGTGGCGTTTACCGGCAAAGCCCTGGTCGCGCCCGGGTGCGCTCCTACGACTGTTGCTGCGCTACAGCGCGCGGGTGACCTCGCCGCACAATCCGATCTCCGCCAGCACCGCCTGCGCCTGGCTAAGGTGAAGGTCGGCCACGCAGACCTGCAGCACGCCGAAAGCGGGCAGCTCGCCCGCACCGCCCAATAGCGATTCGCCGAACACGAAGGCGGTGATGCCGGCATCATCCAGCGCGTGCTTGGCCAGATGCGCGTCGATGATGTGGCTGGCGCGGTACGCGATCTGCATGTCAGCCGCGCTCCAGGCGTTCGCGCTCGGCGCCCTGCTTCCACTCGCGCAGTGCCGGCAGCGCATCCAGTGCGGCCAGGTAATCGCCGGCAGCCTCGAACAGCGGTACGCCGTAGCTGGCAAAGCGCAATGCGACCGGCGCGAACATGGCATCGACGATGCCGAAGTCGCCGCACAGGAACTGCCCGGCATGGCCGTGCTCGGCGCGCAGGCTGGCCCATAGCGCCTGGATGCGGGTGATGTCGCGCTCGGCAGCCGCGTCCCAGTGGGCGGGGCCCGGGGCGCGGGCCAGGTTCATCGGTAGCTGGGTGCGCAAGTCCGCAAAGCCCGAATGCATTTCCGCCGCCGCGGCGCGTGCCTGCGCGCGCACGGACAGCTCGGCCGGCCAGCCGCGACCGTCCAGCCAACGCTCGTTGACGTACTCGCAGATCGCCAGCGAGTCCCACACGTGCAGGGCATCGTCCCAGAGCACCGGCACCTTGCGGGTAGGCGAATACCCGGCAATACGCGCCTGAAACTCGGGCGTATCCAGCGGCAGACAAACTTCCTCGAATGGCACCTGGAAATGCCGCAGCAGCAGCCACGGGCGCAGCGACCAGGAGGACAGGGTCTTGTCGCCGATCACCAGGCGGGGCAAAGGCATGCGCTGCTCGCTGCAGAGGGTCGGCGCAGCGTACGCGTCGGGGCCGGCGACCGCCAGCAGTGGCCGATCGGGCGCTCCCGGCATGCCTTTACCCACCGGCGCGACCACCCCACCGACAGTCACATGTTGCAGCCAATAGCGGCCTTGAGGGATGCCATGGCAGCACTGGATGGCGTTGGCGGCACTGGCCAACGGGCCTGCTGGCGCTTCACGCCGCAGCGGAAAGCACCAGCCCACCACGCAACATCCCCCGCCGCCTACCCCTAAACCGGTGCCACCGCCTAAACTTGCGGTTTACCTATTGCTGATGCGCGCATGTCCGAGACCCTAGCCACCGACGCCACCGCCCCGGCGGAGAAGAAAGACTTCATCCGCCAGATCGTCCGCGAGGATCTGGCCAGCGGCAAGCACACGGTCATCCGCACCCGCTTCCCGCCCGAGCCCAACGGCTATCTGCATATCGGCCACGCCAAGGCGATCTGCCTGGATTTCGGCCTGGCGGCCGAATTCGGCGGGCTGTGCAACCTGCGCCTGGACGACACCAACCCGGCCAAGGAAGACCCCGAGTTCGTGGTGGCCATCCAGGACGACGTGCGCTGGCTGGGGTTCGAATGGGCGCAGCTGCGCCATGCATCGGATTATTTCGAGGTGTACTACCTGGCTGCGGAAAAACTGATCCGCGACGGCCATGCCTTCGTCTGCGACCTGTCCGCCGAACAGGTGCGCGAGTACCGCGGCACGCTGACCGAGCCCGGCCGCAATTCGCCGTTTCGCGAGCGCAGCGTCGAGGAAAACCTGGACCTGTTCCGGCGCATGCGGGCCGGCGAATTCCCCGATGGCGCGCGCACCCTGCGCGCCAGGATCGACATGGCCAGCGGCAACATCAACCTGCGCGACCCGGCGCTGTACCGCATCAAGCATGTCGAGCACCAGAACACCGGCAACGCCTGGCCGATCTACCCGATGTACGACTTCGCGCATTCGCTGGGCGATGCGGTGGAAGGCATCACCCATTCGCTGTGCACGCTGGAATTCGAAGACCACCGCCCGCTCTACGACTGGTGCGTGGACAAGGTGGACCTGGCCGGCCATCCGGAGCTGCTGCAGCCGCTGCTGGACAAGGGCCTGCCGCGCGAGGCCGCCAAGCCGCGCCAGATCGAGTTCTCGCGCCTGAACATCAACTACACCGTGATGAGCAAGCGCAAGCTCACCGCGCTGGTGGAAGAACAGCTGGTGGATGGCTGGGACGACCCGCGCATGTACACGCTGCAGGGCCTGCGCCGGCGCGGCTATACGCCGGCGGCGATGCGCCTGTTCGTGGACCGGGTCGGCATCAGCAAGCAGAACTCGCTGATCGATTTCTCGGTGCTGGAAGGCTGCCTGCGCGAGGATCTGGATGCGGCCGCGGCGCGCCGCATGGCGGTGGTCGACCCGCTCAAGCTGGTGCTGACCAATCTGCCGGAAGGCCACAGCGAGACGCTGGGCTTTTCCAATCATCCCAAGGACGAGAGCTTCGGTACCCGCGAAGTGCCGTTCGCGCGCGAGCTGTGGATCGAGCGCGAGGATTTTGCCGAAGTTCCGCCCAAGGGCTGGAAGCGCCTGGTGCCCGGTGGCGAGATTCGCCTGCGCGGCGCCGGCATCGCGCGCGTGGATGAGGTGATCAAGAACGACGCGGGCGAGATCGTCGAGCTGCGCGGCTGGCTGGATCCGGAATCGCGTCCGGGCATGGCAGGTGCCAACCGCAAGGTCAAGGGCACCATCCATTGGGTCAGCGCCGCGCATGCGGTGGAAGCGGAAATCCGCCTGTACGACCGCCTGTTCTCGGTGGAAAAGCCGGACGACGAGTCCGAGGGCAAGACCTACCGCGATTATCTCAACCCCGCCTCCAAGCGCAGCGTGCGCGGCTATGTGGAGCCGAGTGCGGCACAGGCTGCGCCAGAGCAGTCGTTCCAGTTCGAGCGCACCGGCTACTTCGTGGCCGATCGCCGCGACCACAGCGCCGCCACGCCGGTGTTCAACCGCAGCGTGACCCTGCGCGACACTTGGACCAAGTGAGTCGCGACCGCGCCGGATGCCTGACATCCGGCGCGGTCTTGGCAGCGGGCAACCTCAGCGAGGCCTGGCCTGCGGCGATCGGCGCGCCGACTGGTTGTCACCGCGCGTAATGCACACCAGCGGACCTCGCCTCAGAGCGTTGTCTTCTGAACTAATGAACAAGCGCAATGGAGACTGCGTGCCGCACTTCATTGCATGCTGCATGACATGAAGGAGCAGCACGATGCGTGAGCGCTTGATGGTCGGTGTTGCCTGCGGCATCGGTGCAGGCGCGTTATGGGGACTGGTGTTTCTGGCGCCGCAGTTGCTGGCGGCATTCACGCCGTTGCAACTGGCCGTTGCCCGTTATCTGTCCTATGGCGCGGTCGCCGCCTTGGTACTGGCACCGCGCGCGCGGCAGACCGCTGCACGGCTGGGGCGCGCCGAATGGTGGGCGCTGATGCGTCTGAGCCTGCTGGGCAACCTGATCTATTACGTGCTGCTCGGCAGCGCGGTGCAGTGGGCCGGCAGCGCGGCGACCGCGCTGATCATCGGCCTGTTGCCGGTGGTGGTCACCGTGATCGGCACGCGTGCCGCAGGCGCGGTGCAACTGCGGCGCCTGGCTGCGCCATGCGTGTTGTGCGTCATCGGCGTGGCGCTGGTCGCCCTGGACACCTTGCAACACGATGCCGGTCACCACGCCAGCGATCGTGCCACCCGCATCGCCGGCCTGCTCTGCGCGTTCGGTGCGCTGGCGTCGTGGTCGGCCTATTCCATCGGCAATGCGCGCTGGCTGCGGCGGCGTCCGGACCTGTCCGGAGGCGATTGGTCACTGCTGACCGGCGTGGTCACCGGCGCATTGGCCCTGTTGATGGCGCCGGCCGCACTGCTCGGCAGCGCGCCACATGCGCCGCTCGACTGGGCAAGTTTCTGGGGTATCTCGCTATTGCTGGGCATCCTGGCCTCGGTGATCGGCAACGCCTTGTGGAACCGGGCCAGCCGCGTGCTGCCGCTGACCCTGGTCGGCCAGATGATCGTGTTCGAAACGGTCTTTGCGCTGCTGTACGGCTTTGCCTGGGAAATGCGCCTGCCCACGCCATTGGAGCTGGCCGCCATCGCCTGCCTGCTGGTCGGCGTGCTGTGGTGCGCAGCACTGCATGCGGAAGCGAAATGACGCCGGCAGCTGACGCACGCATCGGCCTAGATTGCGGGCTGTGTCCGCCAACAACGCCGCCATGTGCCTCCCACGACCACGTTCACACCCACCTTCAAACACGCTGCGCAGCGCGGTGTTTTCGCTGTCGATCGGCCTGGCGGCCTGCTCGCCGCAGCCACCCGTCTCAACCGCGGTGACCCCGGCCGAGGTGTTCTGCACGCTGCTTCCGGGTCGGTCAGATGACGAACTGCCCAGCGATCGCCGCGACGAAAGCATGCAGCAACTGGACCTTGCCACGCGCTGCCACTGGGCACTGCGCAGACCGCGTTGACTGCAGTGAAGCTGCAGGCGTGCTTCGCTCACACGCCGGGCCCTGGCCAGCGCCATCAGCCGCAACGCACCCAGGAGCCGGACCCCCTGCGTTTCCGCGGCTGATCCAGCGCTCGCCACATTCCGCGCATCCGGGGCTTACCATGGCCGCTCACCTGTCCTGATCGGAGCGGCCGCATGTCCCGTCTTTTGTCCCGGTGTCTGAGCTCGATGTTGTTGCTGGCCTGTCTGGTGTCGGTCGGCTGCGCCGCACCGCCGGCCGATACGGCCACGCCGCCTCCGGCGACCGGCTCGGCAACCAGCCCGTCAAAAGGCAAGCCGATCACCGTGACCACCACCTGCCGCACCGACGCCGATTGCACGGTGAAGAACGTCGGTAACTGCTGCGGCGCATTCCCGGCCTGTGTCAACGTCAACAGTGCCACCGACCCCAAGGGCGTGCAGGCGCAATGCCAGGCCAGCGGCATGATGAGCGTGTGCGG
The DNA here is from genome assembly GCF_020784175.1 of Xanthomonas campestris pv. asclepiadis. Taxonomy (GTDB): domain Bacteria; phylum Pseudomonadota; class Gammaproteobacteria; order Xanthomonadales; family Xanthomonadaceae; genus Xanthomonas; species Xanthomonas campestris_D. Next base: position 30,948 of record NZ_JAJGQM010000014.1, read on the forward strand.
CTTCCGCGAGATCAGCGCCTGCCAGTGCGTGGCCGGGCAATGTGCCGCAAAGGACGCCCAGGCCGATACACTGCGCCCCGCTCCCCCCTCTACAGAAATGGTCCACTGATGCTTTACGCGCAAGTCCACCTCACCCTGCCCGACTGGATCCACGCGCATGTCGACGACAGCCGCGCCTATCCCAGTGACGAGGACAAGGTGGCGCTGGCAATCGACCTGTCGCGGATGAACGTGCAGGAGCGCAGCGGCGGCCCGTTCGGTGCGGTCGTGTTCGGCCCGGATCACCGCATCATCGCCGCAGCGGTGAACCGCGTGGTGCCGCAGACCACCTCGCTGGCGCATGCCGAAAACATGGCGTACATGCTCGCCCAGCAACGCCTGCAGACGCCGCGCCTGAACGATGTGCTGTCGCCGGTGACGCTGGCCACCTCGGCGCAGCCGTGCTGCCAGTGCTACGGCGCCACGGTATGGGCCGGCATCGACCGCCTGTTGATCGGTGCACGCGCCGAAGACGTGATGGCCTTGACCGAATTCGACGAAGGCCCGCTGCCTGCCGACTGGGTGGGCGAGCTCACCCGCCGCGGCATCGAGGTGGTGCGCGACGTGCATCGCGACCAGGCCTGCGCGGTACTGCGCAACTATGGCGAGGGCGGCGGTGACCATTATTGACCTGCCCCGCAGCGATCGCGCACGCCAGGCACTGCGATGAGCGGCCTGCTGTGTTACTGCCGCCAGGGCTTCGAGCCGGAGCTGGCCGCCGAGTTGAGCGCGCGCGCCGCCTTCGTCGGCATCGCCGGCTATGCGCGTACCCAGCGCAACGACGGCTATGTGCTGTTCGTCTGCGATGAGGCCGCACAACTGGCTGCAAAGCTGCACTGGCGCGAGCTGATCTTCGCGCGGCAGAAGCTGGTGGTGATTGCCGAACTCAAGGGCATCGACCCGAAGGATCGCATCACGCCGATCCTGGCCGCACTGGAAGGCCAGCCGCGTTTTGGCGATCTGTGGGTGGAACACCCCGATTCGGACGCGGGCAAGCCGCTGGCAGGGCTGGCACGCAGCTTCGGCAACGCCTTGCGTCCGGCCTTGCGCAAGGCCGGCCTGCTCACCGACAAACCCCAGCCGCGCCTGGCGCGGTTGCATGTCTGTTTTCTCGATGGCGACCACGCCTTGCTGGCGGTGGCCGACAGTGCCGACAGCGCGCCCTGGCCTCTGGGCATTCCACGTTTGAAGCTATTGCCGGAGGCGCCATCGCGCTCGGCGCTCAAGCTGGACGAAGCCCTGCTCACCCTGCTCGCGCCGGACGAACGCGAGGCGCTGGCCAAGCCCGGCATGCGCGCCGCCGACCTGGGCGCGGCTCCCGGCGGCTGGACCTGGGTGCTCACCCGCCAGCATTTGCATGTCACCAGCGTCGACAACGGCCCGCTACGCGAGCATGTGCTGGAGACCGGCCTGGTCGAGCATCTGCGTGCCGACGGCTTTCATTGGAAGCCTGCGCAGGCGCTGGACTGGATGGTCTGCGACATGGTCGAGCAACCGCGCCGCGTGGCCGAACGCATGGCCACCTGGATCCGCGAAGGCTGGTGCCGCAACACCATCTTCAACCTCAAGTTGCCGATGAAAAAGCGCTGGGACGAGACCCGGCTATGCCTGGACCTGTTCGAGCAGCAGGCCGAGAAATCGCTGATCGTGCGTGCCAAGCAGCTGTATCACGATCGTGAGGAGATCACGGTGCTGGCGATGCGGGGCTAAGAGCCGGGATTCGGGATTCGGGAATCGTAAAAGCGGTGATTGGCGGCCGAATTGCTGTGGGTACTGGCCAGTGGCAGCGTGCTGATGTGCATGACACCACTCCAGGGGGCCCATGCAGAGCACCTGAGTAGGCGTACGGCTCGCAGCAGGCGCTGGTCCCGCGCGGTGGCACGGCATGTGCTCCAGCGTCGGATTGAAAGGCCTCCTCGTACGCGAAGGCCTTTTTAGCCCTGGATGGCGGCAAGCTGGCTTGAGCCAGTCTGCTGTCTCAGATCAGGCCCTGCCCGCTCCGTCGCTCGACGGAGCGGGCCGCGATTACAGCACGATCCGCTTGCTGCCCTCGCGGGCCGAGCGGTAGATCGCATCGACGATGCGGATGTCGCGCAGGCCTTCTTCGCCCGGCGCACGCAGCGGGGTGCCGTTGATGATCGCCAGCGCGTCCTCGTCCATCTGCAGTGCCTGCTGGTGCGGCACCTTGGCGTCGAACACGCGCCCGTCGCTGGCCTTGCCGGTCACGCCCTGGTAGCTCTGGAACGGCGACAACTCGTACCAGCCGCGCTCGCACTCGGCGCGCAGCACATTCATGTTCTTCCCGAAGCTGGTCTTGCACTCGGCACGCACCGCATTCGGGAATTCCAGCGTGAAGTCCATATGCTCGTCGACTTCGTCGAACAGCTCCGGGCGGTCGGTCCAGCGCTTGGCGGTCACGGCCAACGGCTCGCTGCCCACTGTGTAGCGCGCGGCATTGAGTGGATACACGCCCATGTCGTACATCGCCCCGCCACCGAACTGGGAACGCAAGCGCCACGGACGATCGGCCTTGGTCGCATCGTGATAGCCGTTGTACCCGGCCTCGGCACGCGCGCGTTGCATCGCGCCGAAGGGCTTCTCGCTGGCCATCGCGATCAGGCGGCGCGTATTGGGTTCGTGCTGCATGCGGTAACCGATCGCCAGCGCCACCTTGTTGCGCCTGCACGCCGCGATCATGGCCTCGCATTCGCCGGCATGCATCGCCATCGGCTTTTCGCACCACACATGCTTGCCGGCCGCCGCCGCGCGCAGGGTCAGCGGCGCATGCAGGTGGGTGGGCGTGACGATGTACACCACGTCGATGTCGTCGTTGTCGGCGATCCGGTCGAAGTTTTCGTAGTTGTAGACGTTGCGATCGGCGATGCCGTATTTGGCCTGCCACTGCGGAATCTTCGAGGGCGTACCGGTGACGATGCCGGCCAGTCTGCAATGCTTGGTCAGTGCCAGGCCCGGCGCGAGCTGTTCGCTGGCATAACTGCCCAGGCCGGCCAACGCCACGTTGAGCGGTTTGCCAGGCTTTTTCTTCGGCAATGCCCAGCCGGGCGCGGCAAGCAGGATGCCTGCACCGCCGAACGCGGCGAGCAAACGGCGACGTGTGATCGATTCCACGGACATGCAAACCTCCTTGGCAAGATTGAGAGCGGCTGACACCATCGCATGCAGTCGTCAGCCGACGACGCACTCGCACCGGAGTGTCAGTGGGTACATGCCGCACCGCGTCCCAATCGCCCTGCCCGCAGGTGGGCGCAATCGTGCTGCTGGTCGCTGGTCGGCCAATGCTGCCCGGGCACCTTACTTGATCGTGCGTGATCACCGCCATGGCCGCTGCGCACGTTCTGGCACACTGGCAACGATCCCATCTGGAGCATGCCGCATGATCGCTGTCGCCCGCCGTCGTTTCCTGCCCCTGGCATTGCTGTTGTCCAGCTCGCTGGCAATCGCTGACGATGCGCCCTTCGTTGCGCGCGACCTGATCGGCGATGGCGCCTTTACCCACAATGCCGAAGGTCCTGCGGCCGGACCGGATGGTGCGCTGTATGCGGTGAATCTGGGCAAGGACGACACCATCGCGCGCATCGCCCTGCACCCCGATGGCACTGCAAAGGCTGAGGTCTTTGTAACCTTGCCCGATGGCAGCACCGGTAATGGCATCCGCTTCCGCGACGGGACGATGTACGTGGCCGATTACACCGGCCACAAAATCCTGCAGGTGAACCTGCGCACGCGTGCGGTCAGCACCTTCGCCTCGCTGCCCGATGCCGATGGTCCCAACGATCTGGCGATTGCGCCCGATGGCAGCTTCTATGCAAGCGACCCGAACTGGAAGGACAACAGCGGGCGCCTGTGGCATATCAGTCGCGAGGGCGTCGTCCAGTTGATGGAATCGGGCATGACCACGCCCAACGGCCTGGACGTCAGTCCGGATGGCAAGCATCTCTACGTCAACGAAAGCATGTCGCGAAAAGTGTGGGTGTACGACCGCGTCGATGGCGGGTTGCGCAACAAACGCCTGCTGATCAGCTTCCCCGATTTCGGCATGGATGGCATGCGTTGCGATGCCGACGGCAATCTCTTCATCGCTCGCTACGATGCCGGGCAGATCGCGGTGGTCTCGCCGCAAGGCACGTTGCTGCGCACGGTCGCGTTGAAAGGACGCAAGGCCAGCAACGTCGCGTTCGGCGGCACCGATGGCAAGCAGGTGTTCGTCACCTTGCAGGATCGTGGCGCAGTTGAAACGTTCAGGTCCGATCGCCCGGGGCGCGAAACCGGACGCTGAAACTGCTGCGCACGTCGCAACGGTTCTCAGGTCGCGCAACAGCGTCCTGGCATCCTGCAGGTCACCCGTGGAGGACTCCCCATGCAACCGATCGAACTCAAGGACGCGGCCGCCTTCGGCAACGAATTCCTGCGCCTGACCCTGCTGCAGGGATTCCAATCGCTGACCAAGCGCGATCTGGAATTGCTGATCTTCGTGCTGCTCGAACGCGATGGCGCCATCTCGCGCAACAGCTCCAACGCGATGGTCGCGCTGCAGCTGCGGGTGACCTCGGCCAAGGTCAAGGCATTGCGTCGCGACGGCTATGCGCGCTGGCGCTCGTTGGTGCCTGAAGAAGGCGACGCGGCGATGCAGCGCATCGTCGCCAACGTGCTCACCGAAGACAATCTGCGCTCCGGTGCCAAGCACGTCAGCGAACGTAGCCGCAAGGAAGGCTTTCTTGCGGTGCGCATCGAACACCCCGATGACGCGCAGCAATTCGAGCAGGCCATTCTCGATGTCGGCGCCTTGCCGGTGTACGAACGCAATCGCGAAGTGGTCGCGGTGCGCTTCGACACGCTGCTGAAAGTCGCCGAACGCTGGGGCTATCTGCAGCCGGATCCGCAGGCCGCCGTGCGCGAACTGCAAAAGCTCACGCCCACGGCAGAAGAAGTGGCGGATCTGCTGAAGAAGGACATCGCGCAACTGCGTTGGGAAGACGTCCGCCGCGCACTCAACAGCCTCGGTGCCAAGGCCGTGGCCAGCACTGCCGAGGGCGGTCTAAAGGGCTTGTTGAAGATCGTGTTTCCGTTCATCCCCGGCTGAGCGGCGGAGCCGGGTGCAACATGCGAGGCCGCGGTGCGGCGGTGGGTTCCGGCTCCAGTCCCGGTTAGCCGATGCCGCATCTCGTGCCGCACCGACGGTCGCCCCGGCGCACGCAGACGCTGTCGCCGTACGCCGTACGCCGTACGCCGTACGCCGAGCGCCGGGCGCCGGGCGCCATACGCCGGGTGCAACGTGCACGCACCTCAACACGCCCGCCAGCCTCTATGCTTGCGGGCTGTTCCACATCAGGGGGATCTGATGACCACCGTTCGTATCGTCTCGTTTTCCGTCTCGCTGCTGCTCGGCGGCCACGCGCTCGCGCAGCAGGCACCGACCCCGGCCAGCAGCATGCCGTTGATCGAGGTTCCCAATGTGATTCGCACCCAACCGCTGTCCAGCGGCGAGGTCACCCATCAGGCCCAGCTGGAGCGTCCGCGCGGCGAGTCCAGCGTGATCGTGCGCTCAATCCAGCCCAATAGCGTGGTCGGCAGCTACCGCATCGACTTCCAGGCCCTGGATACCGATGGCGACGGCAGCATCAGTCGCGCCGAGGCACAGGCCAACCCGGCACTGGCAGAGGAATTTGACGCGCTCGACACCCATCACAGCGGCCACCTGAGCCGCGAACAGTTGGCCGGCTGGCTGATTCAGTAAGGTATTGGCCAGCATCGTGCGCGCCTGCGCTATGCAGGCACGCACGGCCCTTCGTTTGTGACCGCCACAACCTCTTGCAGTGCCCGCTTCGGTCGGCTAGATTGTATTTAACGGATACAATTTGGACGGATCGATGACTGCTCGCCTGGCCCTTGCCGCAGACCTTGGCTATCAATTGCAACTGGCGACGCTGGCCTCCAGCCACGCCGCGCGCCAGGAACTGGCCAAACTGCATCTGACCCCGGCGCGCGTCACCGCCTTGATCCATATCCGCGACCAACCCGGCTGCGACCAGACCGAACTGGGCAACCGCCTGCTGGTCAATCGCGCTGCCGGCATGAAGATCGCCAATGCACTGGCCGAGCAGGGCCTGATCGAGCGCCTGGCCGGCCGCGACCGACGCAGCAAGGGCCTGTACCTCACCTCGCTTGGCGAGCGCACGCTCGCCACTGCCCAGGGCTGCCTGGCGCGGGCAGTCGCGCGTACCTGCACCGGCCTGCAAGCCAGCGAGCAGCAGACCCTGCTGCGCCTGCTGTGCAAATTGAACGCCAGCGCCACGCTGGAGCGGGCAAACGTGCCGGACACCGCGCTCGCCGAAGAACTGTGATTTCCACTCTGTACCGACTCGAAGGAGACGCCGCTTGAACGAGCATGACGTGGTATCGGTCCGCATCGAAAACCGCATTGCCTGGGTGAAGTTCGCACGCCCCGACAAACGCAACGCGATGAGCCCGGCGCTCAACCGTCGCATGATGGACGTGCTGGACGAGCTGGAATTCGACGACAACGTCGGCGTGCTGGTGCTCGGTGGCGAAGGCACCGCCTGGTCGGCCGGCATGGATCTGAAGGAATACTTCCGCGAGACCGAGGCCCAGGGCCTGCGCGGCGTGCGTCGCTCGCAGCGCGAGTCCTACGGCTGGTTCCGCCGCCTGCGCTGGTACCAGAAACCCACCATCGCGATGGTCAATGGCTGGTGTTTCGGCGGCGGCTTCGGGCCGTTGTTCGCCTGCGACCTGGCGATCGCCGCCGACGAGGCGCAGTTCGGCCTGTCGGAAATCAACTGGGGCATCCTGCCCGGCGGTGGCGTCACCAAGGTCGCGGTGGAACTGCTTTCCATGCGCGATGCGATGTGGATGACGCTGACCGGCGAAATGGTCGACGGCAAGAAGGCCGCCGAATGGCGTTTGGTCAACGAAAGCGTGCCGCTGGAACGGCTGGAAGCACGAACCCGCGAAGTGGCCCAGTTGCTGCTCAAGAAGAACCCGGTCGCGCTGAAGTATGCAAAGGATGCCGTGCGTCGCGTCGGCACCATGACCTACGACGAAGCCGAAGATTATCTGGTGCGCATGCAGGAAGCGGCCAATTCGTTCGACAACAACGCCCGCAAGGAAGGCATCCGTCAGTTCATCGACGAGAAGAGCTACAAGCCTGGCCTGGGCGAATACGACCTGACCAAAAACAGCGCCTGAGCAGTTCCCAGGGCGCCTGAAGCGATGCGTGCACCCCACGCATCGCTGGCGCTGCCAGTGGTTTTCTGCACCGAGGAGGGAGTATGGAAGCCTTGTCCGCAACCCTGCGCGGGATCGCTGCGCGTGGGCCATTGGGCCTGTTCATCGACGGCCAATGGCGCGCAAGCAGCGGCGATCGCGACGTCAATGTGATTGCCCCGCACACCGAAGAACGCCTGCTGCGCTACACCGAGCCCGCGCCTGCCGACACCGAGGCGGCCATCGCCGCCGCGCGTGCCGCGTTCGACACCGGCCCCTGGCCACGGCAATCGCCGGCCGAACGTGGCGCTGTGCTCAAGCGCGTTGCCGCGCAGTTGCGTGCGCGCATGCCGGAACTGGCCGAGGCCTGGACCGGACAGGTCGGCGCCACCATCGGCTTCAGTCGCCGCGCCTCGCAGCAGGCGCCCGGCCTGTTCGACTATTACGGCGACCTGATCGCGACCCACCCGTTCGTGGAGCCGCGTGCACGCGCCAACGGCGGCCACGTGCACATCGTGCAGGAGCCGGTGGGCGTGGTCGCCACGATCACCCCCTGGAACGCCCCGCTGGTGCTGCTCTGCTACAAGGTCGCTGCCGCCCTGGCGGCCGGTTGCACGGTGGTGGCCAAGCCCTCGCCGGAAACGCCGATCGATGCCTACATCCTGGCCGAGTGCATCAGCGCCGCTGGTGTGCCCGATGGCGTGTTCAATCTGCTGCCGGGCGGTCGCGAGGTCGGCGAACACCTGATCCGCCATCCGCAGGTGGACAAGGTGAGTTTTACCGGTTCCACCCAGGCCGGGCGGCTGATCGGGGTTGCCTGCGCCGAGCGTCTGGCGCGGGTCGGGCTGGAGCTGGGCGGCAAGTCCGCCGCGATCGTGCTGGACGATGCAGACATCGCCAAGGTGTTGCCCAGCCTGGTGCCCTACTCGATGCCGATCACCGGCCAGGTGTGCTTTGCGCTCACCCGCGTGCTGGTGCCGGCGCCGCGACGCGACGAAATCCTGCAGGCGTATTGCGCGGCCATCGGCGCGCTCAAGCTCGGCGATCCGTTCGCTGCCGAGACCGGCATGGGTCCGTTGGCGCTTGGCCGCCAGCTCGAACGCGTGCAGTCCTATATCGCACAAGGCAGCGCCGAGGGCGCACGCCTGGTCATGGGTGGCGGCCGGCCGACGCATCTGCCGCGCGGCTTCTTCCTCGAACCGACGGTGTTTGCCGGGGTGACCCCGGACATGACCATCGCCCGCGAAGAGATCTTCGGCCCGGTGGTGAGCTTTATCGATTATCACGACGAGGCCGACCTGATCACCAAGGTCAACGCCAGCGACTTCGGCCTGCACGGCACGGTCTACAGCGAGGATCCCGATCGCGCCTACCGCATCGCCCGCCGCGTGCGCAGCGGCAGTCATGCGATCAATGGCATGTGGGTGGACTTCGACATGCCGTTCGGCGGGGTCAAGCACTCCGGGATCGGCCGCGAAGGCGGCATCGAAGGGCTGCACGCCTTCCTCGAAACCAGGACCATCTATCTCAGCTAAGTCTCCAGCACACCCATCACGCGGCCACCAGAGAGGCGCGGTTGTAATGCGATGCGACAGGCACTGCGTCGTCCATCGTTTCCTGCGGTGCATCCGCACTCTCTGGTGAACGTTCGCCAGATGGTTTTGGCGCACGCATCAACCTTCAGCCGTAGCCGTCGCACTCACGCCAGTCACTCCCCCATCTGCATTCGGAAGACAGCGCCATGACCATGCCGACCGACTCGATCTCCTTCCACGCCCGCCTCACCCCGCACCGGCTTGCCGCCCGCGACCTGCTGCTGGACCAGCAGTGGACGTACGCAGAACTGGACGCCTTGATCGGCCGTCTGGCCGCGTTGCTGCAGAGGCGCGGCTGCATCGATGGCGAACGGCTCGCCGTGCTGGCACGCAACTCGGTCTGGCAGGTGGCGCTGCATTTCGCCTGCGCACGTGTCGGCGCGATTTACGTGCCGCTCAACTGGCGGCTGAGTGCAACCGAACTGGATGCATTGCTGCAACGCGCAGAGCCGCGCCTGCTGTTGGGCGATGACGTTGCTGCGGGGCGGGCCGATGTCGAGGCGCTGGCCGACTTCGTCGATACGGCGAACACGCTGGAACCGGCAGACACGGCATCAATTCCTCCCGAGCGCGTCAGCCTGATCCTGTTCACCTCAGGCACCTCCGGCCAGCCCAAAGGCGTGATGTTGAGCGAGCAGAACCTGCAGCAGGTGGCGCACAACTTCGGTGTCACCACGCGCGTGGATGCGGGCAGCAGCTTCCTGTGCGAAGCGCCGATGTTCCACATCATCGGCCTGGCCACCAACGTGCGCCCGGTGCTGGCGGTGGGCGGCTCGATCCAGGTCTCCAACGGCTTTGAGCCCAAACGGACCCTGGGCTGGCTGAGCAATCAGTCGCTAGGGATCACCCATTACGTCGGCGTGCCGCAGATGATGCAGGCCTTCCGCAGCCAGCCCGGTTTCGATGCGGCGGCGCTGCGGCATCTCACCGCGCTGGTCAGCGGTGGCGCGCCGCATGCCAGCGATGACCTGCTCGGCTGGCTGGACGATGGCATCCCGATGGTCAGCGGCTTCGGCATGAGCGAGGCCGGCACGGTATTCGGCATGTCGGTGGACTGCGCGGTGATCCGCGACAAGCTGGGCGCAGTCGGCATTTCGGCACCGTCGGTGCAGACGCGCGTGGTCGATGGCGACGGCAACGACTGCCCGGTCGGCGTGCCCGGCGAGCTGTTGTTGCGCGGCCCCAACCTCAGCCCCGGCTACTGGCGCGATCCGCAGGCAAGCGCCGACGCACGCGACGCCCACGGCTGGTTCCGCACCGGCGACATCGTGCGGCGCGATGCCGATGGGTTTTTCTGGATCGTCGATCGCAAGAAGGACATGTTCATTTCCGGCGGCGAGAACGTGTATCCGGCCGAGATCGAAGCAGTGCTTGCGGATCATCCGCAGGTGCGCGAATGCGCGGTGGTGGGGATCGCCGACCCGCAATGGGGAGAAGTCGGCTACCTGGCGATCGTGCCGGTAGACGACGCGCCGGATCTGGAGCAGATCCGCGCCTATCTGATCGAACGACTGGCCAAGTACAAGGTGCCCAAGCATTTGCGCGTAGTCCAGGCGCTGCCGCGCACCGCGACCGGCAAGCTGCAGAAAGCGCGCCTGAAAGATGCCCTGGCCAGCGAGGCGTGATGCATGCCGGGTGGATCGCGCCGGGCGCATCTGCCAGCGACCCGCAGCTTCGCTGCCCAGACAGGGCAGCGACCAGTGCCCCGACAGCACAACGGGCAGCCTGAGCTGCCCGTTGTGTGCATGCCTCGCTGCAGCGTCATTCCGACGCAGCCGCAGCTTGCGCCGCGCATACAGCGCTCAATCGATCACGCGGACTCGTCCAGCAACAGGTTGTCCTCGCTGATCTGCTCGTCCACCCACACCGCACCCTGCTCGGCCATGACCGCCAACTGGCGTTCCAGCTCGCGCATTAGCAAGCGCACGCCGGGCTTGTGGATGGCACTGCCATCGCGATAGATCACCCCGCCTGCACGCGCCTGCGACGGCTGCTGCAGCTGGAAGGCCCGCAGCTCGCCACGTGCGATATCCCCGGCCACCATCATGCTCGGCATCACGGCAACGCTGTCGGTGCCAAGCAGGATCTCGCGGGTAAAACTGGCCGAACTGGAACGCAGTTGATCGCGCGTGGCCAGGCCGTGCTCGCGCATCACCTGCGCCACGTCGCGCTCGACATGCTGGCTCAGCGTCGGCAGCACCTGGCGATACGCGGCGGCTTCGCCGATACGCACCTGGCCGTTGGCAAACAGGGGGTGATCGCTGCGCGCCACCAGTGCGATCGGATCCTGGTACAGCACCTTTCGGATCAAGGTGTCATAGCGGGCCAGCGGATACAGCCGGCCCACCACCAAGTCGATCTCGTTGCCGGCCAGCTTGGGCAGCAGCTCGTCGGTACGCCCATGCAGCAGGCGCACCCGCAGCGTGGGTTCGGCGCGATACAAGGCCGCCAGCACGGCCGGTAACAGGCCGCTGGCCGCGACCGGCAACGCACCCACGGTGATGGTGAGCGCGTCATCCTGCAGCAGACCCTCGAAGGTGTCCTGCGCGCGGCGCAACTGACCAAGCACGACATGCGCGGTCTGTACCAGCACCTCGCCCATCGCGTTGGGGCGCACGCCGCGCGAATGACGCTCGAACAGCGGCGCGCCGACGATCTCTTCGATCTCCTGCAGTGCACGCGTCAATGCGGGCTGGGTGACGTTCAATACGCGTGAGGCGCGGAGCAGGCTTTTCTGCCGGTCCAGCGCCTCGATGACACGTAGATGCCGGACCTTGATGCGGTGTTCGAAGAACACGGAGGACATGGTCATGGGGGGGACCTTACGTTGGGAAGTCGGGTAATGCGGCGGGACGGCACCTGGCCCCCGCCTGCAGATCAGCGTGCATCGGGCACACGCCGCGTCTGCATGAAGTCCTCGAAGGACTCGCCACGCATGATGGCGTAGACCTGCAGATTGGTCATGCGCACCACACGGGCGAATTTTTCGATGACGAAGAAGTTGGCGCCGTACTGCACCAGGCCGAGCCAGTCGCGTGCACGGATCAGCGCCTTTTCATGCTCGGTGAGGCCGGCTTCCTGCATCAGGGTTTCGGAATCTTCAACAAAGCGATCGCGCCACGGGGCGCGGATCATATGCCAGAAGAATCGGTTGAGGCGCAATGCGCGGTTGCTGGTACGCAGATCGAACAGGTAGGTCCCGCCGATCTGGTCCATGCCCTGTACTTGCGGATTCATAGGCCGGCCCTCATGCCGCGTTTGCGGTATGCGTGGTGCGCGCGAGCAACTGCGCCGAAGACGGTGCGTCAGCGGCTTCGACGCCCGGCTCGTACAGCACCACCGTCATCGCGGTGGTGGTCATCAGATAGTAGTTCTGATGCAGCTTGCGGATCGGCCCGCCCAGCGCGCCACGCATCGCCAGCCACATGATCTGCTCCACGCTTTCGGCTCCACCCAGGCGCACGTAATCGGTGTGGGTGAGATCGGTCAGTGTTTCCGGCGCATGCTGGAAGCGGTCCAGAAATTCCATGTCCCACTCGGTGTTGTTGAAGCCGGTGCGCTCGCCGTGGATCTGATGCGACAGCCCGCCGGTGCCTACCACCACCACCTTGAGATCCTCCGGATAGGATTCAATCGCCCGCCGCACCGCCTGGCCCAGGCGATAGCAGCGGCGCGCGGTCGGCAGCGGGTACTGCAGCACGTTGATCGCGATCGGCACCACCGTGCCCGGCCAGTCCGGCACGTGCGGCCACAGCAACGGCAGCGGCGCCGCGCAGCCATGGTCGATCGGCTTGTCCTGGAACACGGTCAGATCGAATTCGTCGTTGACCAGGCATTCGGCGATATGCGCCTGCAGCTGCACATCGCCGCGGATCGGCGGCAGATTGCGCAGCCCTGCGCCTTCATCGGCCACCGGAAAACGCTCGCCGATGCCCAAGGCAAAGGTCGGATACAGGTCGAAGAAGAACGTCGTGCAATGGTCGTTGTAGAAGAACACCAGCACGTCTGCCTGCTGCTCGGCCAACCAGGCAGCCACCGGCGTGTAACCGTCGAACAACGGCTTCCACAACGGATCCTGCTGTTTGCCCTTGTCGTAGGCCACCCCGATGGTGGGAACGTGCGAGGTTCCGATGCCGCCGATGATGCTTGCCATGCTGCACTCCTGCGATGCGTGCCGGCCCCTCACGGTGGCCTCTTGCGCATCATTGATTGAGTCGAAATCCGTCCCGCCATGGGATCCCAACAACGCCGAGTAACCACTCCGGACCGCCAAAACGGTATCCTTGGGATCCAAAGTGCCACCAAGCGATCTCGTCTGCAAGGTTTTTATACCGGTATTGCGAGTTTTCCCCCTCGAAGGAACGTGCGCTGCAGTACGGCGCGAGAGAATGGAGCCAATGGCGAACAACCACCGATTGCAAGCGGTCCAACAGCTACGCGAACTGATCCTGTGCGGTACCTTCGCCCCGGGTGAGCGCATCACCGAGGCCGCGCTGGCCGAGCGACTGGCCATCTCGCGCACTCCCATCCGTCAGGCCCTGCCGGCGCTGTGCCAGGAAGGCCTGCTGGTGCAGGCAGGCAACCGCGGCTATGCGGTGCGACGTTTCAGCCAACAGGAAAGCCTGGACGCACTGGCGGTGCGCGCCTTGATGGAAGGCATGGCCGCACGCGCCGTCGCCGAACAGGGCGCCTCCGCTGCACTGCTGGCCACGCTGCATGCCTGTCTTGGCGAAGGCGACCGGATTCTGGCCACGCGCAGCTTGAATCCCGACGACGAGCAGGCCTATGGCGCGATGAATGCCCGCTTCCACCGCGCCATCGTGGTGGCCGCCGACAAACCGATCCTGACCGAGACCGTGGACCGGTGCACCGTGGTGCCCTTCGTCAGCCCGGTCAATGTGGTATTCGGCCAGCGCTCGCCCACCCTGGCCTACGACGATCTGTACTACGGACATCGGCAACACGGCGCCATCGTCTCGGCGATCGAACAACGCGATGGCGCGCGTGCGGAACTGTTGTTTCGCGAACATGCCAATACCCAACGCCACAGCATGGGTCTGTGACGCGCGCACCTGCCTGGCGCGGCAGCCTGCACGGCTTCGGACCTCGGCAGCCGGGTGGCCCGGCCTTGCGCTGCATGCCTCGTTGTCTGCATCAGCGCGATGCATCCGCCTCCGCAGCGCACGCAGACGTGTCAGCGCGCGTTGCGGATCCTGACGCGTTTCCACGCTAGAGAGAGTGCACAAACATCAGGTTGACGCTGGTGCCGGCCACCGAGTTTTTCACTTCCACCGGCAGATAGACATTGAAATTCAGCAGATTATTGGCATCCAGCCGCCAGGACAGCCCCGGCCCAAGATAGAACTGCATGCGCTTGCTGTCCGGTACACGCTGCCCATTGGTGCGATTGTCCTGCAGCTGCTGCAGGTAATACCCGTTGATGCCTAGCCGCAGTTTTTCGCTAACCTTCACCGAGCTGGCCAGATTGGCCCACACCAGGTCGCCGGCCTGACCATTGCGAAAGCGGAACCCCGGGATCGGCGGTACGCCGCCGGCGCGATCGGTGCGGAAATTGTAGAGATAGTTGACCCGCATGCTGATCTCCCAGGTGTCGCTGGGTTGCACGGTGAACGCCCAATGCGGCGCTACCGACCAAAATCCGTTGCTCTGGTTGATGGCGGCATCGCGATCGAACTTGCCCACGGGAGCGAACGCATCGATCGCGAACCGCTGGAAGAACAGGACGCGCCCGTTGCGCATCACCGGGTCGAATTGCAGCGCCGGCCCGAAGGAGATATCGCCCATCCCGAACCCGTTGCTGCGCAACTGCACGGGGCTGTCTGCAGCGAAGGACGTGTCGTAGTTGACCAGTGGCACGATCGTATTGAAGCTCAGCGACGCGCGCTTCCAGCGATAGGGCGTGACGTAGATCAGCTGGGTCAGCAGGACGCTGACACCGACCTTGGGATCGCGAAATGCGGCCGCATCGTCGCCGCGCGCGTTCTTGATCGCGTCGAAGTCGTAATGGCGCAGATACTCGATCACCGTCCAGCCCGGCGTCGACGAGCCGAAGCCATCGAGAAAACTCGTTCCGCCCAGATTGATGCCCTGCGGCGGTGCGGCGGTTTCCGGCACCGCCTGTGCGGATGCCGCAATGGCAGGCCGGCACCCAGCAGCGTTGCCAGGGTCAGGACACGCTGCCGGTACGACGACAACCGTGGCAGTGCAACAGCACAACGGGCAGATGAGCTCACGCGTTCCACTAGGCGATTCTCCAATGCGATGGATGGATGACTGCGGGCGCGACGTGGGGGAGGAAAGCGGTGCTGCGGCAGGCGGCGGCGACGCCATCCGCCTGTGTGTCCAGGAACGGATTCGAGGCAGCCGATCAATCGGCGCCGATGCGCATCAGCAAGGCGCCAAGCCGCTGCTTGAACAGCCAGCGCTCCTGCTCCCGCACCAGCACGTCGTCGAAACTGCCGAGCAACGCAGGCGACTGGGCCGTCCAGGGCAGTGCTGTGGAGGTGTCCGCGGCGGTATAGAGCAGGACCTTGCTGTGCGCGTGCGCCACGGTCGGCGATTGGATGCTGACCAGGGTGTTGAGCATCAGATGGCAAGTGGTGCGCGGCGGGCGCGCGCGGAAGGAGTGCAGGATCGCCTCGCGGCCGTGCACCGGCAGCTCCGGTGCGCTGGGCCGGGCGAACACGCCGTCGGCAGTGAACAATGCGGCAAGGCCTTCATGGTCATGCCGGTCGTTGAGCAATGCGAATTGGCGAATCACCTGCTCGCAGGCAATGATGATCGATGCATCGTCGTGCATGCAGCCTCCTCAAGTCGCTGCTGATAAAGCGGCAAGCCTGGTCAACGACAGCGCACGCGTCGCCGGCCGGACCGGATCGCCATCACGCCTCCTGCAACCAGTCGCGCATTGCTGCGCTGACGGCGGCGGGGGCTTCCAGCGGCGCCATATGCCCGCTGTTTTCGAAGACCACCAGCCGTGCGTGCGGGATCTGCTGCGCCATCTGCTGGTGCTGGGCCAGGGGACTCCAGGCGTCCTGCCGGCCCACGCCCAGCAGGGTCGGGCAGCGAATCTGCGCCAGCACCGGCGCGGCGTCGGGGCGCTCCAGCAACGCGTGGATCTGCCCGGCGTAGGCCTGCACGCTGTGCCGCTGCACCATCGCGATCAGGGGATTCATCAACCCGGCATCGTCGTGCCGGTCCGGATGCAGCATCGGTGGCAGCCATTGCCGTGCGAGCGCCTGCATGCCCTGCGTGTGGGCAAGCTGCACCAGTGCAGCGCGCTGTTCACGCTCGCCATCGCGGCGTGGTGCAATGCCGGTGTCCAGCAAGGCCAGGCGCTGCACGCGTTGCGGCGCCTGGCGCATGATCTCCAGCGCCACCCGCCCGCCCATCGAATGGCCGGCCACGGCGAACTGCGGCGGGGCGACGGTCAGCACGTGTGCGGCCATCCGCGCGATGCTGTCGAAGCCGGCGAAGTCCAGCACCTGCACCGCGGCGAGATCGCTCAGCGCCTCGCGTTGCGGCTGCCAGATGGTGGCATCGCAGAGCAAACCGCAGAGCAGCAGCACGTTGGGCCTGGACGAACGGGTGGCGAAAGATGACATGGCTCGACTGTAGCCACGCCGGCTGCGCCCGTCGTATGGAACATGCTGCCTGCGCTATAAGCGCATCAACATACAAAGACGGGGCCGACGACGGTGGCGTCGGCCGGCATGTCGGTCACGCGCTGCCGGAGGCGCGCTTCCACAGCACATCCACCAGCGGCGGCAACCTGCCGGCCAGCCCGAGGACCGATCCGCGCAACAGCGTCAGATGCATCTCGTCGTTGGAGAACACCGTGTTGATCGCATCGAAGCCATAAGCGGCTACGGTGTTCTCGCTGCGGCGGGTACGTGCCCAGCGCTGCAGCCGATGCGGGGCGGCCCAGTCCGCGCGCTTCGCCTGCGCATTGCGCACCTCGTCGCGCAACGCAGCGACATCGCGCAGGCCCAGGTTGACGCCCTGCCCGGCCAGCGGATGCACCACGTGCGCGGCATCGCCCAGGGTCAGCACGCGGCCGCTGACGTATTGCTCCACCAACTGCCGCTGCAGCGGAAACGCTGCACGTGCAGACACCACGCGCACCTGCCCCAACCGCGCCGCGAAGGCCTGGGTCAGCTCGCGCGCGAAGTCGGCATCGTCCAGTGCCAGCACGCGCCCGGCCTCGGCATCCGGCAAGGTCCATACGATCGAACTGCGGCCATCGGCGAACGGCAGGAATGCCAGCGGGCCGGTGGTCAGAAAGCGCTGCCAGGCAGTGGCCTGATGCGGCTGCTCGGTCTCCACGAAGGCAACCACGCCACGCTGCGCGTAGGCATGCCGCGACACCGGCAGGCCGGCGAGCTCGCGCAAGGTCGATGCGGCGCCATCGGCAGCGATGGCGACCGCCGCTTCCAGGCGGCTGCCATCGTCCAGGCGCAGGCGCACGCCGTGTGCATCCTGTTCCAGCTCGACCACGCGTGCCGGGCAATGCACCTGGATCCCTGCCGCATGCACAGCGGCCCACAGGCGATCGACCAGCACCGCGTGTTCGATGATCCAGCCCAGTTGTTCGCGGCCCAGGGTATCCGCGTCGAAGCGCAGTTCGCCGCCACCGCCGGCGTCCCAGACCCGCATCCGCCGGTACGGCTGCACGCGGGCAGCGCGCACGGCGGCCCATACGCCCAGGCTGTCGAGCAGCGCGGCATTATCGGCAGCGAAGGCATACACGCGCAGATCGGGCTGGTCGGCCCGCCAGCGCGCGGGCTCGCGGCCTTCGACCAGGGCCACGCTCAGGCCGGCATCGGCCAGGGCCAGCGCGCAGGCGGCCCCGACCACGCCGCCACCGACGATCAACGCATCGCGGCTACCACGGCGGCTCATGCCACGCCCCTGCACAACTGCGGCACATCGCCACGGAACCCCATCGCCCCGCCGACCAGCATCGACTGCAGCGGTGCCGCCTGCGAGGTCGCAAGCAGGCCGAGGCTGCGCAGCGGCCGCAACAACGGCGCCGGATTGCCGGTGAGACGCGCCAGCCCGCTGGAAAAGCCGATGGTCTGTTCGCGGTCCACGCGTCGGCGTGCCAGGTACTCGGCCAGCAACGCGCCCGCACCGGCATCGCGGCGATCGTGCTCGATCAATTCGGCCAGTGTCAGCGCATCGCGCAAGCCGAGGTTGAAGCCTTGCGCGCCGATCGGATGCAGCGTCTGCGCGGCGTTGCCCAGCAGCACCACGCGCTCGGCGACCAGCGCGTTGGCCAGCACCTGCACCAATGGATATGCGCTGCGCTCGCCGCTGGCGACAAAACGCCCGGCGCGCCATCCGGCCGCCCGCTGCAACCGGGCAAGCCAGCCGGTCTCGTCGAGCGCGGCCACTACCTCGGCATCGGCACGCGCCACGCAATGGATTGCGCCGTAGTGGCGGTCGCCGCGCGGCAACAGCGCAGTCGGCCCATGCGCGCCGAAGCGCTCCCATGCGGTGCCGTCCGGTGGGCGGGAGGCACGTACCCGCGCCACGAACAAGGTCTGCAGGAAATCGTGCGCATCGCTGCCGATATGCAGCAGCTCGCGTACTGCGCTATGGGTGCCGTCGGCGCCGACCACCAGCCGTGCCTGCACGCGCTGCTCGCCGTCATCGGTGGCGATCCGCAGCGTGAGCAGACCGTCCTGTACCGGCTCGACCCCGATGCAGCGTGCCGGGCGATAGCGGCGCAGCCGGGTCAGCTCGTCCAGGCGGGCCTGCAACGCCTCGCCGAAATCGCGCGCCACCACCACCTGGCCGAAGCTGTCGCGGCCGTAATCGGCCGCGTCCAGCTGCACGCGGCCAAAGTCGCCGGCGCGGCTGACGTGGATGCGCCGGATCGGGCCGGGGGCGCTGCGCAGCTTGGCCATCACCCCCAGCACGCCCAGCGCATTGACGGTGGCGGCGGCAAAACTCAGGTTGCGCTGGTCGAAGACCGCTGGCGGCGTGCCGGCCGGGGTGGCTTCCACCAGCCCGACATCCAGGCCGATGCGGTCCAGCGCAATCGCCAGGCTGGAGCCGACCAGGCCGCCGCCGACGATCAGAACGTCATGTGGATGTGTCATCGCCACATGATAAGCCTTCGCCCATGACCCGTTGCCGCGTCCGGGTGGGACAGCTTGCCGCGCCCGGGCCGGCGTAGCGCGGCCGGCGGCTCACCCAGGTCGCGCTGCCCGACCCTTGCCACTGCAGGGCGCACCCAGGCGCCCACCGGTCTGTATCGGCGGTGAGCGGCGGCAACGGCAGCACTGCCTCGGTCGCTTGCGCCAGGCCGCTCCCGCAAGACCACCAAGGCGCGGGCGTGCCGGGTTCCACGCTACACTCGCCAGCCTGTGATCCGGCCACCTCCGCGCATGACTCCTCGCTCGCACGACACCCTGATTTTGAGCCTGCTCGCCGTGCTGATGGCAGCCACGCGGATCAATCACTTCGCGCCGGTCCCGGACGCGTCCTGGGCGGTGTTCTTCATCGGCGGCTTCCATCTGGCCGCCCGCACCAGGCTGGCCTTCCCGCTGCTGATGCTGCTGGCGGTGGCGGTGGACTGGCTGGTGATCACCAACCAGGGCCTGAGCTTCTGGCAGCACTACTGCGTGTCGCCGGCGTACTGGTGCCTGGTGCCGGCGTACTTCGCGCTGTGGGCCGGTGGGGTGTGGCTGCGCCAGCAGTACCACGGCGCGCAGTGGAGCGCGCTGGCCCGGCTGGTGCCGGCGCTGTTGCTCTCCGTGGCGCTGTGCCAGTTGATCGCCCAGGGCAGTTTCTACTGGATCAGCGCCAGCGTGGCCGAGCCGACGGTGGCCGGCTGGTTCAAGAACTACAGC
Source organism: Xanthomonas campestris pv. asclepiadis (assembly GCF_020784175.1). Lineage (GTDB taxonomy): Bacteria > Pseudomonadota > Gammaproteobacteria > Xanthomonadales > Xanthomonadaceae > Xanthomonas > Xanthomonas campestris_D. The sequence goes on from NZ_JAJGQM010000014.1 coordinate 50,704, forward strand.
GACTGGCTGGGCCCGTATCTGCGCAGTGCCGCGCTGTATGTGGCGGCTGCCGCGGCGATCCAGCTGGCCGCCGAGCGCCTGACCAGCGCACACGGCCAGACCCAGGCCGGCTGAGATGGGCAACCGACTGTCACGGATCTATACGCGTACCGGCGACGATGGCAGCACCGGCCTGGGCGACGGCAGCCGTACCGGCAAGGACGCGTTGCGCGTCAACGCCTATGGCACCGTGGACGAGGCCAATTCGGCCATCGGCGTGCTGCTGGCCGCCCCCGGCGTGCCGGAACCGGTTGCCGAGCTGCTGACCACCCTCCAGCACCAGTTGTTCGATCTGGGCGGCGAGCTGTGCATCCCGGGCCATGCGGCGATCGATAGCGCCGATATCGATGCGCTGGAGCGCCACCTGGATCATTTTAACGACACGCTTCCCCCGCTGAAGGAGTTCATCCTGCCGGCCGGTGGCGAGGCCGCCGCGCGCTGCCACCTGGCCCGCACCATCGTGCGCCGGGCCGAGCGCGAGACCGTTGCGCTGTCGCGACAGGAGACCGTGCGCAGCGAGGCGATAGGCTATCTGAACCGGTTGTCCGACCTGCTGTTCGTGCTGGCGCGCGTGCTGGCGCGTGCCGATGGCCAGCAGGAAGTGCTGTGGCGGCACGACCGCCGGCGCGGCTGACCTGCACACGGCACGGCGGACAGGCTAGATTTGCCCCATGTTGGTCTTTACCCATCCCGCCTGCCTCGGTCACGACGCCGGCCCCGAGCATCCCGAGCGCCCCGCCCGTCTGGAAGCGGTAGTGGAGGCGCTGCGCGACGCATTCCCGGACCTGGACTGGCGCGAGGCGCCGCTGGCCAAGCTCGGCGACCTGTGCCGGGTGCACGAGCGCGAACAGGTGGATGCGGTGCTGGAAACCGCCTTCGACGGCCACCATCGGCTCGACGTGGACACCGTGATGTCGCCCGGCTCGCGCGCGGCGGCATTGCGCGCGGCCGGTGCCGGCATCGCCGCGGTGGACGCGGTCATGCAGGACGCCACCCGCACCGCCTTCTGCGCAGTGCGCCCACCCGGCCACCACGCCACCGCGCAGGTGTCGATGGGCTTTTGCCTGTTCAACAACATCGCCGTGGCCGCCGCGCATGCGCGCGACCGGCATGGGCTGGAGCGCATCACCATCGTGGATTTCGACGTCCACCACGGCAACGGCACGCAGGCGATCTTCGAGCGCGACCCGGCCGTGCAGTATCTCAGCACCCACCAGTCCGGGCTCTATCCGCACTCGGGCAGCGTTTACGAGCGCGGCATCGGCAACATCCACAATCTGCTGCTGCAACCAGGCAGCGATGGGCTGCGCTTCCGCAATGTGTGGGAGGACGAGATGCTGCCGCTGATCGATGCCTTCCGCCCGCAGCTGATCCTGATCTCTGCCGGCTTCGATGCGCATCTGCGCGATCCGCTGGCCGATCTGATGCTCGATGCCGACGATTTCGCCTGGCTGACCGGCGCGCTGCGCGCCCTGGCCGAGCGGCATGCCCGTGGCCGGGTGGTGTCCATGCTGGAAGGCGGCTACGACCTGCAGGCCTTGCGCGAAAGCAGCGTGGCGCACGTGGCCGCGCTGCGTTGAACCCCGACGGCGCGTTGCTCGCGCCCCCCATTGCGATGAACCTCGCCCTCCCGACCAGGGAGCTCTTCATTGCCCCTATGCGGGGTATACGGCAAGCTAGTCGCCATTTTATTGGTTGAATCACGCGTGCGCCGAGTTCTCCGCCTGCTGCCCCTGCCTTTGAGCATCGCCATCTGCCTTCCGGCCATGGCTGCCGACAAGCCGTTGAACTGGGGACTGTGCCCGGCCGTGGATCCGCTGCCAGGCTTCGACGGCGCGCCCGCCGCCGATGCCAAGGCCGCCGAGATGCGCCAGCAGTTGCCCACCGACATCGAAGGCGACCAGCTGTCCGGCACCAGCACTACCCCGCAGTACCAGGGCAACGTGGCGCTCAAGCGCGGCGACCAGTTCCTCGGCGCCGACAACCTGCGCATGGACACCGAGACCGGCAACTACATCGCCGAAGGCAATGTCCGCTACCAGGACACCTCCTTCCGCATGGTCGCCGACCGCGCCGAGGGCAATCAGGACACCGACGCCCACAAGGTCAGCAACATCCAGTACCAGCTGGTGGACCGGCGCGGCAATGGTGCGGCCGAGTCGGTGGATCTGCAGGGCCAGGTCGGGCAGATGCACCGCTCGACCTATACCACCTGCGATCCCTCGCAGCCGATCTGGCGCGTGCGCGCGCCGGAGATCGACGTCGACAACGAAGAGGGCTTCGGCACCGCACGCAACGCCGTGCTGCAGATCGGCAAGCTGCCGGTGCTGTATTTCCCGTGGTTCAAGTTTCCGATCGACGACCGTCGCATGACCGGCCTGCTGTTTCCGCAGTTCGGCCTGTCTGGCCGCAACGGCTTCGACTACCTGCAACCGATCTACCTGAACCTGGCGCCGAATTACGATGCCACGCTGCTGCCGCGCTACATGAGCAAGCGCGGTTTCATGTTCGGCACCGAATTCCGCTACCTGTACGAGGGCGGTCGCGGCGAGATCACCGGTAATTACCTACCCAACGACAATCTGCGGAAAAAAGACCGCGGCAGCGTCTTCTATAGCGGCTATCACAACATCAATGATCACTGGCAGGCACGCAGCAGCATTTCCTGGGTCAGCGATACGCGCTATGTGGAAGACTTCACCAGCCGCCTGAACGGCATGGGCTCGGCCTCCAGCCTGCAGAGCACCATCGGCATCTACGGTACCGGCGAGACCTGGACCGCCGGCCTGATGGCCGACCGTTGGCAGCTCACCGACTACACGCTGGACGAGCGGTCTCTGCCCTACAACCGGCAGCCGCGCGCGTATTTCACTTGGGAAAAGCCGTTTGGCATTTTCGAGGCGGGCGTCTACGCCGAAGCCGTGCGTTTCACCCATGACGACTCCTACTTCGTTCAGCCTCCGAGCCCCAGCGCTTCAGGCGAAACAAACAACCGCGACGATAACGACGAGTACGTCCGCACCAACATCCGTAACCAGGAATATGGCAGCGGTTCGCGCTTTGACATCAAGCCCTATATCTCGATGCCATTGTCCGGCGCAGCCTGGTTCTTTACTCCGACCGTGGCATGGCGCTACACCACGTATCAGCTGGATTCGACGCTGGCCAACACCGCGCCGCTGACCGGCGACCGTTCCCCCTCGCGCAGCCTGCCGATCGCATCCGTGGATGCCGGCCTGTATTTCGACCGCGAGACCTCGCTGTTCGGTACCAACTATCTCAATACGCTGGAACCGCGCCTGTATTACCTGTACGTGCCGTACCGCGATCAGGACGACCTGCCGGTCTTCGATACGCGCCCGTTCACGTTCAGCTACGGGCAACTGTTTCGCGATTCGCGCTACACCGGCGCCGACCGCCAGAACGATGCCAACCAGCTGACCCTGGCGGTGACCTCGCGCTGGCTGCGCCAGGAAGATGGCCGCGAGAAGCTGTCGCTGAGTGCCGGCCAGATCCTGTACTTCAACGATTCGCTGGTCACCATCAACAACAGCACCAATTCGGCAGCCGGCAGCGAACAACCCATCGAACAGGGCAAGTCCGCCTGGGTGGCCGATGCCAACTACATGATCAACGATCGCTGGTCGATGGGCGCCACCTACCAGTGGAACCCCAACTCGCGCAAGGAAGACCTGGCCAGCCTGCGTACGCGCTATCTGCTCAACAACGACGGCATCGTCAATCTGGCCTATCGCTACCGCCGCAATCCGACCAACAACACCGACCAGCTCGAGCAGGCCGATTTCTCGTTCCTGTACCCGATCAACCCCACCTGGAGTGCGGTCGGCCGTTACTACTACTCGCTGCTGGACCGCAAGCCGTTGGAAATGATCGGTGGCGTGCAGTGGGACAGCTGCTGCCTGGCGGTGCGCGCGCTGGTGCGCCGGTTCGTGCGCAACCGCGATGGCGAGATGGACAACTCCATCCAGTTCGAGTTCGTGCTGAAGGGCTTGAGCTCGTTCGGGCAGAACACGGACCGCACTTTGCGCCGTGCTATTCTCGGCTATTACCGCGACGACCTCTACCTGGTCCCGCCCAGCAACACCACGACTAATCCGGACGATTACGATCCGAACTTGATTCCATGACCAAGCCTTTCTCTGTTGTTCTCGCCTCGCTGCTGGTAATTACCAGCACGCTCTCGCCGTTGGCCTCGGCGCAGCAATCCCAGCCGCTGGATCGCATTGCCGCCATCGTCGACGAAGACGTGGTGCTGCAGAGCGAGCTCGATCGTGCCGTGCGCAACGTCAAGTCGCAGTACGCCGGCCGGGAAAACCAGCTGCCGCCGGACGATGTCCTGCAGCGTCAGGTGCTGGAGCGTCTGGTCCTGGTCAAATTGCAGGTCGGCCGCGCTGATGGCAGCGGTATCCGCGTCAGCGACGAGGAACTCAACCGCGCCATTGCCAGCATTGCCCAGCAGAACGGCACCACCGTGGATGGCTTGCGTCAGAAGCTGGCGGCCGATGGCATGGGCTATGGTGATTTCCGCGCCTCGGTGCGCGACGAAATCATCGTGCAGCGCCTGCGTCAGAGCTTCGCGCAGAGCCGCATCAGCGTGAGCGAAGGTGAAGTGGACACCGCGCTGGCGCAGCAGGCCACCACCGGCAGTCAATATCATCTGGCACACATCCTGGTTGGCCTGCCGGAAGGCACAACGGCCGACCAGATCGCCACCGGCCAGAAGAAGGTCGATGGCGTGAAGGCATTGATCGACAAGGGCGAGCTGGATTTCTCGGCAGCCGCAGTGCGGTATTCCGACAGCCCGAATGCGCTGGAAGGCGGCGATCTGGGCTGGCGCAGCCTGGACGAAATCCCGAACGCATTCGCCCAGCTGATCCGCGACATGCAGCCTGGCCAGGTGGCCGGACCGCTGCGTGGCCCGAGCGGTTTCCAGCTGCTCAAGCTGGTGGAAATGCGCGACGCCAATGCCGGCGGCGAAAAGAAGCTGGTCACCGAATACAACGCACGCCATATCCTGGTGCGCATCGGAGACAACCAGACCGAGGCGCAGGCAAAGGCCAAGATCGACACGCTGCGTGCGCGCATCACCGGCGGCGCCGACTTCCAGGCCACCGCGAAGGAGTCTTCCGAAGACACCAACAGCCGTGGCCAGGGTGGCGATCTGGGCTGGTTCCCGGCCGATGCGTTTGGCCCGGACTTCGGCAAGCAGGTCGAAGGCCTGGCCGATGGCGCGGTGTCCGAGCCGTTCCGCACTCAGGCGGGCTGGCACATCGTGCAGCGCGTAGGTAGCCGTCAGACTGATGTCAGTGCCGAAAGCCAGCGTGCGCAGATCCGTGAAACGATCGGCCGCCGCAAGCTGGAAGAAGAGTACAACCGCTACCTGCAGGAGCTGCGCGGCGAAGCCTACGTGAGCTTCCGCACCGGCGACCGCGCCGATGGCGATGCCAGCGCCGCACCAGCCAAGCTGGCCGACCCTGCGGCGCCTGCCGCACCGACGCCGCCGCCGGCACAGCCGACGCGCTGATTCGATGCCCCCGTCGCTCGCGCTGGTGCCAGGCGAGCCGGCCGGGATCGGGCCGGAACTGTGCGTCCGGCTCGCCCAACGGCCGCGCTCGGACGCCCACCTGATCGTCTACGCCGATCCGGATACCCTGCACAGCGCCGCAAAGGCGCTGTCTTTGTCTGTGCGGCTGCTCGATCCGGATCAGCGCGCGCGTGCGCCCGGCGACCTGCCGCTGCATCCGATCCGCCAGGCCGTGGCGACCCGCTTCGGTACGCCAGACCCCGCCAATGCCGCAGCGGTGATTGCCGGCCTGCGTGGCGCTGCCGGCGACTGCCTGTCCGGCAAGCTGCAGGGCATCATCACCGGCCCGGTACACAAGGCGGTGATCAATGCCGGCGGCATCCCCTACACCGGCACCACCGAGCTGCTGGCCGAACAGGCGGGCTGCCCGGTGGTGATGATGTTGGCCAATGCCATCGTGCGCGTCGCCCTGGTGACCACCCATTTGCCATTGCGCGCAGTGGCCGATGCCATCACCGCCGAGGCCGTCACGCGCTGCCTGCGCATCACCGACGCCGCGCTGCGACGCGACTTCGGCCTGGAACGCCCGCGCATCGCGGTGCTGGGCCTCAACCCGCATGCCGGCGAAGACGGGCACCTGGGCCGCGAGGAACTGGACATCATCATTCCGGTGCTGGAGCAGCTGCGCGGCGACGGCATGCAGCTGATCGGCCCGTTGCCGGCCGATACCGCATTTTTACCGCAGAAGCTCACCGGCTTCGATGCGGTGATGGCGATGTATCACGACCAGGGCCTGCCGGTGCTCAAGTACAGCGGCTTCGAGCAGGCGGTCAACATCACGCTCGGCCTGCCCTATCCGCGCGTGGCGGTCGATCACGGCACCGCGCTGGAACTGGCCGGGCGCGGTATCGCCGGCCCGTCCAGCCTGATGGCGGCCACCGACCTGTGCGCGCGTCTGGCGGCACGCGGCTGAGCAAGGGCGATTGCCGCGCTGAACGGTGCGCCAAGTGCACGTAGCCCATCTGCCGTGTCTTCCAGGCGCGTAACCGGCACCGCGTGCAGGCGCTGCCACGTTAAACTGCGCGCATGAATCATTCTTTCAGCGCACCGGCCAAGAAGTCGCTTGGCCAGCACTTTCTTGCCGACCGGTATTACATCGACCGCATCGTGCAGGCAGTGGACCCGCGCGCCGGCCAGCACCTGGTCGAAATCGGTCCTGGCCAGGGCGCGATCACCTTTCCTCTGCTGCGCAAGCACGGCGCACTGACCGTGATCGAATTCGACCGCGACCTGATCGCACCATTGACCGAGGCGGCCGCACCGATCGGTGCGCTGAGCATCATCCATCGCGATGTGCTCAGTGTGGATTTCACTGCGCTGGCCGATGGCACGCCGATCCGGTTGGTCGGCAACCTGCCCTACAACATCTCCTCGCCGATCCTGTTCCATGCGCTGGACCATGCAGCAGCGGTGGCCGACATGCACTTCATGCTGCAAAAGGAAGTGGTCGACCGCATGGCCGCCGGCCCCGGCAGCAAGGTGTACGGGCGGTTGAGCGTGATGCTGCAGGCGTACTGCGAGGTGACCGCGCTGTTCGTGGTGCCGCCGGGCGCGTTCCGGCCGCCACCGAAGGTGGACTCGGCGGTGGTGAGGCTGGTGCCGCGCGATCCGGCCACGGTGCTGATCAGGGATCGGCGGCGGTTTGCCGACGTGGTGCGCGCCGGCTTCGGCCAGCGTCGCAAGACCCTGCGCAATGCCTTGTCCAGCGTCTGCGAGCCCGCCCATTTCGAGGCCGCGCAGGTGCGCCCGGATGCACGCGCCGAACAACTCGAGGTCGCGGATTTCATCCGCCTGGCCAATGTCGAGCTGGCTTGAGCGCCGCTCCCACACGGTTTTCTTTAGACTTTCCGCATGCACGATGATCCGCGCTACCGGGTTGAGGTCGAGGTGTCGCCCCGCTTCCTCGCCCATCAATCGACCCCCGACGAAGGCCGCTATGCCTTCGCCTACAGCATCCGCATCCAGAACGCGGGCGCCGTGCCCGCGCGCCTGATCGCGCGTCACTGGCAGATCACCGACGCCAACGGCCGCACCGAACGGGTGGATGGCGAAGGCGTGGTCGGCGAGCAACCCTGGCTGCGTCCCGGCGAAGCGTTCAGTTACACCTCCGGTGTGCTGCTGGAGACCGAGCAGGGACAGATGCAAGGTGACTACGACATGGTGGCCGACGATGGCACCGAATTCACCGCCCCGATCGCCGCCTTCGTGCTGAGCGTACCCAGGACGCTGCACTGATGGATGCTGGACTGATGGAGCGCACGCGATGAGCGTCTGGGCAATTGGCGATCTGCAGGGGTGTTACGACATCACCCAGCGGTTGCTGGAAAAAATCAACTTCGATCCCGCGCAGGACACCTTGTGGTTCTGCGGCGATCTGGTCAACCGCGGCGGTCAATCGCTGGAAACGCTGCGCCTGGTGCATTCGCTGCGCGCGCATAGCGTGGTGGTGCTGGGCAACCATGATCTGTCGCTGCTGGCGATCGGCGCACGTTCGGAAGAAGAACAGCGCAAGGTCAATCCGGATCTGCTGCGCATCGTGCTGGCCGAAGACCGCGACCTGCTGCTCGACTGGCTGCGGATGCAGAAGCTGGCGCATGTGGACCGCGAACTGGGCTGGATGATGATCCATGCCGGGCTCGCACCGAAGTGGACCACGCAGATGGCCGAAAAACATGCACGCGAGGTCGAGCAGCAACTGCAGGGCGGCGGCTATCGCAAACTGCTACGCAACATGTATGGCGATCAGCCGGGCTGGTCGCCGGGCCTGAGCGGGTACGACCGCAGCCGCGCGATCATCAACCTGTTCACGCGTATGCGCTATTGCACCCCACGCGGGCGCATCGCCACCGACGACAAGGGCACGCCGGGTACCCAGGCGCAAGGCCTGTATCCCTGGTTCGAAGTGCCGGGCCGGGTCGAGCGCGACCTGAAGATCGTCTGCGGGCATTGGTCCGCGCTTGGACTGACCATCACCCAGGGCGTGCACGCCATCGATACCGGCGCCGTGTGGGGCGGCAAACTCACCGCCCTGCAGCTGGATACCGACGAACTGCGCGTGGTGCAGGTGCCGGGAATCCCGATCACGCAACCGACGCAGACCGCACAGCGCAACCGTCCGCCGCGCCGGCGTCAACGCCAGCGCGGCGGCGGCGACAACCCGAACGCGAACGCCAGCACTCCCACTGCTCCGAATACGGCGCCGCCCGCTCCCGCTGCAGACTGAGCAGCGCGGCCTGGTCGGCGTACGGGTAGCAACACGCGAGGCAGTGCCTCGGCGAGCGCACCTCAACGTTGACGCGCATTCGCTACGCGACTGGCACGCCCGCACGTTCGGCTTCCAGCGCGCGTACGCGCGGCAGGACTTCGCGGCCGAAGTATTCGACTTCCTCGATGAAGTGCAGGAAGCCGCACAGCACCAGATCCACGCCCACGTCCTGCAGGGCGAGGATGCGTTCGGCGATCTGCTGCGGGGTACCGATCAGATTGGTGCGAAAGCCGTCGTTGTACTGCACCAGATCCTCGAACGTGGAGGTGGCCCAATTGCCTTGGCCTTCCGGAGACGCCTGCCCGGCCTGACGCGCGGCATCCCCGAACGCATTGACCGCATCGACATGCGCATGCGCGATGATCTCCTGCAGCACGGCCTGAGCCTGCGCTTCCGTGTCGCGCGCGATGACGAACGCATTGACGCCGACTCTGACGGTGTGACCGTTGGCTGCCGCCTTGGTCTGGATGTCGTCGATCTGCAGCCGTAACTGCTCGGGCGTATTGCCATTGGTGAAGTACCAGTCCGACACGCTGGCTGCATTGTCGCGCGCCGCGCGCGAACTGCCGCCCTGGAAGATCTCCGGATGCGGTTTCTGCAGCGGTTTGGGACTGAGCGTGTAATCGTTGAAACGATAGAAATCGCCGTGGAAACTGAAACTATCCTGGGTCCATATTCCTTTGAGCACCTGGATGAATTCCTTGGAACGGCGATAGCGTTCGTCGTGTTCCAGCCAGGGCTCGCCGATGGCCACGAACTCGCCCTTGAACCAGCCGCTGACCACGTTGATGGCGATGCGGCCGTTGCTGATGTGATCGATGGTGGCGATCTGCTTGGCCACCACCACCGGCGTCCACGGCCCGGGCAGAATCGCGGCCAGCACCTTCAACCGCGTGGTGGCGTGCAGCAAGGCCTGGCTGAAAGACACCGACTCGTGTTGATGCTCAGCGCCATAACCGGTGGTGAAACGGATCTGGGTGAGCGCGTAGTCGAAACCCGCATGCTCGGCCGCCTGCGCCAGGCGCACGTTGTAGTCCAGACGCCAGTCGGTGCGCTGCGGGATCGTGCTGACGACCAGCCCACCACTGACATTGGGCACCCAGTAGGCAAACGTCAGCGGATTGGTTTTGCTCGAATGGCTCATTGCGAATTCCTCAGAAAGAGACATGGGATCGGGCAGTAAACGTAAGGTGGCGTCGCGCATGACGCGCTGGACCGGACTGCCATGCCGAAACCGCAGCGATCGCGAAAAAGCGATGAATCAGTGCCGACGTTCCAAGCGCATTGGAAGGCATTGCGCTGCGGCCACACTGCACGCACATCGCGTGCCATCGCTGGCGAGACACGAAATCAGCGCACGCAGGTCGTGGGGCGTCGGTAAAACCCACTGAACCCAGCACACTCTTTGCAATTTTCTGCAAAAAACTGCTGATTCGATGTTTCTGCACAAACATTTTTTGTGCCGTTATATCTGCACGCACTTTCGTCATGACATAAACGCCATGTGCTGCGATGGCGAAATTTAAGAACAAGGCGAATTACCGGATTTTTCATCAAGTCATTCTCAAATCTGATAAGCCTTGCGTGCATTTGACGGCTGTGCACCATTGCCATGTCCGGCGACGTGCAGTCAGATGGAATGCCCCGCTGTCGATGCAGAGACAGTGTCGAGGCATCGTTTTTTGTTTCTGCAGCAACACTGTAGCTATCCGGATGGCACGGACATTACGTGACCACCAGACACCGCAACCACAGGACCCACGCATGCGTACTCCGTTGAATGTCGTTGCCGTTTCCGGCGGCACCTCGCGCCCCTCTCGCAGCCTTGCCTTGGCTGAGGCAACGCTTGCCGAACTTGCGCAACGACTGGCGATCAAATCCAGCATCCTGCAGCTCGGCGATATCGCCCGGCCGCTGGGTGCGGCACTGTGGCGCAGCGAGTTGGACGAAACGTCGGAGCAGGCATTGCGCCAGATCGAATCTGCCGACCTGCTATTGGTCGTTGCGCCGGTATATCGCGGCTCCTATCCCGGACTGCTCAAGCACGTGTTCGATCTGATCGACATCAATGCGCTGATCGACACGCCGGTGCTGCTCGCGGCGACAGGCGGCAGCGAGCGGCACGCGCTGGTGATCGATCACCAACTGCGCCCGCTGTTCGCCTTCTTCCAGGCATTGACCTTGCCGATCGGCATCTATGCCACCGAAGCCGATTTCCAGGATTACCGCGTGGTCAGCCCAGCGCTGCACCAACGCATCGCACTGGCTGCCGAGCGCGCCGCCGGCCTGCTCGGCGCCCGCCGCGACGCGCTGCGTCGCATCGCCTGATCACCACAGGCAGCACTCACCGAGACCACCCATGGACATGTTCTGGTTCATTCCCACCCACGGCGACAGCCGCTATCTGGGCACCAGCGAGGGCGCACGCCAGGTCAGCGCCGAGTACGTTACCCAGGTGGCCGTTGCGGCCGACACGCTGGGCTACGACGGTGTGCTGATTCCTACCGGGCGTTCCTGCGAAGACCCCTGGGTGATCGCATCCAGCCTGATCAATGCCACACGCCGGCTGAAGTTTCTGGTCGCACTGCGTCCCGGCCTGATGGCGCCGGCGCTGGCCGCACGCATGGCCGCCAGCTTCGACCGGCTGTCGGGCGGACGCCTGCTGGTGAACCTGGTCACCGGCGGCGACCGCGGCGAACTGGAAGGCGATGGCGTGTTCCTCGACCATGCCGAGCGCTATGAAGCCTCGGCAGAATTCATCCGCATCTGGCGCGAGATCATCGCCCACAGCCACGCCGGCGACAGCTACGACTTCGACGGCAGACATCTGCAGGTCAAGGCGGCCAAGCTGCTGTACCCCACGGTGCAGCAGCCGTATCCGCCGGTGTGGTTCGGTGGCTCTTCCGACGCGGCACACGAGTTGGCGGCCGAGCAGGTGGATACCTACCTGACCTGGGGCGAGCCGCCGCAGGCGGTGGCGGAAAAGATCGCCTCGGTACGCAGCAAGGCCGCCGCGCTCGGGCGCACGCTCACCTTCGGCATCCGCCTGCACGTGATCGTGCGCGAAACCGATGCGCAGGCCTGGGCGGCAGCGGAGTCGTTGATCAGTCACCTCGACGATGACACCGTGGAGCGCGCACAGAGTGCGTTTGCGCGCATGGATTCGGTGGGCCAGCGTCGCATGGCCGCATTGCATAGCCGCGGTCAGCGCCGCACCCACGCCGATCTGGAAGTCAGCCCCAACCTATGGGCCGGGGTCGGCCTGGTGCGCGGCGGTGCCGGCACCGCACTGGTCGGCGACCCGCAGACCGTGGCTGCGCGTATCGAGGAATACGCTGCGCTCGGCATCGATACCTTCATCTTCTCCGGCTATCCGCATCTGGAGGAGGCCTATCGCTTCGCCGAACTGGTGTTCCCGCTGCTGCCGCGCGCGGTCAAACAGAAGCTGCCCGGACAGGCCCTGAGCGGTCCCTTCGGCGAGGTCATCGCCAACACCATCGTGCCACGCGCCTCGGCGCGCTGACTGGAGCACTCATGAAACGCCGCAACCTGCTCAAATTCGGAACCCTCGCCGGCGTCGCGCTCGGCGCCTCGCCGCTGCTGCCCGGCGCCGCCTTCGCGCAAGCCAGGCCCGCCGTTCCCAAGCAATTGCGCCTGGACTACGCCTACTACTCGCCGACCTCGCTGGTGCTCAAGCACTTCGGCTGGCTGGAAGAAGCGCTCAAGGCGCAGGGCACGCAGGTCAAGTGGGTGCTGTCAGCCGGCAGCAATCGCGCACTCGAATACCTGGGCGGCAACAGCATCGACTTCGGCAGCACCGCCGGCCTGGCCTCGCTGCTGGCGCGCGCCAACGGCAATCCGATCAAGGCCGTGTACATCTACTCGCGGCCGGAATGGATCGCGCTGGCGGTGGGCAAGCACTCGCCCATCCGGCAGCTGACCGAACTCAAAGGCAAACGCATCGCCGCCACCAAGGGCACCGACGCCTACCTGTTCCTGCTGCGCGCGCTGCGGCAGGCCGGATTGAGCAAGAACGCCGTGGAGATCGTCCATCTGCAGCATCCCGACGGGCGCACCGCGCTCGAACGCGGCGATGTGGACGCCTGGTCCGGCCTGGACCCGCACCTCGCCGCGAGCCAGATCGAGGCCGGCACGCGCTTGATCTACCGCAACGTCGCCTTCAATTCCCGTGGCTTCTTGAATGTCAGCGAGACGTTCGCTGCTGCTTATCCCGATCAGATTCCGCTGGTGATCCAGGCCTACGAAAAAGCGCGCAAATGGGCGATCGCGCACCCCGACGACCTTGCCGCGCTGATCGCCGCCGAGGCCCGGTTGTCGCTGCAGGTCGCTACGCTACAGCTGCAGCGCACCGACCTGCGCAATCCGGTGATTGGTCCCGAAGAGCGCGCGGCGCTGCACAGCGCGGCGCCCATCCTGCTGGAAGAAGGCCTGGTCCGGCCCGGCACCGATCTGACCAAGGTGCTGGCCGCACTGATCGATCCCGACTACGCCAAACGCGCACGCGTGGCGCAGGGCTGAGCATGGCAATGAACGACACCTCCTTGCACGTCGCGCGCAGCTTGGCGACCACTCCGCGCTCGCGACTCAGACTGCCGGCCAGCAGCCTTGGTTGGCTGTTGCCACTGAGCTTCTTCGGCGCACTCGAAATCGCCTCGGCGCTGGGCTGGACACCGCGCTACCTGCTGCCGCCGCCCAGCCAGGTCCTGACCACGCTGGCAGACGAGGCAGGCCGCGGGCTGGCCAGCCATATCGGCGCCAGCCTGTTGCGGGTGCTGGCCGGCTTCGCCATCGGTGCCGGCCTGGGCTTGCTGATCGGCGTGGGGGTCGGCCTGAGCCGCTGGCTGGAACAGCTGATCGACCCCAGCTTCCAGGCGCTGCGCGCGGTGCCCAGCCTGGCCTGGGTGCCTTTGCTGTTGCTGTGGATGGGCATCGACGAGGCGCCGAAGATCACCCTGATCGCCATCGGTGCTTTTTTTCCGGTGTATCTGGGCGTGGTCAGCGGCCTGCGCCAGGTCGACCGCACGCTGGTGGAACTGGGCGAAAGCTACGGCCTGTCCAAACCGCGTCTGGTGCGGCGGATCCTGCTGCCGGCGGCGCTGCCGTCGATTTTCACCGGGCTGCGCACCAGCCTGAGTCTGGCCTGGATGTTTCTGGTGGCCGCCGAACTGATCGCCGCCACGCGCGGGCTGGGCTATCTGCTCAGCGACGGGCGCGAGACCTCGCGGCCGGACATCGTGATCGGCGCGATCGTGCTGCTGGCCCTGCTCGGCAAGCTCAGCGATGGCGTGCTCAAGGCGATCGAATCGCGCACCTTGCGCTGGCGCGACAACCTGCAGAATCGCAGCATGCCCGCTCACGCAGGAGCCCACACGTGAGCGGCACCGGCCTGCAGCTGCGTATCGCCGCAAAGCAGTTCGGCGCGCGCCATGTGCTGCGCGACATCGACCTGCAATTGGTGCCGGGCGAGATCGTCAGCCTGATCGGTGCCAGCGGCTGCGGCAAGAGCACCCTGCTACGCATCGTGGCCGGCCTGGAACGCGATTACACCGGCGAGGTGGTGCTGGATGGTGCGCGTGTGTGCGGTGTCGACCGGCGCATCGGCTTCATCTTCCAGGAACCGCGCCTGCTGCCGTGGCTGGACGTGGCCGCCAATGTCGCCTTCGCCGACGAAAGCGATCTATCGCCAGCTGCGGCGCGGCAATCTCCACGCGTACGGCAGTTGCTCAGCGAGGTCGGGCTGCTCGACTACGCAAGCGCGCTGCCCAAGCAGCTGTCCGGCGGCCAGGCGCAACGCGTGGCGCTGGCCCGTGGGCTGTACCGGCAACCGCGCGTGCTGCTGCTCGACGAACCCTTCAGTGCGGTGGATGCCTTCACCCGTATCAAATTGCAGGAGTTGCTGCTGCGTCTGGCCAACGAACACGACTTCAGCGTGCTGCTGGTGACCCATGACATCGACGAAGCGGTGTATCTGAGCGACCGTGCGATCGTCATCGGCGGCCAGCCCGGATCGATCGCGCACGCATTGCGGCTGGACACGCCACGTCCGCGCGATCGCCAGGCCGACGAACCGGCGCTGCGTCAGGCCCGTCAGACCCTGCTCGCAGCGCTGCACGACATCCATGTGTTTTGACCGGCGTTCCGGGCTGGAATTCGTGCCCAGGGCGGCGCGCGTCAGCGGCCGCGATCATCTGCAGTCGCGCTGATGATTGCTTCGGCCAGCACTCCTCCTTTCGTATTAGGACAAGGCCATCGCGTATGACCAGCCGTCAACCGCAACCGACTCTGCTCAATCCATTGCAGGCCGCCCAGCGCCTGGCCGCCGACTTCGCCGACACCGCCGTCGAGCGCGATGCACGCGGCGGCACGCCCAAGGCCGAGCGCGACGCGCTGCGTGCCAGCGGCCTGCTCGGCCTCAGCATTCCGCTGCAGTACGGCGGCCTTGGTGCCAGCTGGAGCGAGGTGCTGCAGATCGTGCGCGCATTCGCCAAGGTCGATAGCTCCATCGCGCATGTCTTCGGCTTCCATCATTTGATGCTGGCCACCGTGCGCCTGTTCGGCCAGCCAGCGCAGTGGCAGCCGTGGCTGGAGCAGACTGCGCGCAAGCAATGGTTCTGGGGCAACGCGCTCAATCCGCTGGATACCCGCACCATCGCCGTGCAATGCGAAGGATGGCGCGAGTTCTCCGGCAGGAAAAGCTTCTGTTCCGGCGCGATCGACTCGCAGATGCTGATCGCCTCCGCATTGGACGAACGCAGCGGCAAGCTGTTGATCGGTGCCATTCCCACCGCGCGCAGCGGCATCACGCTGGGACATGACTGGGACAACATCGGCCAACGCCAGACCGACAGCGGCAGCACCACCTTCGAACGCGTGCGCGTGGAAGAAAGCGAGCTGCTGCTCGACCCCGGCCCTTTGAGCACGCCGTTCGCCTGTCTACGCCCCTTGATCGCGCAGTTGCTGTTCGCGCATCTGTTCCTGGGCATCGCCGAAGGCGCATTCGAGCAAGCGCGCACCTACACCCTGACCGAGGCCCGCGCCTGGCACCGCTCCGGGGTCGAGCAGGCCAGTGACGACCCTTACATCCTGGCTCATTACGGCGAGTTCTGGCTGGGCCTGGAAAGTGCCCGGCTGCTCACCGGCCGCGCCGCCGAATTGCTGGACACCGCCTGGCGTAAAGAACACGCACTAAGCAGCGACGAACGCGCGCAGGTCGCGTTGGCGGTGGCTGCCGCCAAGGTCGCCACTACCCGGGTCGGGCTGGAGGTGTGCAGCAAGCTGTTCGAGGTCACCGGCGCGCGCGCCACGCACGCCGCGCTGCGGCTGGACCGCTACTGGCGCAACCTGCGCACCCAGACGCTGCACGACCCGGTCGATTACAAGCTGCGCGAACTCGGCGAATGGGCGCTGCGCCAGCAGCCGCCCACGCCCAGTTTCTACTCTTGAGCCTGCCGATGCTTGGCCTGCACCTGCAATTCGGACCTCGCGTCCCGCCGTGTTGAACCGACGCCGCCTCGCGCCCGTCCTTCCCCCATGCACGAGCCCGTCCCATGTCCGATCTCCGCTTGCTGAGCTTGCCTGCCGCGCAACAGCGCGCGCCTGCCAACCACCCCGTACGCGCCAGCGCGCACGTGTTCGAAGACCCGTCCTCGCAGGCATTGCTGGCACACCTCGAACGCGTGGCGCCGAGCGAAGCCAGCGTGCTGATCGTCGGCGAATCGGGCACCGGGAAAGAACTGGTCGCACGCCACCTCCACAACTGCAGCGCGCGTGCGCGCCATCCGTTCGTGGCAGTCAATTGCGGCGCTTTCAGCGAATCGCTGGTGGATGCGGAACTGTTCGGGCACGAGAAAGGCGCCTTCACCGGCGCGCTCAGCGCCAAGGCCGGCTGGTTCGAGGAAGCCAACGGTGGCACCCTGTTTCTCGACGAAATCGGCAACCTGCCGATGCCGATTCAGGTCAAGCTGCTGCGCGTGCTGCAGGAGCGCGAAGTGGTGCGGCTGGGCTCGCGCCGTAGCGTGCCGATCGACGTGCGCGTTCTGGCCGCCACCAACGTGCCGCTGGATCAGGTGATCGGGCAAGGGCATTTTCGCCAGGACCTGTTCTACCGCCTCAACGTGGTCGGTGTGGAACTCAAGCCGCTGCGCGACCGGCCTGGCGACATTCCGCCGCTGATCCGCCACTTCGTCGACATCTACAGCCAGCGGCTGGGCCACGGCCAGGTGACGATCAGCGCGGACGCCGAACGCCTGCTGGTGGAATATCCCTGGCCGGGCAATATCCGCGAACTGGAAAACGTCATCCACCACACCTTGCTGATCCATCGCGATGGTGTCGTGCATGCTCAGGACATCCGCCTGTCGCAACTGCGACTTCCGGCGCAGGCAGGCGGCGATGCGCATGAAGATGGCCAGGCCTTGCTCGAACGCGCCTTCGACCGCTTGTTCGAAAGTGCCGGCGCCGCACTGCATGCAACGGTGGAAGATCAACTGTTCCGCGCCGCCTATCGCCACTGTCACCGCAATCAGGTCAGAACTGCCGCCTTACTGGGATTGAGCCGCAACATCGTGCGTGCGCGCCTGATCGCGTTGGGCGAGCTGGTGGTGAACAAGCGTATCGGATGATCACGCGCCACTGTTTGCACGTGATCTGCGGACAACGCCGAACAGCTCAGGCACCGCACGCCTTGCCGCAACCGCTGAGCCACCCTCTTCAGTCGAACAAAAGCCTCAGCGCCGCCGATAGTCCACATAGTCGAACGCGAAGGCATGACGGGCATCGGCTGCGTGCTGTTCGCGCTGCACGGCCTCCCACACGGCCGGGTCGATCGGCGGAAAGTAGGTGTCGGTCCGCTCCACGCTGGTGTCCACTTCGGTGACGGCCAGCAGGTCGGCACGTTCCATGGTCAGCCGATACACCTCGCCGCCACCGATGACGCACAGCTCCTGTGCACCGGCCGCCTCGGCCTGCGCAATCGCGGCATCGACCGACGCCACCGCCCGCATGTCCGCAAACGGCACCTGCCCCGAACGCGTCAGCACCAGGTTCAAACGCCCCGGCAAGGCACGTCCCAACGATTGCGCAGTCTTGCGCCCCATCAGGATCGGCTTGCCCAAGGTCAGCGCCTTGAAACGCTTCAGGTCGTCCGGCAGCTTCCACGGCAATTCGTTATCACGGCCAATGGCGTTGTTGCGGTCGAACGCGACGATCAAGGTGATTTTCATGCAGCAGACGATATCCCTTCGAACATCCAATCAATGTGCGGCATCACTCAGCCAGCGAAGCCACGCTTACACCGCCACCGGCGCCTTGATCGCCGGATGCGGGTCGTAACCCTCGATGGCGATGTCCTCGAAGCGGAATGCGAACAGGTCGGTCACGGCTGGATTCAGGCGCAGGCGCGGCAGCGCGCGCGGCGTGCGTGTCAATTGCTCGCGTGCCTGCTCGAAGTGATTCGAGTACAGGTGCGCATCACCGAGGGTATGCACGAAATCACCCACGCCCAGGCCGGTTGCCTGCGCCACCATATGCGTCAGCAACGCATAGCTGGCGATATTGAATGGCACACCCAGAAAGATGTCGCCGCTGCGCTGATAGAGCTGGCAGCTGAGCTTGCCGTTCACCACATAGAACTGGAACAGGCTGTGGCACGGCATCAGGGCCATCTGTGGCAGCTCGCCGACGTTCCAGGCACTGATCACCAGCCGGCGCGAATCCGGGTTGCGCTTGATCTCGTCCACCAGCCATTGCATCTGGTCGATCTCGACGCCGTCCGGGCCGGTCCAGCGCCGCCACTGCTTGCCGTAGACCGGGCCGAGATTGCCATCGGCGTCGGCCCATTCGTCCCAGATGCGAACCTGGTGGTCCTTGAGATAGCCGATGTTGGTGTCGCCCTGCAGGAACCACAGCAGCTCGTGGATGATCGAGCGCAGGTGCAGCTTCTTGGTGGTGACCAGCGGAAAGCCGTGGTTGAGGTCGAAGCGCATCTGCCAGCCGAACACGCTGCGCGTGCCGGTACCGGTGCGATCGGACTTCTCGGCGCCGTGTTCCAGCACATGCTGCAGCAGGTCCAGATAGGGCTTCACTTGGCCGCCTCCACACCCGCGGCCTGCACCCGCACCGGCTGCAGCACCGGCGCGCGGCGCGACATCGCCAGCAACACCAGGCCGCCGATGATCAACGGCAGGCTCAGGATCTGCCCCATCGTCAGCCAGTTGAAGGCCAGGTAGCCGATCGGTGCGTCCGGCACGCGCACGAATTCCACGATGAAACGGAACACGCCGTACAGCAGCGCGAACATCCCCGACACCGCATAGCGTGCACGCGGCTTCATCGAGAAGGTCCACAGCACAACGAACATCACCACGCCTTCCAGCGCCGCCTCGTAGAGCTGCGACGGATGCCGCGCAAACTGGTTCAACGCACCGGTGGCGTACTGCGCCCGGAGTTCTGCCGGCAACTTGCCGGCCAGTTCCGGCGCAAGCGGGAAGATCACGCCCCAGCCGGCATCGGTGAACTTGCCCCACAACTCACCGCCGACGAAATTGCCGAGCCTCCCGAAGCCCAAGCCCAACGGCACCAGCGGTGCCACGAAGTCCATCACGTCGAAGAAGTGCAACCGGTGCTTGCGCGCCCACAGTCCGCAGGCGATCAACACACCCAACAGGCCGCCGTGGAAGCTCATGCCGCCCTGCCACACCTTGAACAGGATCAACGGGTTGGCCAGCAAGCTGTCGAACGCATAGAACAGCATGTAGCCGATGCGCCCACCCAGCACCACACCGAGCATGCCGTAGAACAACAGGTCGGAAAATCCGTCCATGTCCACGCCCGGCAGGCGGCCGCGCAGGATGCGCGAGCGCCCCAGTGCCCAGGCGGAGAAGAACGCAGCCAGATACATCAACCCGTACCAGTGCACCTGCACCGGTCCAAGCGAGAAGGCGATGGGGTCGATGGCGTGCAAATAGATCATGCGGACCGCGGATCACAAAAAAGCGAGGCGTCTATTCTGACACCTCGAACGCGCTCAGCCTAAGAGCTGGGGACGATCGGGCAGCTCGTCTTCATGCTGGGCGCCGGGGGCGGCAGGGAAATGCGCGGTCAACAGCTCGGTCACCGCCTCGATCCCGGCCAGCACCGCCGCCTCGTATTCGCCATCGCGCAGGAACTGCTGCATGCGCCGACACACCTCGGCCCACTGCGCCTCCGGCACCCGGCTGCGCAGGCCGCGGTCGGCGACCACTTCGATGGCGTGGTCGGCCAGCAGCAGGTAGAGCAGTACTCCGTTATTGGCCTCGGTGTCCCAGGTGCGCAATTGCGCGAAGGCCTGTTCGGCGTGCTGGCGTGCGGTCTGCCCGCGCCATAGCGCGCCCAGCGGCAGGTCGGCTTCCACCGCCACCATGATCTGCCCGGTATGGGTGCGCTCGCTGGCAGCAACTGCCGCGGCGATCGCATCCATGCAACTGGCCGGGAAACTGCGCTGCGCCGAGGGCGCGAAAATGTGTCTGAGCCAACGCATCACCAGCTCCCCGAGGCGCCACCGCCTCCCGATGATCCGCCACCACCACCCCAGCCGCCGCCACCGAAACCGCCGCGGCCACCGCCTCCAAAGCCACCGAATCCACCACCGCCCCAGCCACCGCCCCAGCCACCGCCGCCGACAAAGCGCCCCGACGAACCGGACGCCAGGCCTGCCAGCAACCCGATCACCGCAGCGCCGGCACTGGCGAACAGCAGCGAGGTAAACAGCAAGGCCGCGCCACCGGCAGCGACGCCGGTCAGCAACGCACGCAGCGGCCGCGGCAGGGCGCCGAGGATGCCACGCGCCACCATCGCGACCACAAAGCCGATGAACAAGGCCATGATCCAGTCACCGCCTCCGCCCGAACCATTGCCAGTGCCGGCATCGGCGTGCCCGCTGACCGGCGCCGGCAAGGCCTCGCCCTCGATCAGCCCGGCCAGCGTTGCGGTCGCAGCGCTGATGCCGCCTGCGTAGTCGCCCTCACGAAAACGCGGTGCCAGGTACTCCTGGATGATGCGGTTGGCGGTGATGTCGGGGATTGCGCCTTCCAGGCCGTAACCGGGCTGGATCCGCACCCGGCGATCGTCCTTAGCCACCAGCAGCAACACACCATCGTCCACGCCCTTGCGGCCGATCTTCCACTGGTCGAACACGCGCTGGGTGTACTGCTCGATCGCCTCCGGCTGCGTGGTGGGCACGATCAGAATCTGCAACTGCGCGCCCTTGCGCTGCTGCAAGGCCAGCGCCTGCTGCTCGAGTTGCTGGATCTGCGTGGCATCCAAGGTGCCGGTGGTATCGACCACGGGCGAGCGCAGTGGCGGAATGGCTGCAAGATCCTGCGCCAGGAGCGAAGCCGGCAGCAAGAAGAGCGCCATCATCCACAACATCCAGCTGTGCGTTTGCCGCATTGCCTGACTCCTGCCTGGTAAGCGCTGTTACTGCGCAGGTTGCGGCTGCTGCGTAGGCTGCTGCGACGGCGCCTGCTGATTGCCGAAATCCACCTGCGGTGCGCGCGAAATCTGCGCTTCGTTTTCCACGCTGAAGTTGGGCTTGGGCTGATAGCCGAAGATCTTGGCGGTGATCACCTGCGGGAACGAACGGATGTAGGTGTTGTACTCCTGCACCGTCTGGATATAGCGACCACGCGCCACGGTGATGCGGTTCTCGGTGCCTTCCAGCTGTACCTGCAGGTCGCGGAACGACTGGTCGGATTTGAGCTGCGGATAGTTTTCGCTGACCACCAACAGGCGCGACAGCGCGCTGCCGAGCTCGCCCTGCGCCTGCTGGAACTGCTTCAGCGAGGCTTCGTCATCGGCATTGACCTGGATCTGTCCGACCCGCGAGCGCGCATTGGTCACCTCGGTCAGTACCTGACGCTCCTGCTGGGCATAGCCCTGCACGGTGCGCACCAGATTGGGAATCAGGTCGGCACGACGCTGATATTGATTCAGCACCTCCGACCAACCTGCCTTGACCCCTTCTTCCTTCTGCTGGATCGCGTTGTAGCCGCAACCGGACAGCGAGACGGTCAGCATCAGCAACACCAGGGCGCGAATCAGGACGGGCATGCAGGCGATTCCGTTGAAAGAGAGCCGCAGCATGCCACGTGGCCAGTCAAGCCGGCATGCACATGCGCCCGCCTGGCAGGTGATTCCGGCCAGGCGCGAAGAGCCTGGCAACAGGCAGAAGCAGTCACCGCACGCTGTGTGGCCGGCTGACACGACCGCTGGCGCGTTCTGGTGCGTCGCATCGCCACGGACGTGTCCACGCATCCGCCTATCCCATCACCTGCAGAAACCGATCAACGGCTGCGGCTTGCGCAGACGCGCTGCCCTTCAGAACCACCGCGGCAGCAGTATCAGTCCCCAGCAGAGCAGCACATTGATCAGCAGCAGGAACACCGCCGCCGAGCCCATGTCTTTGGCACGGCCGGCCAGCACGTGGTGCTCGGGGCCGTAGCGCTCGATCACCGCCTCGATCGCCGAATTCAGCAATTCGGCCGCCAGTACGATCAGCAGTGGCGCGATCAGCGCGATGCGTTCCAGGCCGGACTGACCGAGCCACAGCCCCAGCGGTAGCAGCACTAACGCCAGGCACACCTCCAAGCGAAACGAGGATTCATGCAGCCATGCCGCGCGCAATCCTTGCCACGACCAGATCGCCGCCTTGAGCATGCGGCGCGGGCCGCGCGGCACGTGTCCCAGTTGATCGGCCATGCGGTCAGTGCTTCCGGCCGCAAGGGCGTGTCTGGGGACGGCTCGAACGCATGGCATGGTCACTGCTGAGGAAAGTGCGAATCTTGCACCGTCGTGCAGCGCGCCGCCAGGGCACTGCCACGCAGTCGAACAGCTGGCGTTGGGCCGGCCGGGCCGTCAGATGCTGCCGCACGGCGCAATCTCTGCCACCTCGTCGGTGCAGGCCGAAGAAGGCGATCTGCGCGCAAGGCGATCGCAGCCGCTGGAGACCCACGGGTTTGCCCTGCGCTTCCAGCCTGTCGCACCATGCTGGTCCGCTCCACTGTCACAGGTTCATTCGCATGAGCAAACACCCCTTGCGCACGCTGCTATGCGCCCTTGTATTGTTGTCCGGCCACCTACACGCCGCCACCCCGCACACCACACCGCAGATACCGGCGCAGGTGTCCAATGCCGCCTGGGAAGCCGACATGCAGCGCTTCGCCACCAGCGACGCGCAAACACCGCCGCCCAGGCACGGCATCGTCTTCGTCGGCAGTTCGTCGATCCGTTTCTGGGACACGCTGGCACAGGATTTCCCCGCCATGCCGGTGATCAATCGGGGTTTCGGCGGTTCGGAAGTGCGCGACAGCACCTGGTACGCCGACCGCATCGTGATCCCGTATGCGCCGCGCCAGGTGGTGCTGTATGCCGGCGACAACGATCTCAACAGCGGCCGCACGCCGCAGCAGGTACGCGACGACGTGCTGGCATTCGTGAAGCGCATCCGCCGCGATCTGCCCAGCACACGCATCAGCTATCTGTCGGTCAAACCCAGCCCCTCGCGCGCCCGTCTGCTGCCTGCGATCGTCACCGCCAACCGCCTGATCCAGGATGCACTCGCGCCGCTGCCGCAGGTGGACTACGTGGACGTCTACACGCCGATGCTCGATGCCGACGGCAAACCGCGCGCCGAGCTGTTTCGCCAGGACATGCTGCATATGACCGCCGATGGCTATGCCATCTGGCGCAAGGCGGTGGCCCCGGTGCTGGAGCAGAAGTAACGCATGGCGGGTCGCTCTGGCGTCGCACTCGCAAGATCGATCGATTGCGCCCCCGATCCCGCAGCTGCATCTGGCGTCTACGGGATATCGGCAAGGCGCGCAGCCTCATTGCCACGTGGCGGAAAACAGCATCATCGGCAACCGCGAACTGCGCCCTGGGCGCGTGCGGTGCATCTCCCTCGTCAGTGGCCGATTCCAGGCAACCACATGCCGCTACGGCCACTGCTCCCTCAGGCCACCACCACCGCAACCGAGGTACCGACACCGGACTCGCTATGCAGTTCGATCCGCCAGCCGAAGCGATCGCACAGCCGGCGCACGATCGACAGGCCCAGGCCGGTGCCCTGCGGGCGGGTGGGATCGGCGCGGAAGAACGGCTCGAACGCGCGCGCGCGCGCTTCTTCGCTCATGCCGATCCCGGTATCGCGCACGATGATGCGGTCCTGGGTGACTTCCACTTCGATGCTGCCGGTGTCGGTATAGGCGCAGGCATTGCGCAGCAGGTTGCTGAGCACCACGCGCATCACCCGCGGCGGGGCGAACATCTGCAGGCTGCGGTCGCCGACCATCGTCAGGGATACCGGCTTGTCGCCCAGCAGTTGGCGGGCGCTATCGACTTCCTCGCTGGCCAGTTCGGCGGCATCGAAGGTTTCGCTTTGCGGGTCGATTTCGGCTTCGCGCGCCAGAATCAGGAAGGCGTCGATCACCGCCTCCATGTCGCGGCCTGCGCGCTGGATCCGGCGCAGGCTGCGCTGGGTGCGTTGCGACAATTCGTCGTCGGCCAGCGCCATGTCGCTGGCCACCCGGATCACCGTCAACGGTGTGCGCAGCTCGTGGCTGGCATCGCGGGTGAAGTTGCGCTCCCGCGCGACATGGTCGCTGACCTTCTGCCCGAGCGCATGCAGGGCGGCAGCCAATTGCCGGGTTTCACCCTGCAGGTCAGCGGGCAGCCGCTCCGGTGCCAGTTCGTCGACATCGGGGTTGCGCGGGTCCCACTGCGACACGCGCCGCGCCAGCCAGCTGATGGGCGAGACCAGCCGCTTGGAAATCCGGTAGGTCACCCAGAACACGCCATAGATCGCCAGCAGCACCAGCATCGCCGGCACCACCCCGAACCAGAGCGTCAGATGGGCCGCACGCGAGCGCGGGAACACCAGATACAAACGCCCTTCCGGACGTTGATCGACATACACCAGGGCGTCGGCGGCAGCCACTTCGCTAAAGCCCGGCGACAATCGCTGCAACGCCGCTGGTGCGGCATCGCGGCCTTGGCCGGCGGGCGAAAAATAGCCCTGGATATTGCGTGTATTGGGCGGCGGGCTGTTCGCTGCGCTCTTGTGCACGCGCCAGAAATGCACCGCCTCGTCGGCCAGCACGGTCCGCACCAGGCTGTACTTGATCACGAAGGACAGCAGATAGCCGCCAAGCACGATCGCCAGGCTCGCCAGGGCGACCTGCAGGAGAAAGGCCAGACGTATTTTTCGTGGAAGCCCGTGCGGCATTGCTGCATCCAGGGGAGAGCGCCGGATTATAGGCAACGCTTCCGTAAGCCCGTCGTGCAGCCAGACGGCAGCGCGCGGAAACGAGCGGCGCGTGGGCGCCTACAGGGGTGGCCGACCGCCAGAACGGCGGCCGGCCGGTGACATCAGGCCATCGGCTGGGCGATGTCGGCAATGCGATAGCCGGCGCTCTGCACGGTGTGCAGCAGCGGGCGGTCGAACGGCTTGTCGATGATCTTGCGCAGGTTGTAGAGATGGCTGCGCAGGGTGTCCGAATCCGGCAACCCGTTGCCCCAGATCTCGCGCTCGATTTCCTGGCGGGTCACTACCCGAGGCGACTCGCGCATCAGGATGGTGAGCAGGCGCAGGCCGATCGGCGAGAGCTGCAGCTCGGTGCCGGCACGGGTGGCGCGCATGCTGACCGGATCGAGCACCAGGTTGGCGACCTTGAGCACTTCCGAGCCCACCTGGCGGCGCTCGCGGCGGATCAGTGCACGCAGGCGCGCTTCCAGTTCCTGAATCGCAAACGGCTTGGTCAGGTAGTCGTCGGCGCCGAAACCCAGGCCGGTGAGCTTGTCGTCCAGCGTGTCGCGGGCGGTCAGCATCAGCACCGGGGTGGACTTGCGTGCGTCGTTACGCAGCCGGCGACACACTTCGATGCCGTCCAGGCGTGGCAGCATGAGATCCAGCACGACCACGTCGTAGCTGTTCTCGGCGGCCAGACGGTAGCCGTCGAGTCCGTCCTGCGCATAGTCGACCTCGAAGCCACGGCCTTCCAGGTACTCGCCGATCATTTCAGAGATATTGCGGTTGTCTTCAACGACCAGCACGAGGCCGGACGTTTCCTTGGTCTGACGCATGGACTTTCCTCGGTCTTCAGCTTTGTGAAACATGCCGGATCGGCAGTGGAAAGGGCGTGAAGACCAACTAACGTTTTGTGACAGAAGGCAGTCGCCGCCGGCTGTCAGCGCCCGAGCAGGGGGCGCAGCGCGGGCCATACCGTTTCCAGCACCCTGGGCTGGGCCGCGGCGGTGGGATGCAGGCCGTCCGCCTGCATCAGGCCAGGCTGCAGCGCGACCTTTTCCAGGAAGAACGGCACCAATGCGGTCTTGTACTGGCTGGACAGGTCGGCATAGGTCGCCTTCAGGCGGTCGCGATAGGCGGGGCCATAGTTGGGCGGCACATCGATGCCGAGCAGCAGCACCTTCGCGCCGGCCTGCTGGCTGAGCTGGATCATCTTTTCCAGGTTGCCCTTCAGCTGGGCCGGGGTCAGGCCGCGCAGCGCATCGTTGCCGCCGAGTTCGATCACCACCACGCCGGGGCGGTGCTTCTGCAGCAGGCCGGGCAGCCGCGTCAATGCACCGGAGGTGGTCTCACCGCTGATGCTGGCATTGACGACCGCCGGTGGCGTCGCCATGTCACGCTTGAGGCGTTGGTCCAGCAAGGTGACCCAACCGGACTGCACCGGGATGTTGTGCGCAGCGCTCAGGCTGTCGCCGACGACCAGGATCGGGGCCGTCGCCACCGGACTTTTGGCAGAGGCAATTCCCGGCGCGAGCAGGGACAGTGTCAGCAGCCACAGGACCAGCGCGCCATACCTCAGTGTTCTTTCACGCATTCGGAGATTCCTCATCGACAGTCTGGCCCCCCGCTCCAGCACCCGCACCGCCATCGACGTCCGCGACGTCGGCAAGTCCGTCAGTGGACCGGAGGGAACACTCCACATCCTCGACAAGGTCAGCTTGACGGTCAGTGAAGGCGACAGTATCGCCATCGTCGGCGCGTCCGGCTCGGGCAAGACCACCCTGCTCGGCCTGCTGGCCGGTCTGGACCTGCCCAGCCGCGGCAGCATTGCGCTGTCCGGCCAGGAGTTGGGCCAGTTGGACGAAGAGGCACGCGCCGCCTTGCGCGCGCGCGAGGTGGGCTTCGTGTTCCAGAGCTTCCATCTGCTGCCGGCGCTGACCGCCGAAGAAAACATCGCGCTGCCGCTGGAACTGGCAGGGCGCGAGGATCCGGCGCGGGTGCGCGAGGTACTGGAGGCGGTCGGCCTGAGCGCGCGTGCGCGCCACTACCCGCGCCAGCTGTCCGGCGGCGAGCAGCAACGCGTGGCGCTGGCACGCGCATTCGTGGCCAGACCGCGCATCCTGTTTGCCGACGAGCCCACCGGCAGCCTGGACCAGACCACCGGCGCGCAGATCAGCGACCTGCTGTTCGCGCTCAATGCCACCAGCGACACCACCCTGGTGCTGGTGACCCACGACATGACGCTGGCGCAGCGTTGCAAGCACATCTACCGCATCGACAGCGGCCGCCTGCACGCCCAGACCGGTCCGGCCGCATGAACGTGCTGCGACAGGCCGCGCGCGCCGTGCGCCGCGAGTTCCTGGCCGGCGATCTGCTGACCGTATTCGCCGCGCTGGTGCTGGGCGTGGCGGTGATGACGGCGGTCGGCACGCTGGTCGATCGGGTGACCCTGGCGCTGACCTCCAGCGCGGCCGAAGTGCTCGGTGGCGATCTGGGCGTGACCGGCCGCCAGGAGATCCCGGCCGACTTCGCCGAAGAAGCGCAACGGCGCGGCCTGCAGAGCACGCGCATGGTCAGCTTCCCCAGCGTTCTGTTTCACGGCGATGCCAGCCAGATGGCCAATATCCGCGGAGTTGGTGCGGGCTATCCGCTGCGTGGGCAGTTGCTGGTGTCCACGGACAGCGCCGGCATGGAAGGCACGCCTGCGGGCGCACCGCCGCCGGGTCAGGCCTATGCCGATCCCCGCCTGCTGGAGGCCCTGGGCCTGCGCGTGGGCGAACAGCTGGAATTCGGCGCCGGCCATCTGACCATCACCGGCGTGCTGCGTGCCGAACCGGATGCGTCCGGCGAGCTGATGCAGCTGTCGCCGCCGCTGCTGGTCAATCGCGCCGATATTGAGGATGCCGGCCTGCTCGGCCCGGGCAGTCGCGCTTCGTACCGGCTGATGTTCTCCGGTGCGCCGGAGGCCATCGCCGAGCTGCGCGCCTGGCTGAAACCGCGCGCCAGTGAATTCCGCCTGGTCGGCATCGAGGACACCCAGCGCGGCATGCGCGCGGCGTTCGATCGCGCGGGGCGCTTTTTGGCCTTGTCGGCCTTGCTGGCAGTGCTGTTGTCCGGTGTAGCGACCGCGTTGGCAGCGAACCGCTTTGCGATGCGCCGGATCGACACGGTCGCGGTGCTGCGCTGCCTGGGCGCACGCCAGCGCGACATCCTGGCGATGCTGTCGCTGCAATTGCTGCTGACCGCGATTCCGGCCTGCCTGGTCGGGATCGGGCTGGGCATGCTGGCGCAGGAAGGCCTGGTGCAGGCGCTGGGAAGCCTGATTCCGAATCGGCTGCCGTTGCCGCAGGCCACCCCGGCCCTGGCCGGTGCAGGCATCGGCCTGGTGCTGTTGCTGGGCTTCGGCCTGCCGCCGCTGCTGCGGCTGCGCAACGTGCCGCCGATGCGCGTGCTCAACCGCAGCTTTGCCGCGGTGCCACCGAGTTCCCTGCTGGTCTATGCAGCGGCATTGGCGGCCACGCTGGCGCTGACCGTGTACGCAACGGGCAACCTGGTGCTGGCCGGCTGGGTGCTGGGCGGCCTGGCCGCATTGGCGCTGGTGGCGATGGCGCTGGGGCTGGGCCTGCTGGCCCTGTTGCGGCCAATCCAGCATCGCCTGCGCGGCGCCTGGAAGCTGGGCCTGGCCTCGCTGACGCGGCGCCGCGGGCTGAGCGTGGTGCAGTTGGTCGGCCTGTCGCTGTCGCTATGCGCGCTGTTGCTGCTGGCAGTGGTCGGCCCCGGCCTGCTTGGGCAATGGCGCGATCGGCTGCCAGTGGAGACGCCCAACTATTTCCTGATGAACATCCAGCCCGAGCAGACCGAACCGGTATTGCAGACGCTGCGCGGCCTGGGCGTCGACGATGCGGCCGTGGAGCCGTTTTCGACCGGGCGTCTGGTGGCGATCAACGACAAGCCGCCGCTGCGCGGCGACCGCGATCCGGCCGACGATGGCGACGGTGACAACCGGCCGGTCAATTTCTCCTGGCGGCATGCATTCCCGCCGGCAAACACCCTGCTGGAAGGCAGGTTCTGGGCGGCCGACAGCACCGCGCCGGAGGCCTCGGTGGAAGAAGGTTGGGCGCAGCGGTATCAGCTCAAACTCGGCGATCGCATCACCTTGTTGCTGGGCGAGCAGCAGCGCAGTTTCACCGTCTCCAGCATCCGCAAGGCCGACTGGGATTCATTCCGGGTCAATTTCTTCCTGCTGCTCAACCAGGGCGCGGTCGGCGATGCGCCGTACAACCTGATTTCCAGCTTCCACCTGCCGCCCGGCAATGCACCCAAGCTGGCGTCGCTGAGCCGCGACTACCCCAACATTTCGGTGCTGGACATCGATGCGATCCTCGGCCGCGTGCGCGAGGTGATCGACCAGGTGGCGCAGGCGGTGCAACTGGTGATGGGTTTCAGCCTGCTGGCCGGCGTGCTGGTGCTGCTGGCGGCCTTGCAGGCCACCGCCGGCGAGCGTCGCTATGACAGCGCGGTGCTGCGCACGCTGGGCGCACGACGCGGCCAGCTGCGTGGCGCGGTACTGGTGGAGTTCGGCGCGCTCGGCCTGCTGGCGGCGACGCTGGCGGTGACCGCCGCCGCGGTGATCGGGGCGGTGGTCGGGCAGAAGGCGTTCGAGATCGCGTTGACGCCGGACTGGCCGCGCCTGCTGCTCGGCGGCGCGTTTGGCCTTGCGCTGAGTCTGCTGGCCGGCTGGTCGGGCACGCGACGCATCCTGTCCACGCCGCCGGCGTTGGCACTGCGGACCGACTAAGGCCGGGTCGGTTGAACCGCGAACGGGCGGCGCGCAGGCGTCGCCCGTTCGCGTTCCGTCACACCGCTGCATATACCGGCAGCGCATAAGCACCTTGCCAATCGTACGTTCGCAGCGGCGACCGGACTGCCTACAGTGGTGTGTCCGGCCGCCGGCCCAGGCGGCCATCCGTTGCCGTCGAGGTGCCACCGTCATGGCCAGCGTCACTTCCGCTGCGCGTGCGCAGCCGCCGCGCGATGCGGTTTCCCCACAGCACTCTTCCAGTGTCCGGATCGTGCCGTTCGATGCCCCGCTGGGCGCCGAAGTGATCGGCCTGGATCTGTCGCAACCACTGGATGCGGAAACCTTCGCGCGCATCCACCAGGCGCATCTGGACTACCACGTGCTGGTGTTCCGCGAGCAGCGCATCACGCCGGCGCAGCAGGTCGCTTTCAGCCGTCGCTTCGGCCCGCTGCAGATCCATGTGCTGCGCAATTTCCAGTTGCGCGGGCATCCGGAGGTGCTGGTGGTCTCCAACATCAAGGAGAACGGCGAGCCGATCGGCCTGGGCGATGCCGGCCACTACTGGCACTCGGACCTGTCGTACAAGGACACCCCCAGCCTGGGCTCGCTGTTGCATGCGCAGGAATTGCCCAGCGAAGGCGGCGACACCTTGTTCGCCAACCAGCACCTGGCTTGGCAGACCCTGCCCGACGCGCTCAAGCAGACGGTGCAGGACCTGCGTGCCGAGCACAGCTATCTGGCCAAGTACGAAGAACTGCGTGCGCGCAATCCGTGGCGCCCGGCGCTGACGCCGGAGCAGATCGCCGAAGTAAAACCCGTGCAGCATCCGATCGTGCGCACCCATCCGGAAACCGGCCAGAAAGCACTGTTTGTCAGCGAGCATTTCACCACACGCATCGTCGGCTTGCCCGACGACGAAAGTGCTGCACTGCTGCAGGCCTTGTTTGAACACAGCACCGGCGATGCGCTGGTGTATCGGCATCGCTGGCAGCCGCACGACATGGTGTTCTGGGACAACCGCTCGGTCATGCATCTGGCCGCCGGCACGCCCGATCACCTGCGTCGTCGGCTCAACCGCACCACCATCGAAGGCGATGCGCCGTTCTAGCCAAGGTGCTGCCTCGCGCGCGTTTGGCAGCACTTAGCTCGCCGGGAAATGCGCCTTCTTCCTCCCCCCTCGACTGGAGCGCCGCATGCGTTTGACCGTCACCTCTCACGCACGTCCGCAGCGCCGACGTTTTTCCCGACGTGTCGCGCTGCTGCTCCTGGCCGCATTGCCGTTGCTGCACAGCGCGCATGCGCAGGCCGAAGGAAAGCTGCGCATCGCCAAACAGTTCGGCATCGTCTATCTGTTGCTGGACGTGGCACAGGATCAGAAGCTGATCGAGCAGCAGGGCAAGGCGGCCGGCGTGGACATCGACGTGCAGTTCCTGCAGTTGTCCGGTGGCGCGGCCGTCAACGATGCCCTGCTGACCGGGTCGATCGATATCGCCGGTGCCGATGTCGGGCCGTTGTTCACCATCTGGGACCGCACCCATGGCCGCCAGAACGTGCGCGGCGTGGCATCGCTGGGCAACTTCCCCTACTACTTGATCAGCAACAATCCGCGCATCAAGTCCATCGGCGATTTCACCCCGCAGGACCGCATTGCGGTGCCGGCCACCGGCGTGTCGGTGCAGTCGCGTTTCCTGCAGCATGCCTCGCAACAGCGCTGGGGCGACAAGGGCACCCATCAGCTGGATCCGCTGCAGGTCGCCTTGCCGCACCCGGACGCGGCCGCCGCGATCATCCGCGGCCGCACCGAGATCACCGCCCACTTCGCCAGCCCGCCATTCCAGGAGCAGGAACTGGCGCGCAATCCGGCCGCGCACATCGTGACCAGCTCCTACGAGATCGAAGGCGGCCCCTCCTCGGCCACCGTGCTGTATGCCACCGAAAAATTCCGCCGCGACAATCCCAAGACCTACCGCGCCTTCGTCGCGGCGCTGGATCAGGCTGCGCGCTTTGTCACCGCCCATCCGGAGCAGGCGGCAGATATCTTCCTGCGTCGCAACGGCTCGAGCATCGATCGCGCGCTGGTGCTGCAGATCCTCAAGGACCCGAAGGTACAGTTCACTGTGGTGCCGCAGAACACGCTGGAACTGGGCAAGTTCATGCAGCACAGCGGCGCGATCAAGCAGACCCCGGGCAAGCTGGGCGACTACTTCTTCGACGATCCGCTGATTGCGGGCGGGAGCTGAGCGATGAGTTCGTCAACACCATTGCTGCAGGTTGATCACGTCAGCCTGGAATACGCCTCGGCGCAACGCGTGGTGCGCGCCACCCATCGCGTGCGTTTCGACGTGCATGAGGCCGATCGCTTCGTGCTGCTGGGGCCGTCGGGTTGCGGCAAATCCACCTTGCTCAAGGCGGTGGCCGGCTTCGTCGCCCCGCGCGAGGGGCAGATCCGCCTGGATGGCAACGCGGTCACCGGGCCGGGACCGGACCGGGTGGTGGTGTTCCAGGAATTCGACCAGTTGGCGCCCTGGAAGACAGTGCGCGAGAACGTGGTGTTCGGCCTGCGCGCGGCACGCAAGCTGTCGCGCGCCGAAGCGCGCGAACGTGCCGACGACAGCCTGGCGCAGGTCGGGCTGAGCGCGTTTGCGCAGGCGTATCCGCACACCTTGTCCGGCGGCATGAAGCAACGCGTGGCGATCGCGCGCGCGTTGGCGATGCGGCCGCGCGTGTTGTTGATGGACGAGCCGTTCGCCGCGCTCGATGCGCTGACGCGTTCGCGCATGCAGGAACAGGTACTGGAGCTGTGGGAGCAGTCGCGCTTCACCCTGTTGTTCGTCACCCATTCGATCGAGGAGGCGCTGGTGGTCGGTAACCGCGTGCTGTTGTTGTCGCCACATCCGGGCCAGGTACGCGCCGAGCTCAACGCGCATGCGTTCGGCCCGCACAGCGCCGGCAGCGTGGCGTTCCAGCAGACCGCGCAGCGGATCCATCGGCTGCTGTTCGACCTGCCCGACGATGCCCTGGATGATGCCAAGGTGGCGCCGCTGCGTCGCCCGGCCGAGCGCCAACGCGAGGCGCTGCCATGAACCGCAGCACCGCCACCGCGCTGCCGCCACTGCCACCGGTGCGGGCCGAGTACGAAGTCGCCCTGCAGCCGCTGGATCCCGCACTGGTTGCCGCCGCCGCGCCGACGCGCTGGCAGGCACCGCCATGGCTGCGCAAGGCGCTGGTGCTGCTGGTGCTGATCGCGGTGTGGGAGATCGCCGCGCGCGTAGTTGGCGACGATCTGATGCTGCCCAGCGCGCTGCAGACCGCACGCGCGTTCTCCGACGGGCTGCTGTCGGGCGAGTTGTTGCGCCGCGTGGGCGCTTCGCTGCGCGTGCTGGCGCAGGGCTACGCGCTGGGCGTGGTGCTGGCGTTCGTGCTGACCGCGCTGGCCGCCTCCACGCGCTGGGGCCGCGACGTGCTCGGCACGCTGACGGCCATGTTCAATCCACTGCCGGCCATCGCGCTACTGCCGCTGGCCCTGCTGTGGTTCGGCCTGGGCACCGGCAGCCTGGTGTTCGTGCTGGTGCATTCGGTGCTGTGGCCGCTGGCGCTGACCACTTATGCCGGCTTCCAGGCGGTGCCGGAGACCCTGCGCATGGCCGGGCGCAATTACGGATTGCGTGGGCCGCGCTACGTGGCGCAGTTGCTGATTCCCGCCGCGCTACCGGCGATCCTGTCCGGGCTGAAGATCGGCTGGGCCTTCGCCTGGCGCACCCTGATCGCCGCCGAGCTAGTGTTCGGCGCCACCTCCGGCCAGGGCGGCCTGGGGTGGTATATCTTCCAGAACCGCAACGAGCTGTATACAGACCGCGTGTTCGCCGGCCTGGCGATGGTGATCGTGCTGGGCCTGCTGGTGGAAGGGGTGGTGTTCCAGGCAATCGAGCGGCTGACCGTGCGCCGCTGGGGCATGCAGCGCTAGCGGGATGACCGCGGGAGCCCCGGGCGCCGCGATGCGTGGTCAGGCGCTTTGCCTGGCCACGCTGCAGATGAACGTATCGCGCCGGCCACCAATGGCCTGAACCCGCGTGCCGGGCTCATCGGCACGGTCGCGTGCGCTTAACGGGGCTGGCTTATGCTGCCGGCCCCTTACCTGCCGTCTGCCGTCATGCCTACTGCCCCCTTCACTGCCTATCTGTATCCGGTGCTGTTGTTGCTCGCCAGCAATGTGTTCATGACCTTCGCCTGGTACGGGCATCTGAAGTACAAGAGCACGCCGCTGATGATCGCGATCCTGGTCAGCTGGGGCATCGCGTTCTTCGAATACTGCCTGCAGGTACCGGGCAATCGCCTGGGAAGCGCAGTGTATTCGGCGCCGCAGCTCAAGGGCATGCAGGAGGTGATCACGCTGCTGGTGTTCGCTGGCTTCTCCACGTTCTACCTGGGCCAGTCGTTGAAGTGGAATCACTGGGCCGCGTTCGGCTTGATCCTGGTCGCGGCGTTTTTGATGTTCAAGGAATAACGGCCTCTTGAAGGGCTAACCGCCGTCTTACCCGTAGGAGCGCACCAGGGCGCGACCTCGCAGGAGCGTCCCGGGGCGCGGCGCGACGGGCGCGATGGGCATGTTGGGCCATGTCGGGCGTGTCGGGAATGCCCGTCGCGCCCTGGTGCGCTCCTACGGCATCGGGGTGGCTAGTTCGCCGGTTCGACCCACTGCGCGAACACCGCGTCCAGCTGCGCGTCCTTGACCCGCTTGCCGTCCTGCGCCGCCTCGGCCTGCTGGAACATCGGCATGATCATCGCCATGCCGTCAGGCTTGGTCTTCAGATGCACGCCCGGCGGCGTGTCGAGGAACCTGGCCCAGCGCGTGCGCACCTTGGCCCAGTAGCCCTGGGTGCCCTTCCAGTACGCATAGGCCGGGGCGAAGTCGACCTCGGTGGTCTTGCGGTAATCGTTGAAACCGAACTCGCGCGCGATCGCTTCCTGGCTGCCGTCGGGCTTGCGCAGCACCTTGGTGTTGAACTGTTCGTGGGTCCAGCCGTTGGGCGTGAGCGTGTGGCGATTGATCACCGCGAGCGCGTTGTAGTCGCTGCGCTTGGTGTACTCGCGGCGCGGCAACGGGCGCCAGCTCATCAGATCGCTGGTCCAGGTGGGATGGCCGTCGGCATAGTCCCAGCGACCGGTGCCGCAATAGCGCGGCGCGTCGCTGACCTCGTAGACGCACTGGGTCCAGGCGCCGGTGGTGACTGCCGGCGGTAGCGCATGCACCGTCCAGGTCTGATCTGCGCTGAATTCGAAACGCTGCGGCGCCTCGTAGATCCAGTCCTGCCGCCAGTGCTTGGTCACGTGCTTGCTTTTTTCATCCACCAGCAAATGCTGCAGCACCAGCTTGCGCGGTGAATCCTCCACCACGATCACCACTTCGCTGGCGCCGCTGCGCATGGCCGATGCACGCTCGTAACCGGGCTTGAGCAGTACCGTCTCGTCAAAGGCAAAGTCCACCGCGTATTCGCCCTGCATCGCCAGGATGCTCTGCCGATCGCGCTGGGCGTCGGCGGCGGCGATCAACGGCAACAGGCTCAGCGTCACTGCGATACAACGGGAAAACGTTCGGCTCATCGGAACTCTCGGGAGTGGTTGGAGACGTCAGCGGCGCAGGCGCACCAGCGACGTCGTCATGTCGGATGGATCAGTATTGCTTGATGAGGTGGAGTCAGCGCGCAAGGCCGCAGCGCGTGCGCAGCAGCAATCATCCACCGCCACGCGTCCGTCGATGCCCTCCTCGCGCTCCAGGCGTGCGGCCACTTCCGCACCCAGTGCCGAGACTGTCGCCAGGCTGGCGACAAACGGTTGTTCGCGAGTGGCGGCGGTCTGCAGACGCAGCGCGCTCAATCGCCACGCCTCACCGCGCATACGGCCGGCCAGACGACGCCACAGCCGCTCGCCGACGCCCAGCTCATGGGTGTCCATCGGCAGCGGCGGCAGGCGCGAGACCAGGCGATCCCAGATCAAAAAATCGCTGTCCGGCAACAGGCAGATCCGCCAGCAGCACTGCCCTTCGGCATCGAAGAACCAGATGCTTTCGCGCACGCCGTCGCTGTCGACCTGCCGGCATGCCGCCGCATCCACCGCGTGCTGCCAGCCATCCAGCTCGTTGCCCAGCGCGGGCCGATACAGACATAGCACCGTGCCCAGGGCCGCCAGCTGCTGCGGACGCGGCAGCGCGGCGCGGGTGGCACGTGCATGCGACAACGACGGCAGCGGGCGGGCGATGGGCATGGCCGCTACCAGCTCACGGCCAGGCTGACCGAGGCGGTGCGCCCGGCGCCGGTGAAGCGGTCGAGCACCGTGCTGCTGGCCAGCGTGCCGTTGGGGAGCGCGTTCCAGTCCACATAGCGGCGGTCGGCCAGATTGAAGATGCCGGCGGTGACCTTGGCGCCGGGTGCAAATTCCCAATGCCCCATCAGATCCAGCGTGGCGTAGCCGGCCGGCGTGTAATAGCTGTCCAGCTGCGGGCGGCGTTTGCGTGCAACCAAGGTGCCGATCAACTCTGCGCCCCAGCTGTCGCTGTCGAAGGCCACCCCGAAGGTGCCACGCAGCGGGTCGACCGAATTGAGCGGCGTGTCATCGGTGAGATTGTCGCCTTCCGAATAGGCGACGGCGCTGTTGAGCGACCAGCCCTGCCAACCCGCCAGCGCGCCCAGATCGACACCGGCACGTGCTTCGGCGCCCTTGA
The DNA here is from genome assembly GCF_020784175.1 of Xanthomonas campestris pv. asclepiadis. GTDB lineage: Bacteria > Pseudomonadota > Gammaproteobacteria > Xanthomonadales > Xanthomonadaceae > Xanthomonas > Xanthomonas campestris_D. The sequence continues at coordinate 87,432 of NZ_JAJGQM010000014.1, forward strand.
TCACCACATCGTCCACGTTGCGCGACTGGAACAGCATCAGCCCATCGGCGTTGAAGCCGGCCGGCGCATACGATTCGATGAAGTTGCGGTAGTCGGTGTAGTACACGGCGACGCCCAGATACCCGATCGCGTCGTTGAAGCGCAGACCCAATTCGCCACCACGGCTGGTCTCCGATTTCAGGTCCGGATTGGCGATGGCGGTGTAGCGCGCCTGCAGATTGGTGAAGCCGATATTGACGTCGTTGTACGGCGGGGCGCGGAAGCCGTGCGCGTAGTTGGCATACGCCGACCACGCATCCGAGAAACGCCACACCGCACCGAACTTGGGCGAGACCTGGGTTTCGTCGATGGTCGCAGCGGCAACGCCGGGATTGTCTTCGCGGAAGATATCGTCCACCTGCGGTGAGAGGCGGAAATAATCCACGCGCACGCCGGGTGTCAGCGACAGCTTGCCGTCGAACAGGCGGATCTCGTCCTGCGCGTATAACCCGAGCTTGGTGGTTTCGCTGTTGGGGAAATCGCGCACCGGGAACACGTCCTGACCGACCCGGCTGGTCACCACGCCATTGGCGAGATTCACCGAATACCCGTCGCGCTTGGCGCGGGTGTCGGTCCAGGTGCCATCCAGACCGTAAGTGATGTCGTGGCTGAGCGTGCCGGTGTCGATGGACTTGTGCGCGTTGATCAGCAGCCCGTACACGCGCTGATCGAAATTGTGTTCGTTGTGGCGGCGCGTGTTGTTGCCGCGCAACTCATCGGTACGCTGCAGGCTCTCGCTATCCTGGCGATACAACTGCCACTGCAGATCGTCGGCGAGCGCCCAATCCAGTGCATCCAGCTCGTGCCGCAGCGAGACGCGCGCACGGGTCTGATGGTCGCGCCCTTCCTGCGACAGAATGCGCAGCGAGGCCATCGCGTTGCGCGGGTCGATACCGGTCAGGGCATCGATGCTGCCGTAGTCTTCGTTGCCTTCCACAGTGAGCTTGAAGCGCTGCTGCGCGCTGGGCGCGTAGACGAGTTTGGCGAGCACGCTGCGGCCGTCGATGCGCTGCGGATTGGCTGCGGTGCGGGTGAAATCGCGGCTACGGTTGTCGCCCTGGTTCTGCGCTTCCTGACCCTGGCGATGACTCACCGCCACCATGCCGCTCCAGCGTTCGCCGCCGAATGCGCCGGTGGCACCGGCGAACAGGCCGTTCCAGTCGCCTTCGTAGCCGAACTTCAGGCCGACGTAGCTGTGCTTGTCGGCGCTGAGATAATCGGATGGATCCTTGGTAACGAAGGCCACCACGCCACCCAGCGCGTCGGAGCCGTACAGCGAGCTGGCCGGCCCGCGCACCACTTCGACGCGCTTGAGCGTTTCCAGATCGACGAAGTTGCGGTTGGCGTTGAGGTAGCTGCCGAAGCTGAAGGTGTCCGACACCGGGACGTTGTCGACCAGGATCGCCACACGGTTGCCGTCCAGCCCGCGGATGCGGATGCCGTTGGCGCCGGTGAAGCGGCCGCTGGTGCTGGTCACCGACACCCCGGGCGTGTAGCGGAACAGATCCTTGAGCTCGCGCACCAGTTGGTTGTCCAGTTGCTCGCGATCGATCACATCCACCGTGCTCGGCACATCGACCAGGGCACGCTGGGTACGCGTGGCGGTGACCTGCAACCGGTCGAAGTCATGGACCTCACGCGCGGCGTCACCACTGGCGGCGAGGTCGGCAGCGTGGGCACACAACGGAAGAGCAGGCAGCGCAAGCGACAGCGCGACCACCAGCGGATGCAGGCGAATCATCGGGAACCTTTGAAGGGAAGTTCCCGGCAGCGTGTGCTGCAGACAAGGCCGCGACCGGCCGCCGGGGAAGAGCGTGGGATGCGCGGACGGCGGCGGCAACGCCCGCGAAAGACGGTCCGATCCTGCGCGAGGCGCGGATCGGAGCAAGGCGCTTACTTGGTCAGGATGAGCTTGTCGTTGCTGGTATGGCGCAGGCGATAGACGCGGTCGCCATGCTGGATCAGCACTTCGCGACGGCCCTTGAGCAGCGCCTCGCTGCTGATGAGGTCTTCTGCGGGAACGGCACGCGGAGCAGCGCGGTCGCGCAGGTTGACCGGTTCGGAGCGGAGCAGCACGGGATGAGCGGTCATGATCTGGATCTCCAGTCGGTTGGCCAGACAAATAATAACCATTCTCATTTAATGATCAAGAGCCATTCTCATCTTCTCGACACGACCTTTGCATGGGTTGAACGATTTCGATTCACCATGTCTATTGAAAAGATCCGGCCGCGATCTCTGTCAGTGGGTTTTAAGTGTGGAAATCGTGGTCTTGCTGATCACATCGTTGGTGAGGACTGCGCTGGGCAATCGCGAGAACTGAGAGGACGGCAGCACCTTGCGATGCATAGATTTGGCTGGCGTGCACGACCGGTCAGATGCGGCTTCTCGCTTGTTTTGAGAGCCGACAAAAAAGCGTCGCAGCCAACCGTCCCCGCACTTGAGCCCACCGCATGGGGCATTCCTCAGCGGGTCGCTGCCTCCACCCGTTCCCAACCGTCGGCATCGACCTGGGTCAGGGTCTCCAGCGCGCCGAGATTTTCTTCCAACTGCGCGACCCGGCTGGCCCCTAGGATCACCGTGGACACATGCGGATTGCGCAGGCACCAGGCGATGGCCAGGCGTGCGGGCGACTGGCCCAGCTCGGCGGCCAGTGCACAGAACGCGCGGGCGCGTTCCAGGCGGCGCGCTTCCGGTGCGCCCAGCACGTCGTCCTGCATCCATTGATTGCCCGGCTGGCCGAGGCGGCTATCGGCGCCGACACCGGCGTTGTACTTGCCGGTCAGCAGGCCCGACGCCAGCGGCGACCAGATCGTGGTGCCCAGCCCGCCCTCGCACAGCGGCGCGTATTCGCGCTCCAGCCGGTCGCGGTGCAACAGGTTGTACTGCGGTTGCTCCATCGACGGAGCGTGCAGATGTTCCTGCTCGGCGATGCTGATGGCCTCGTGCAATTGCTCGGCGCTCCACTCGGAGGTCCCCCAGTACAGCACCTTGCCCTGGCGGATCAGGGCATCCATGCTGCGCACGGTTTCCCGAATCGGCGTGTCCGGATCGGGCCGGTGGCAGAAGTACAGGTCCAGATAGTCCACGCGCAGGCGCTTGAGCGCGGCATGGCAGGCGTCGGTGACATGCTTGCGCGAGAGTCCGCGCTGGGTCGGGCGCGGGCTGTCCACCGCGCCGAAGAACACCTTGCTCGACACGCAGTACCCATCGCGCGGCAGGCGCAGGTCGGCGATCACATCGCCCATCACCTCTTCGGCGCGGCCGCGTGCGTAGACCTCGGCGTTGTCGAAGAAATTGACGCCGTTGTCCCAGGCGGCAGCGATCAGGTTGCGCGCTTCGCTGCGCCCGATCTGCTTGCCGAAGGTGACCCAGGCCCCGAACGACAGGGCCGACAGCTGCAGCCCGGTGGACCCCAGACGACGGTAATGCATTGGCAGACTCCAACAACCTCCGCGGCGCCCTGCCCCGGATCGGCGTGCGCAGTGTAGGACGTGGTACTGCCGGCGCGACAGGGTTACGCGGCATCGATGCCGCTCAAGGTCCCATGCCGGCACGCGCGCAAGTACCACCAGTTGCTATCGGTTGCGAAAAGAAATGCCGAGGGCCCGCTGGTCTGCAGGTCTGCAGGTCCTTCGGAGCCTGCGTTCCTGGCGAAGAGACAGCAAATTGATGGCCTACCGATTACATCGGCACGGAGTCCACAGGCATCAACGCTTGTTTGAAAGCACTGCTTGCCGATCAGCACTAGCCATATTGGGGGCGTGGTGCCGCGTCCGGTGGCGGGACCGTGTGGCGGCATGGATGCCGCTACCGAGCCTCCACGGACGGATTCACGGCGTGTCCCGACACTGGATGCGGCGCCGCGCCGCCGACCAACTCCGCACACCGACCAACCCTGCGCATGAGATCTGCCGGTGCTACGTAGAAGCTTCGGTCTACGGCGGGCGCTTGC
>NZ_JAJGQM010000015.1 GCF_020784175.1 Xanthomonas campestris pv. asclepiadis
GGCATCACGCCTGCCATGAAGTTGGCGATGGCCACTTAGCTCCACTTCTGGCGACCGCTAGAAGTGGGGGGATTACCCGGTACCGGTGGCCGATGCGCTGGGCTGGCGCAGCTCGATGGTGGTGTGGGTGTTGCCGGCGCTGCTGGCACTGGTGGCCTGGGCCATGGTGCACACCAACCACCGCCGTCTCCGCGCGACCGGACCGGCGCCGGTCACCCCCACTCCCGAAGCCGAGGGCCGCGTGGCACGCACCGCCCTGGGCTGGAGCATGGCGGTGACCTTCGGCATGACCTCGCTGGTCACCTATTCGATGTTCACCTGGTTGCCAACGCTGCTGCGCGAAGCCGGCGCCTCGCCCGCGTTCGGCGGCACCATGGTGGCGTTGTTCGCCGCACTGGGCATGGTCGGTGCCTTGACCATGCCGGCGCTGGCGGTGCGCATGCGCAACCCGTTTCCGATCGTGCTGCTGTGCGCGGCCTGCCATCTGGTCGCGTTCGCCGGGCTGTGGTGGGCGCCATTGGCCGCGCCGATCCTGTGGGTGACCCTGCTCGGCCTGGGGCCGAGCACGTTTCCGTTGGCATTGGTGCTGGTCAACCAGCGCAGCCGCACCGCGGCCGGCTCGGCAGCCCTGTCCGGGTTCTCGCAGGGCATGGGCTATGCGATGAGCTGCCTGGGGCCGTTCCTGTTCGGCTGGCTGCACGCCCACCACGGCGGCTGGACCTCGCCATTCGTCTTCCTGGTGATCTGCATCCTGCTGCAACTGGCGGCAGCCTGGGTGGCCTGCCGCCCGCAGCTGCTGGAAGACGTCTGGGCACCGGCGCCGCGCGGCGCCGGCGTGGTCAACGTACCGGCAGACTGATGTAGCTGGGCTGCTCCGGGGTCACGTAGACGCGCTGGGTGGCCTTTTGATAATCGCCGGGCCTGGCGAAGAAGATGTTGTCCACGTAGGTCTGCGGGTTGCGGTCGTACAGCGGAAACAGGCTGGACTGCACCTGCACCATCACCCGGTGGCCCGGCTGGAAGGTGTGGTTGGCAGTCGGCAGGCCGAACTGGAACCCCAGCGGCTGATTGGACGCCAGCGGCTTGGGCGTGCTGAAACTCTCGCGATAGCGGCCACGGAAGATCGCCAGCGACACCGGCAATTCGTAACCGCCCATCTTCGGACTGGACGCCATCTCGTCCGGATAGACATCGATCAGTTTCACCACCCAGTCGCTGTCGCTGCCGCTGGTGGAGGCCTGCAGATGCACTTCCGGTGCGCCGGCGATCTGCAGGGGTTCGGTCAGTGGTTCGGTGACGAAGGTCAGCACGTCCGGGCGACCGTCGACGAAGCGCTGGTCCTGCACCAGCCAGGTGGTCCACATGCTGCGATCGCCGAAGTCCACCGGGCGCGGCACGAACGGCACCGGCTTGGCCGGGTCGGCCACGTATTCCTCGAAGCCCGGCTGCCCCGCCGCCGGCCGCTGGAACGACAGCTTGCCGCCGGCCTGCAGGTACAGCGGCTTGCTGGTCGCGGCACAGCCCTTGGCGCAGCTGCGCGGCCAGGCCTGCAGACGGTCCCAGTGATTCTCTCCGGTGTTGTAGATGAACACCGGCGGCGTGCTCGCCTTGGGTGCGCCATCGACCAGGTATTGATCGAAGAACGGGCGCAGCACGTCGTGACGGAACTGGCGCGCGGTATCGCCGTCGAAATTCAATGCGCCCAACGCGCTGCCGTCGTAGTTGACCTGGCTGTGCCGCCACGGGCCCATCACCAGGTAGTTGAGCGTATTGCCCTTGTCGCGCGGTTCCATCGCCGCGTAGCTATGAATCGCGCCCCACATGTCCTCCTGGTCCCATAGCCCCTGCAGCCACATGGTCGGCACCTTGAGCGGAGTGCGCGCCATCACCTTGTCCAGCGCCTGCTCCTGCCAGAACGTGTCGTAGGCGGCGTGTTCGGTGAGCTTGTGCCACCACGGCAGCTGCTCCAGGCCGGCGGCCTTGGCGAAATCGCCCGCCGAGCCGGCGCGCAGCAGGTTGCTGTAGTCGTCATGGCCCTGGCGCGCGATGCCGATGCCCTTGCCGCGCTGGGTGAGCTGGCCGGTGAAATAGTCGAAGTTGACCTGGCGGAACGCACCATAGTTGAACCAGTCGTCGCCCATCCAGCCGTCGATCATCGGGCTTTCCGGCACTGCGACCTTGAGCGCCGGATGCGGGTTGGTCAACGCCATCACCACGGTGAAGCCTTCGTAGGACGAGCCGATCATGCCGACCTTGCCGTTGGACTCGGTGACGTTTTTCACCAGCCAGTCGATGGTGTCCCAGGCATCGGTGGCATGGTCCACCTCGCTGGGATTGAGCGCACCGCGCAGCGGCCGGGTCATCACGTAATCGCCTTCCGAGCCGTACTTGCCGCGCACGTCCTGGATCACGCGGATGTAGCCGCCTTCCACGAACACGTCATCGCCCTGTGCGAGCAGGTCCTTCATATGCGGCGAGGCCATGCGCTCGGTGCGCCCGCTGGCGTTGTACGGCGTGCGTGTCAGCACCATCGGTGCGTTGCGTGCGCCCTTGGGCAGCACGATCACCGTATGCAACTTGACCCCGTCGCGCATCGGGATCATCACCTCGCGCTTGATGTAGTCGTTGGCGGCATCGCTGGCCACGAACGGCTTGCCGGTGATGTCCGGCGTCATTGGCGAGGTTTGCGCCAGCGCGCCGCCGGTGGCGGCGGCAATGGCGGCGGCAATGGCGGCGGCAATGGCGGTGGCGAGCAGGCAGGCGGCAAAACGGCGCATCGACGACTCCGGAACGTGCGGGGGCAGTCCTCGACTGTAGGCAGGACGCGGCCTGCCGGGGGAGTGTCAAAGGTCGTGGTTGGCGGGATGGGAACACGCGGGCCAACCGCAAGGCGCGGCCCCGGCATCTGAACCAACGGAGTCCATGTATCGCTCAGCTGGCAGGCGCGAAGGCCTGGCGAGAACAATGACCAGCGCATCACTGCCGCCAAGTCGCGCGCGATCACACCCAACGATCAGCAGCGAATTATTTTCCATTGCTCGCGCATCGCGTGCTAGAGGCGTTGCTGATATCCACGATTCGCACGCAAGTCGATCGCTTCGCGCTTCCATTTTTCGAAAGGGATGTTCCCGCACATGATGGAGCGGCCTTTAACAATCAGGTGCTCATCCATGGGTATTTGCGGTTCCGTCGATCGTGTCCAGTAGGGAAGATTCACATATACCGAAAGTTCTCCGGCCCAGCAGCCGCCAGCGGGCAGCACTCCACAGCGTGTCAACAGCCCCGACCACGCAGATGGCGTGCTGGCAGGACTGAGCAGCGTGAGCCATCGCAGGAGTGCGAGCAGATCGCGACAGCGCTCCCTCTCGCCGAGCCTTAGGGCTGTCAGCGAGGTCATGCAGTCCGTCAGGGCCGAGTACTACAAAGCGCCCCGCTTGAAATCGAGCAACAAAAAGAGAAACGCTGGCTTTGAGGACGCCGTTCGAATCCACAATGCGACTGCAGAGATCGCCCGGATGCGACAGCAGGTGGATAACCTGGAAGAGGATGTGGTGGATGGGAACGCGCACAACTGCGGTGAGCTGGCTACCCTGGCCGTCCACTATTTGCAGCAAGATCACAACCAGATCGCACGCCTTGCTTTCTTCAATGGAACAGCGCACACCGCCGCGATCGTCGGCCCAGTGCCGCGCGCAGGCACCTTGCCTTCGGACATGACAGATTGGGACGCGGACATCTATGTCTGCGACCCCTGGTGCAATATCGCCTGCAGGGCAAACGACTATCCCGCCGAATTCAAAGAAAAGATGGAAAAGTGGGAACGCGCGGGGAAACAGGTGTGGCTGTCAGGAACTGGCTTCGTTTCCCCAACAAGCGATGAATGGATGAGCACGGTGCTTGGAGGAGAAAAGAGGGCCACGTGATCGAGTCGATGTCGGCCAGTGGCGCTGCAATGCACAGCGCCACAGGACTGAGCCGGCAACGCATGCCACTTCAATGGCGTACCTGGCCCTCGCCACGCACCACGAAGCGCTCCACGGTGAGCGCTTCCAGGCCCATCGGGCCGTAGGAATGCAGGCGCGTGGTGGAGATGCCGATCTCCGCACCCAGGCCGAGCTCGCCGCCGTCGGAGAAGCGCGAGGACGCATTGACCATCACCACGGCCGAGCGCAGCGACTGCACGAACTGCTCGGCATTGGCGGCGTCCCGGGTGGCGATCACCTCGGTGTGGTCCGAACCGTACTGGCGGATATGCGCCAGCGCGGTGTCCAGATCCGGCACCACGCGGATGGCCAGGATCAGGTCGAGGAATTCGGCGGCGTAATCCTCGTCGCTGGCTGCGCCAATATCCGGCAACAGTGCGCGCGTTGCCGCATCGCCACGCAGCTCCACGTTACGGTCGCGCAGGGCCTGCGCGGCCGCCGGCAGGAAACGCGCGGCAATGTCGGCATGCACCAGCAAGGTCTCCAGCGCATTGCAGGCCGATGGCCGGCTGGCCTTGCCATCGACCAATAGACGCACGGCCAGATCCACGTCCGCCGATGCATCCACGAACAGATGGCATACGCCCTTGTAATGCTTGATCACCGGCACGCGCGCATGCTCGGCGACGAAGCGGATCAGTCCTTCGCCACCACGCGGAATCGCCAGATCGACGATATCGCTGAGTTGCAGCAGCTCCAGCATGGTCTCGCGCCGCAGATCCTCCACCAGGGTCAATGCCGCTTCCGGCACGCCGGCCTCGCGCAAGGCGCGCTGCAGGGCGCGCGCAATCGCGGTATTGGAGTGGATCGCTTCCGAACCGCCCCGCAGGATCACGCCGTTGCCGGCCTTGATGCACAGCGCTGCCGCATCGGCAGTCACATTCGGGCGTGCTTCGTAGATCATCGCGATCACCCCCAGCGGCACGCGCACCTTCTGCACGACGATGCCATTGGGGCGGACGTCCTCGCGCGTGACCTGCCCGACCGGATCGGGCAATTGCGCAACCTCGCGCAAGGCTGCGGCGATGCCGGCCAGACGCCTGTCGTCCAGTGCCAGCCGGTCGAGCATGGCCGTGCCGGTGCCCTTGGCGCGGGCGGCTTCAAGATCGCGCGCGTTGGCGGCAAGGATCGATGCGGCATCGGCTTCCAGCGCGGCAGCCATCGCCTCCAACAAGGCCTGCTTGGCCTGCGCGGAAAGTTGCGACAGCACTTGCGCCGCATCACGGCATTGCAGGGCGAGGGATTTGATGGTCATTGGAGGGCCGGGATTGGGGAGTCGAGATTGGGGATTGGGATTGGCAAAAGCGGACGACACCGTTTTAGCACCACAAGGGAATCAGTCGTAGGGACACGGAGGCGAGGTTCGAGAAACGCGGCGCACATGCGTTTGCCAATCCCCAATCCCGATTCCCCAATCCCCGCTACAAAAGCACCAGATCATCGCGATGCACCACATTCTCGCCATAGCTGTAACCGAGCACGGGCTCGATCTCGCGCGAGTGGCGGCGTGCGATACGGCGGATATCCACGGCCGAGTACTGGCTGACACCGCGTGCCAGGCAGCGCTCCCCGGTGTCGTCGCGCAGGCGGATCTCCACCATGTCGCCACGCCGGAAGTCGCCGTGCGCACCGGCCACACCGCCCGGCAGCAGCGAGGCGCCCTTGTCGGTCAGTGCGGCAGCGGCACCGGCATCGATCAGGATCGCGCCCGCTTCCACCGGTGCGTGACGCAGCCAGTACTTGCGGGCGGCAATGCGCGTGCGCGCGGCATGGATACGCGTGCCGTGCAGGCGATCCTGCGCCAGGGCGCGCACCACATCGCCGTTGCGGCCGTTGAACAGATAGGTTTCGATGCCGGCCGCGCCGGCCTTTGCGGCGGCTTCCAGCTTGGTGCGCATGCCGCCGGTGCCCACGCTGCTGCCGCTGCCGCCGGCCATCGCCAGCACCTCGGCAGTGAGTTCGGGCACCTCGTCGAGCGGCCGCGCCAGCGGATTGCTGCGCGGGTCGGCGCTGTACAACCCGTCGATATCGGTGGCGATGAACAAGGCATCGGCATCGACCAGGGCCGCGACGATCGCGGCCAGGTTGTCGTTGTCACCCAGCTTGAGCTCGTCCACCGACACGGTGTCGTTTTCGTTGATCACCGGCAACGCGCCCAGCCGCAACAGCTCGCCCAGGGTGGCGCGTGCGTTGAGATAGCGGCGGCGGTTACGCAGGTCGTCGTGGGTGAGCAACACCTGCGCTACCGGGCGCTCGAAAAAGCGCTGCCAGAGCGCGATCAACTGCGCCTGCCCGAGCGCAGCCAGCGCCTGGCGCGCGGCGATCGGTGCGCCGGCCTCGGCCGCCTTGGGCAGGATCGCCCGGCCGGCCGCCACCGCGCCCGACGACACGATCACCAGCTCGCGCCCCGCCATCAGGTTGGCCGAGACGAACTGCGCCAGGCCCAATGCGAACCGTGGCGACAAGCCACCGCCATCGGCGGCCAGCAGGCTGCTGCCGACCTTGAGCACTGCGCGTCGCCACGGCGGCAGCGCCTGCTCGGTAAACGACGCAGCAGTGGCGATGGGCGTGCTCATGGCGACGATCTGCTCAGTGCGTGTTCCACTCATGGACGGTCAGCGTGGAGGCATCGCGCAGCGCCAATGGGTCGCGCGCGACGATCTGCTGCGCGTCCTCCAGGCTGGCGACGTTGATCAACACGTACGCGCCGCCGCTGCCATCGCTGAAGCCGCCGGTCAGTTCCAGCTGCCCGGCCGCACGCAGCGTGTCGAGAAATGCGCGATGCGGCTGCACCACGTCGGCCGGGAAGTCCGGCTTGCGCATCGCCAATACAAGATAGCGCGTCGCCATCAGCCGGCCTCCTTGTCGGGTGTTGCTTCGCTACGGCCGAACGGCGTGGAAATCACCAGAAAGCGCGCTTCCCTCTCGGACAGGTTGTGCATCTGGTGGGTGGAACCGGGCGGCACATGCAGGCCCTGCCCCGCGCGCAGCACATGCTGCTCGCCGTCCAGCTGCAGCATCACCTCGCCGGCCAGCACATAGAAGAAATGCCGTGCGCGGCTGTGCCGATGGCGCAGTTCGGCAGCGCCCGGCGGCATGCGTTCTTCCAGCACGCTCAGGTTGGGGTCGCGCAACAGGTGCCAGCCGTCGCTGGCTTCGCCCCAGGGGTAATGCTCGGCGGTGTCGGTGCTGATCACGGCCATCAGACCAGCGCCTGCCAACGGGCACGCAACACATCCAGCTGCAGATCTGCGGCGGCACCTGGCGAGACGCGGGCGGCCAGGCTGCCTTCCGGCGTGCGCCCCTGCCCTGCAGTGTCGGCCGATTCCGCGGCCGCTTTGTAGGCCTCGCGGAACGGCACACCGGCAACGGCCGCTTCCACCGCCACATCGGTGGCGTACATGCCCGAATCGATCGCCGCACGCAGCTTGTCCGGGCGCCATTCCAGATTGGCCAGCAGGGCCGGCAGCAGTTCCAGCGCCGCCAGGCCGCGCCCGAAGCCGTGCACGATGGCGCCCTTGCTGCTCTGCAGATCGCGGTGATAACCCGACGGCAGCGACAGCAGCTGTTCGATCTCGGTGCGCGCCGCGGCCACGCTGGCGTGGGTGGCGCGCATCAGTTCGATCACGTCGGGGTTGCGCTTGTTCGGCATGATCGAGCTGCCGGTGGTGTATTGCGCCGGCAACGCGACGAAGGCGAACTCGCCGCTGGTGAACAACGACAGGTCCCAGGCAATCCGGCGCAGGTCCAGCGTTGCGCTGCCAAGCGCCTCGAGCGCGGCCAATTCGTACTTGCCACGCGAGAGCTGCGCATAGATCGGCGAGACCTGCAGGCGTGCAAAGCCCAGCTCGGCAGTGGTGTGTGCACGGTCCAGCGGCAGGTTGACGCCGTAACCGGCTGCGGTGCCGAGCGGATTGCTATCCACCAGACGCAGGGTGTCGGTCGCACGCACCGCATTGTCGATAAAGGCCTCGGCCCAGCCCGCCCACCACATGCCGGCCGAGGACACCACCGCGCGCTGGATGTGTGTATAGCCCGGCACCGGCAACGCGGCTTCCGCCTGCGCACGGTCCAGTGCCACCTTGGCGATCTCCGCGCCGAGCTCGGCCACGCGTTGCAACTTGTCCTTCAACCACAGGCGGGTGGCGACCAGGATCTGGTCGTTACGGCTGCGCCCGGTGTGGATCTTGCGGCCGGCATCGCCCAGCCGCTCGGTCAGGCGCGCTTCGATCGCCGAATGGCAGTCCTCGTAGCGCTCGTCCAGCACGAACGCACCGCTGCGGAAATCGGCAGCCAGCAGGTCGAGCTGCTCGCTCAGCCCGCCCAGCTCCTGCAGCGACAGGATGCCGATGTGCTGCAGCCCCTGCGCATGCGCCTTGCTGGCGGCGATGTCGTACAGGAAGAACTCGCGGTCCAGGATGACGTCGTCGCCGGCCAGGAAACTCTGGATCTTGGCGTCCACCGCCACGCCGGGTTTTTGCCACAACAGATTGGTCATCGTAAAGCGTCTCAAGTAAGTCGTCCAGTTAAACCCCCGCACATGGAGGTGCGGGCTGCTGCGAGGGAGTCGCATCTCTGAATCCCCGCACAAGGATGTGCGGGCTCTTGCGAGGGACTCGCATCTTCGAATCCCCGCACATGGATGTGCGGGCTCTTGCGAGGGACTCGCATCATCAACCAATCGCAGTCAATTCGTCCCAGCCCAACGCCAGGTTGAGATTCTGCATCGCCTGCGTCGCCGCGCCCTTGAGCAGGTTGTCAAGCGTAGCCACCACCACCACCCGCTTGTTGCCCGGCGCCAGCGTCACGCCGCCGATCTGCACGCCATGTCTGCCGGCGATGCGGCTGACCCACGGCGCTTCATCGACGATCTCGATCAGCGGCTCGTCGGCGTAACGCTGCGTGTAGCGCGCCTGGATCTGCTCGCGTGTCAGCGGCTGCTGCAGCCACAGGTTAACGGTCATGGTGATGCCGCGGAAATGCGGCGCCACATGCGGCATGAACTCCACCGGCACGCCGAGCTGCGCAGAGACTTCGCGCTCGTGCATGTGGTTGGTCAGCGCATACGGCATCAGGTTATCGGCCAGCAGCTCGGGGTTGTTCTTGTCCGACGGCGTGGTGCCCGCACCCGAATAGCCGGACACGCCGAAACACTGCGGCGGGCCGGCCAGTTGGTCGAGCAAAGGGGCGATCGTCAGCTGCATCGCGGTGGCATAGCAACCCGGGTTGCTGATGCGCTTCTGCCCGGCGTAGCTGCCGCGCGTCAGCTCCGGCAACCCGTAATACCAGGCCGGATCGAAGCGGTAATCGGCCGACAGATCGATCAGCAGTGTCTGCGGCCTGGCCGCATCGATCGCCGCGACGAAGGGCTCGGCCTTGCCGTTGGGCAATGCCAGGATCACCACGTCGGCGGCCTTGGCGGCCACCGCGTCGGCATCCAGGCTCTCGTAGCGCAATTCGCCACGATAGGCAGCGTTGTGGTCGGCCACCGGCTGCCCGGCCAGTTCGCGCGAGGACACGAACACCAGCTGCAGATGCGGGTGTGCCACCACCAGCTTGATCAATTCCGATCCGGTATGCCCGCGGGCACCGACGATGCCGATGGTCGTTGCTTGAACAGTCATGCGTTTGCTTCCAGGCGGAACTGCAGGTGGCGTTTGACCCCGGCCCATTCCGTATCGATGATGGAGAACACCACGGTGTCGCGCGGTGTGCCGTCAGGGTGACGGGTGTGATTGCGCAGCACGCCGTCCTGCTTTGCACCGAGCCGCGCAATCGCCGCACGCGAGGTGTGATTGAACCAGCTGGTCTCGAACACCACGCTCAGGCAGCCCAGCGTTTCGAAGGCGTGTTGCAACAGCATCCGCTTGGTGTCGGTATTGACGCCGCTGCGCTGCACGCGCGGCGCGTACCAGGTGTAGCCGATCGACAGCTTGGGCACTGTCGCATCCAGCCCGTAATAACGCGTGCAGCCGACGATCTCACCGGCCGCATCGCGTACCACGTAAGGCAGCACCCGCCCGTCGGCTTGCGCATCCAAGGCCGCGCCCACGTAGTCGTCCACCTGCGCCGGTGCCGGCACGCCGGTGTACCACAGCCGCGACAAGGCCCCATCTCCCAGCGCGCCGCGCAGACCATCGGCATGCGCAGCCTGCAATGGTTCCAGTGTTGCGTGTTGCCCGCGTAGCGTGGGCAGCTCGCGCCAAAGCGATGGCAATGCGACGGGCGCCATCGTACTCAGCCCAGCAGCGTCGGCTGGCGCGTCGCACAATGCGCCACGCAATGCTGGATCTGCTCGAAGGTCTCCAGCCCGTACCAGAACACCTTCCACTTCTCCTGCTTGATGCAGCCGTCGGACTCGGCGTAGTAGAAGATGTTGACCTGGTTGTTGTGCCGCGAGCGCCAGAACAGTTGCGGGGTTTCCTCGCGCATCACGTTCCACACCGCACGGCCCAGGCCTTCACCCTGCGCATCGTCGAGCACGGCGAACTTGTCCAGGTAGATCAACGCGCTTGCACCCAGCATGCCCTCATCGGTGAGGATCACCGCCGCGCGATAGTTCTCGCTGACGTAGGCACGCAGCAACCTGGTGCTGCTGAAGTACTCGGGCACCAGCGTGCGGCCGAAGCTGGATTCGATCAGGGTCTTGAGCCGCGGCAGGTCCAGTTCGTCCCAGGAGGTCGCGCGCAACACGCGCTCGCCGCGCCGCACCAGCGTGCCCGAACCCTTGTGCGTGAACAGCTCCTTGGCCAGATCCGCCGGCCGGGTGATCGACACCGACGATTCCAGCGGCAGGCGATCGAGCAGGTCCTTGATCTGTTCGATCTTGACCCGCATGCCGCCGTTGATCCACGGCTGCTGCATCAGGTGATCGAACTCGGTGGACAGGTTGATCGAATCGATCACCTTGCCATCGGCATCCAGCAGACCGCCGGTGCCGGTGAGGAAGATGATCTTGTACGGCTGCAGCTCCTGCACCAGTTCGTTGGCGGCAAAATCCGCGTTGATGTTGAGGATCTGCCCGCTCGGCGTCTCGCCCAGGCTGGTGATCACCGGAATCGAGCCGGCCTGCAGGCTGGCTTCGATCGGCGCCAGGTTCACCGCCTTGACCTCGCCGACCAGGCCATAGGTGTCGCGATCCAGATACTGCGCTTCGAACACGCCGCCGGTGATCGAGGTCGCACGCGCGCCATTCTGCTGCAGCGCTTCCACCAGCTTGAGGTTGGAGGCCTGGAACACCTTGCGCACGATCGCCAGCGCTTCGGGCGAGGTCACCCGCAAGCCGTTGACGGTCTGTTTTTCGATGCCCGCTGCAGACAGCTCCGCATCCAGCTGCGGGCCGGCGCCATGCAGCACGATCGGGGTCAGGCCCACTTCCTGCAGGAACGACAGCGACGAGGTCAGCGCGTCCAGGTCGTCGCGCAGTACCGCGCCGCCCACCTTGACCACCGCAAAGCGTTTGGCATCCAGCTGCGAGAAACGCTTGAGGTACTGGCTGATTTCCTTGGCGCTGGCCATGCTCGAAAGCAGGCGCACGATGGTCTGACGGGTCTGTTTGTGAGGCTGTGCGGAGAGGGACATTGCCGTGATCGAAGAGAGGAATGGCCGCGCCAGGCGCGGAACGCGGCTTCAGTTGCAGCCGTTGATGATGCGATGGACCGACTCGGCGTAACGCTGCAACTGCGCAAACGTCACGAATTCGTCGGCGGTGTGCGCCTGGGCGATATCGCCCGGTCCGTACACCAGTGCGGTATAGCCACCGGCCGAGAACAGCGAGGCCTCGGTCCAGAAATCCACTGCATTGCCGATCGGCAGGTCCAGCGCATCGGCGACATCGCGTGCGGCCAGGCGGCGCTCTTCTGCACGCGCGATGTCACCCGACGGCAGGCTCGGCCCGCGGAAGGTTTCTTCGAAATGCGCCGCGAGCGGATCGGCGAAGCCGGCAAACGTGGCCAGCAAGCCATCCACGTCCATCGACGGCAGCGGACGAAAGCCGAAACGCAGCTCGGCCGCCGGCGCGATCATGTTTGCCTTGATGCCGCCCTCGACCCGACCGATGTTGAAGCGCAGGCCGGTCAGGCCGCCGAAGCGCGCATGCGCCAGCGACTCGACATGGTCCAGCGCCCTGCCGCCCCAGCGCATCGCCTGGTGCAGCGCACTGGCGGATGGATCCTGCTTGCCCGACGCATGCCCGGCACGCCCGGCAAACCGCATCAGCACCGAGCTGATGCCGCGATGCGCCAGCACCGCCTCGCTCATGGTCGGCTCGGCGACCAGCACGGCCTCATACGGGACGCCGCGCGCCAGGAACGCGGCGATGCAGCGCGGGTCGTTGGCTTCCTCGTCGGAAGAAAACAGGAAAGCCGCATCGCCCTGCCCGGCATTGGCCGCCGCCACCAGCGCCGCTGCCGCACCCTTGATGTCGCAGACGCCCAGGCCGATCACGCGATCGTCGGTACGCCGCATCACGTGCGGATCGGCGCTCCAGTGCGGCGAATCCGGCACCGTGTCCAGATGCACGTTGAACAGGTAGCTGGGCGTGCCGCGCACCGCATACAGGCTCACCGCACCGGCACCGTGGTCGATCACCTCGACCTGGAAACCGGGCAGCTGCGCGCGCAGATAATCGAAGATGCCGCCCTCGGCAGCGATCGCCCGCGGCGGATTGCGGGTGTCGAAGGACACCAGCTGTTCCAGATGCGTCAGTGTGTTGTCGAGCAGTGTGGTCATTGATCACGTCTTGATTGCGTCGGCCAGAGGGTGGTCGGTCTTTCTAACGCCCCTCTGGCCCTTCCCCCGCCTGCGGGGGAAGGTGCCCAACAGGGCGGATGGGGGCATGCGGCAGGTCGCTCTCATCCGGCGCGATGCGCCAGCTTCTCCCGCACGCGGGAGAAGCAAGATGCCGGCTGCCTGCGGAGCGGTCGCCTCAGCGATTCACCTGCGCATACAGCGTCGAGCTCATCCCGAACAGCTTGATGAAGCCTTCCGCCTCTTCCACGCCCCAGTCGGCCGACTGCGCATAGGTCGCGCCCTTGGTGTTGAGCAGATGCGGCGAACGCACCGCCACCGCATCGACGCGGCCACCGCGGGTTTCCAGCGTGACCTCGCCGTTGACCTTGGACTGCGACGACTTCAAAAACGCCTCGATATCGGTCTTGAGCGGGTCGTGGTAGAAACCTTCGTACACCAGCTCCACCCACTTGCGCGCCACATCCGGCTTGAAGCGGTTCTGCTGCTTGGTCAGCACCGCATCTTCCAGCGCACGGTGCGCGGTCAGCAGCGAAATCAGGCCGGGCGCTTCGAAGACGATGCGGCCCTTCAAACCGATCACGGTGTCGCCGGTGTAGACGCCACGGCCCACGCCGTAGGGTGCGAACAGCTTGTTGAGCTGGGCCAGGATCTGCTCGCCCGGCAGCGCCTTGCCGTTAAGTTCAACGGCCTCGCCTTCGACGAACGTCAAGGTGACCGTCAACGCCTCGACCGGCCACTCGCTGCGCGGCGCGCACCAGCCGCGCGCACCCTCGCCCGGCGCTTCCCAACGGTCGATCTCGCCGCCGGACATGGTCAGCCCGAGCAGGTTCTCGTTGATGGTGTAGGCCTGCTGCTTGGCGCGCACGCCGAAGCCGCGCTCTTCCAGATACTTCTGCTCGTAGGCGCGGGTCTGGGTGTGCTCCTTCTGGATCTCGCGGATCGGCGCCACGATCTGGTAATCGCCCAGTGCCTTGACTGCCAGGTCGAAACGCACCTGGTCGTTGCCCATGCCGGTGCAGCCGTGGGCGATGCTGCGCGTGCCCAGTTCCCCGGCGCGCTTGAGCGCGGCATCGACGATCAGGTAACGGTCGGACACCAGCAACGGGTACTGGCCCTGATAGCCCTCGCCCGCCCACACGAACGGCTTGACGAAGCCCTGCCAGATGGCCGGGCCGCCATCGACGGTGACATGGCTGGCGGCACCGAGTTCGGCCGCGCGCTTTTCGATGAAATCACGCTCCTCGGCATCCACCCCGCCGGTATCGGCAAACACGGTGTGCACCGCATAGCCCTGCGCTTGCAGATACGGAATGCAGAAGCTGGTGTCGAGGCCGCCGGAGAAGGCGAGGACGATGTCCTTCTTTGTGCCGGGATTGGAGAGTGGGGATTCGGGATTGGTGGAAGCGGTCTGCTGCGACATGGGGGTCTCTTTAGAAGTTGACTAGGTTGGGTCGGGAGCCGGGTTCGCGGTTGCGAATCCCACATCCCCAATCACGAATCCCGGCTGCCCTGGCCCACCAGGGCAGCCATGATCGCCTTCTGCACATGCAGGCGGTTCTCGGCCTCGTCGATGGCGATGCAGTTGGGCGAATCCATCACCGCGTCGGTGGCCTTGACGTTGCGACGCAGCGGCAGGCAGTGCGAGAACACGCCGTTGTTGGTCAGCGCCATCTTGCGTTCGTCGACGATGAAGTGCTGGTACTGGTCGCGGATCGGCTTTTCCGGCTCCCAGTTGCCGAAGAACGGCAACGCGCCCCAGCTCTTGGCGTACACCACGTCGGCGCCGGCATAGGCGCTGTCGATGTCGTGGCTGACCTGCAGCGAGCCGCCGCTTTCGGCCACGTTCTGCGCCGCCCAGTCCATGTAGCGCTCGTCCAGGATGTAGTCCGGCGTCGGGCACAGCAGGGTCACGTCCATGCCCATGCGGGTGGCGATGGTCAGCGCGGAATTGGCCACCGCGGTGTTCAACGGCTTGGGATGATAGGTCCAGGTCAGCACGTACTTCTTGCCGCGCAGATCCTGGGTGCCGAAGTGTTCCTGCAACGCCATCGCGTGCGCCAGCTCCTGGCACGGGTGGGTGATGGTCTCCATGTTGATCACCGGCACCGGCGAATACTTGGCAAAGCTCCTGAGCACCTGATCCTCACGGTCCTTGGGCCAGTCGACGAACTTCGGGAACGCGCGCACGCCGATCAGGTCGACGTAACGGCCCAGCACGCGCGCCACTTCGGCGATGTGCTCCTCGGTGTCGCCATCCATCACCGTGCCCAGATTGAACTCGATCGGCCAGGCATCCTTGCCCGGCTGCAACACCACCGCATGCCCGCCCAGCTGGAACGCGCCCAGCTCGAAGCTGGTCCGCGTGCGCATGGACGGGTTGAAGAACACCAGCGCGATCGACCTGCCCTTAAGCTCGCTTCCCAGCTTGTTGCGTTTGAACAACGCGGCCTGGGTCAACAGCGCGTCCAGTTCGGCGCGGCTCCAGTCCTGGGTGTTCAAGAAGTGCTTCAGTGACATCGATCGATCCTTGTGCTGCGTGCATCTGCTGCGTGGTCCGCCAGGAGCGACGGGGTGCGCGACATGCGCGTTTCTTGCGGTTGAAACTTTTGTGACGTCAAAACGAAAAAACCCAGCCTCAGGGCTGGGTTTTCAACAGCGGAACAGCCAAACGCTCCGGTTACCCAGCGAAAATGTGGGATTCCGGTCGGCGGGCACGCGAGGTCATGCCGGAGGCCATCCGGGCGGCGCTGGTGTCGTGCTGAAAGGCGTTTGCGTGCATAGGGCGCGAATCCTCGCATGCATGCGGGTACGGCGCAACCGCTGCGCAACTCAGCGCGGCGGCGCGACGATGGCGTCGGGGATGTAGGGGGTGACCGACACACGGATGCGCAGCCGGTTGCCCGGGTCTTCCGGCAGCCGCGAGCGGTACTTGGTGCCCTTGTAGACGTAGTCCACGTCGAAGGCGATCGGCCGCCGGAACTCGCGCGGCACTTCCACCACCCGGCAGTTGCGCCGCGTGCTGGTCGGCGGCACCGCCATCGGCACGGAGACCGGCTCGGGGCGACGCGAGAACATCTCCTTGACCGAATCCACCATCCGGTTGATGCGGCCTTCGTCCTCGGCCGGCACTACCGGCGCGACTGGCTCGGCCTCGCACTGTTCTTCGATGCGGGTGGCACGCAAGGTCTGGTAGACCGGCTCGACGTTGAGCACCTGCGCGTAATCCAGCTTCACGTTCTCGATCACCACCACCCGGTTCTTGGGATCGGTCTCTGCCGCATGCGCTGACGGTGCCTGCCAGGCGAACATGCACAGCAGCAGGAAGAACGGGGAAGGTCGCATCAGTACCAGGGGGGCGGAGCGAAGCAATACGTAAGTGTATGGAGCTTGCGATCCCTTGGGCTGAACGCAGCCCATCCGGTCACCGGTGCCGCTTGGAGCATACGGCTGGTTCGCCATCCCGCCGCGACCGGCTAGAATCGTCCGGTTATCCTTTTTCAGATGCCGATGAGCCTGCGCCTGCACAACAACCTGACGCGGCGGATCGAGCCGTTCGCACCGCTCGATCCGTCCAGCCCCACCCTGTATGTGTGCGGCCCCACCGTCTACAACTACGCGCATATCGGCAACGCCCGCGGCCCGGTCGTGTTCGATGTACTGGCCGCACTGCTGCGGCGGCGCTTCGGGGCGCTGCGCTACGCGCGCAACATCACCGACGTGGACGACAAGATCAATGCCGCCGCGCAGGCGCAGGGCGTGCCGATCTCGACCATCACCGACCGCTTCGCCGCGATCTATCGCCAGGACATGGCCGCGCTCGGCGTGCTGCCGCCGGACATCGAACCGGAAGCCACTGCGCATATCCCGCAGATCGTGGCGATGATCGAGCAGCTGATCACCAATGGGCATGCCTATGCTGCCGAGGGCCATGTGCTGTTCGCGGTGGCCAGCTTCGCGCACTACGGCAAGCTCTCGCGCCGCGATCCGGACGAGATGCTGGCCGGCGCGCGCGTGGACGTGGCGCCTTACAAGCGCGACCCGGGCGACTTCGTGCTGTGGAAGCCGTCCAGCGACGAGCTGCCCGGCTGGGACTCGCCCTGGGGCCGCGGCCGCCCGGGCTGGCATATCGAATGCTCGGCGATGGCCGCCGCGCACCTGGGCCCGACCATCGACATCCATGCCGGCGGCGTAGACCTGCAGTTCCCGCATCACGAGAATGAGATTGCGCAGAGCGAATGCGCACATGGCGGCGCCACCTTCGCCCGTTTCTGGCTGCACAACGGCATGCTCAATTTCAGCGGCGCCAAGATGAGCAAGTCGCTGGGCAATATCGAGACCGTGCACGACCTGATCGCCAGGCATCCGCCCGAGGCGCTGCGCTACGCGCTGCTGAGCGCGCACTACCGGCAACCGCTGGACTGGTCCGATGGCTTGATCGAACAGGCCAAGAACACGCTGGATCGGTTGTACGGCACCGTGCGCGACCTGGCCGCGGCCGAGCACGCCACAGGGATCGCCCCCGCGCCGCCGGCCACGATTCCCGACGAGGTGGAGGCCGCGCTCGACGACGACCTCAACACCCCGCTCGCGCTGTCGTTCATCGCCAGCATTGCCTCCGAAGCACGCGCGCTGCGCACCCAACTCGCGCATGGCGGCGATGCACCGGCAGGTGTTGCCGCGCTGTCCGGGCTGAAGTCCCGGCTACTCGGCGCAGGCCTGGCACTGGGCTTGCTGCAGCAGGATCCGGCCGCCTGGTTCTCGCGCGGCACCGACGCCGGCGACGATGCGCGCATCACTGCACTGGTCGAAGAACGCAATGCCGCGAAGAGAGCCAGGGATTTTGCCCGCGCCGATGCCATCCGCACCCAGCTGGCCGACGAAGGCATCGTGCTGGAAGACACCCCGCAAGGCGTGCGCTGGAAGCGCGCATGACCCTCCTCCCTTCTCCCTTTGGGGGAAGGTGCCCCGCAGGGGCGGATGAGGGTGCGAGCGCAGCCACATGCATCGCTTTCTTTGAGATGGGCGAAGCCACCCGCATCGAATTCCAGCGAGGCTTCGCCCGTACCCTCATCCCAACCCTGCTCCGCGCCCCGGCCCGCGCTGGCGGCGCGGGCGCTTCAAGGCACGCGCGCCCATGGCGCGCAAACCGCGCCTTCTCGCCCCGGCGGGTGAGGGGCGCCATTGCGGTGTCGCCGGGCAGCGCTATCACCGACCGAATCTGGATTTTTTGATGACCACCACCCCCTTTCCGCTTGAACCCACCGCCGTCGACGCACAGGCCGCCATTGCCGAGGAGTTCTCCTTCTTCGGCGACTGGTCCGAGCGCTACCAGTACCTGATCGACCTGGGCCGCAAGCTGCCCAGCTTCCCCGAACAGTGGAAGACCGAAGAACACCGCCTGCATGGTTGCCAGTCGATGGTGTGGATCGTGCCCGAGGGCAATGCCGAGCGGCTGGACTTCCACGCCGTCAGCGACTCGGCGATCGTCTCCGGGCTGATCTATCTGGCCTTGCGCGTGTACTCCGGGCGTAGCGCGCAGGAGATCCTGGCCACCGAGCCGGACTACATCGCCGGAATCGGGCTGGCCAAGCATCTGTCGCCGACCCGCAGCAACGGCGTGGCCGCAATGCTGGCTTTCATCCGCGACACCGCCCGCGCCCAGCAGTGAGTACGCCGACGCCCTCGCCTGCCGCTTCGCTGCGTACGCTGCTGGCCCACCCCGGGTTCGGCCTAGTGCTGCTGTATCGCGTGGCGGCGATGCTGTCATACCAGATCGTCGCGGTCACGGTCGGCTGGCATATCTACGAGATCACCCGTAATCCGCTCTCGCTCGGGCTGATCGGCCTGGCGGAGATCCTGCCGTTCTTCTGCATCGCGCCGTTTGCCGGCTATCTGGTCGATCATCTGCCGCGCCGACGCCTCGGCATGGTCGCGGTGCTGGGCCTGGTCGCCACCGCGCTGCTGCTGTTGGCGATCACCCACGGCTGGCTGCCGGTGCAAGGCGTGTGGCCGATCTACGCAGCGATCGCACTGACCGGTGCGGCACGCTCGTTCCTGTCGCCGGTCTATAACGCGCTGTTTGCACGTGCGCTGCCGCGCGAGGCCTTCGCCCGTGGCGCCAGCATCGGCAGCGTCACCTTCCAGGCCGGCATGGTGATCGGCCCGGCGCTGTGCGGCGTACTGGTCGGCTGGGGCGGCAAGGGCCTGGCCTATGGCGTGGCCGCCAGCGTGGCGTTGGTGGCGATCCTGGCGCTGGCGCTGTTGCGGGTTAGCGAGCCGGTCAACGCAGGCCCGCGTGCGCCGATCTTCCGCAGCATCGCCGAAGGCGCGCAGTTCGTGCTGTCCAACCAGATCATGCTGGGCGCGATGGCGCTGGACATGTTCTCGGTGCTGCTGGGCGGCGCGGTGTCGATGCTGCCGGCCTTCATCCACGACATCCTGCATTACGGCCCGGAAGGGCTGGGCATCCTGCGCGGCGCCCCGGCGCTGGGCTCGATCGTGGTCGGGGTGTGGCTGGCCCGGCACCCGCTGCAACGCAATGCCGGGCGCATCCTGATGCTGTCGGTGGCCGGCTTCGGGCTGTGCACGATCGCATTCGGCCTGTCGCGGCATTTCTGGCTGTCGGCGGCGATCCTGCTGGTGTACGGCATGTGCGACGGGGTGTCGGTGGTGGTGCGCCAGACCATCCTGCAGCTGGCCACGCCTGATGCGATGCGTGGCCGGGTGTCGTCGATCAACGGCATCTTCATCGGCTCGTCCAACGAACTGGGCGCGTTCTACGACGGGGTGATGGCGCGCCTGGTCGGCCTGGTGCCGGCGGTGGTGATCGGCGGCTGCGTGACCCTGGGCGTGGTCGCCACCACCGCGTGGAAGGCGCCCAAGCTGCGCAAGCTGGATCTGCGCGACCTGCAGTGAGCCCTACAACGAGACAGTGCCGGTTGCCAATGCAGCCGGCACTGTTTCGCTGCCTATGCCTGGCCGGGCACGGTGCGCCCGTACATTTGATCGACATCAGGCAAGCGACGCCAACCAGGCCGCCTGCCATGCGTCAGGCCTGTCGATGCATCGAACGCCATTGCGTGTGCGCGACGCGCACAAAAAACCCCGCACATGGCGGGGTTTTTCAGTCGACGGACAAGGCCTGGACCTTGTCGAACGATCAGTCGCCCTGCTGCTTCTGCAGGTGCTCCCAACGCTCCTGGGCGTCGATGGTGCGCTCGGCGGTCAGACGCGCTTCCAGGCGGTCGATGCCGATCTCTTCGCCGGTGTCCACGCAGTAGCCGTAGTCGCCGTCTTCCAGGCGCTTGAGCGTGCTGTCGATCTTGCCGATCAGCTTGCGGTGACGGTCGCGGGTGCGCAGCTCCAGCGAGTTCTCGGTCTCGCGCGTGGCACGCTCGGCTTCGTCGCCGATGTCGCGCACTTCTTCGCGCAGGTTTTCGATGGTCTGCTTGGACTCTTCGACCAGGTCGTTGCGCCAGCTCTGCAGACGCTGACGGAAGTACTCCTGCTGCAGCTTGCTCATGTACTCCTCATCGGCTGCAGGCTTGTAGCCCTGCGGCAGGATCGGACGACCGGTGGCTTCATCGGTCTTGTACTCGACCACCTTGTACTTGGTCTTGGGGGTCGGGCTGGACGGCTTGGAGGTCACGGCCACGGCCACCTTGCCGACCGGACGGGTCGCGGCGGGCTTGGCGGGGGCTTCGGTTTTGGTTGGCGTTTTTGCTGAAGATTTCGAAACGGGCACGGGATTCTTAGGTGACGGGGTCGCAGGCTTTGCCGGCTTCGCAGGGACGGCCTTGGAGGCCGGTGCGGGCGCGGGCTTTTCAGCCTTGACCGGGACTGACTTGGCCGGAGTCGACTTGGTAGCCGGCTTCGGTACGGACTTGGGCGCCACCGGCTTGGCGGCCGGTTTGGCGGCTGCCGGAGCTGCCTTGTTCGCCGCCGGCTTGGCAGCACTCTTGGCGACAGGAGATTTTACAGGTTTGAGGGCCGCGGGTTTGGACGCTGCGCTCTTGGAGACCGGCGCCGGCTTGGCCGCGGTCTTCGTCGCAGCTGCCTTCTTGGCAACCGGCTGCTTGGCGGACGGCGTCGCCTGCTTGGCGGCCGGTTTTGCAGCGGCGGGCGCCGCTGCCTTCTTCGCAACGGGTCTGGCGGACTTCTTGGCGGCCTCTACGGCCTTTTTTGCAGGTTTTTTAGCAGCCACGAAACGCTCATCCTTGGTTCCCCCGGGGCCCGGGAAAGCGGGCCTTTATAGCTTACCCCACGGACCCCCGGCAACCACGTATTAATCCAAGTGGCATATCATTGGCAAGTGATCTCACGCCTGCTCATCGCGCTGCTGCGTTTCTACAAGCGGTTCATCAGCCCCTTGCTGGGGCCGCGCTGCCGTTTTGCGCCCAGTTGCTCGGAGTATGCGATGACCGCGATCGGCCGCTTCGGCCCGCTACGCGGTTGCTGGCTGGCCACGCGCCGGCTCGGCCGCTGCCATCCCTTCCATCCGGGCGGGTTCGACCCCGTGCCCGACGCGCCTGCGTCCGCAGCCTCGCCCGTCTCCCCTTCCTGCAGCTGCAAAGGACCTCATCCATGAGCCGAACCCTCATCGTCAACGCCCGCCTGGTCAATGAAGGCAAGGAATTCGACGCCGATCTGCTGATCGACGCCGGCCGCATCGCGAAGATCACCAGCAAGATCGCCCCGGCTGCGGGCGACACCGTGGTGGACGCCGCCGGACGCTGGGTGCTGCCGGGCATGATCGACGACCAGGTGCACTTCCGCGAACCGGGCCTGACCCACAAGGGCGACATCGCGACCGAATCCGGCGCCGCGGTGGCCGGTGGCCTGACCAGCTTCATGGACATGCCCAACACCAACCCGCCGACCCTGGACGCGGCCGCACTGCAGGCCAAGTACGACGCTGCAGCCGGGCGCGCCTGGGCCAACTACGGCTTCTACATGGGCGCCAGCAACGACAACCTGGCTGCGATCCAGACGCTGGATCCGAAGACTGCCCCGGGCATCAAGGTGTTCATGGGCGCCTCCACCGGCAACATGCTGGTCGACAATCCCGAGACGCTGGACGCGATCTTCCGCGACGCACCGACGCCGATCATCACCCACTGCGAAGACACCCCGACCATCGATGCGACGCTGGCGCAGTACAAGGAAAAATACGGCGACGCACTGACCCCGGAGATGCATCCGGACATCCGCTCGCGGCAGGCCTGCCTGAAGTCCTCGCAGCTGGCGGTGGCGCTGGCGCGCAGGCACAACACCCGACTGCACGTGCTGCATATCTCCACTGCCGACGAGCTGGCGCTGTTCGAGGCCGGCCCGCTGGTCGATGCCGAAGGCAAGCTGCGCAAGCGCATCACCGCCGAGACCTGCATCCACTTCCTGCGCTTTGACCGCAGCGATTACGCGCGGCTGGGCAACCTGATCAAGTGCAACCCCGCGATCAAGGACGCCGAGGACCGCCTGGCGCTGATCCAGGC
This sequence comes from Xanthomonas campestris pv. asclepiadis, assembly GCF_020784175.1. GTDB lineage: Bacteria > Pseudomonadota > Gammaproteobacteria > Xanthomonadales > Xanthomonadaceae > Xanthomonas > Xanthomonas campestris_D. Next base: position 22,226 of record NZ_JAJGQM010000015.1, read on the forward strand.
GCTGGCCGAGGACGTCATCGACGTGCTCGCCACCGACCATGCGCCGCATACCTGGGAAGAGAAGCAGAAGCCTTACGCGCAGGCGCCCTCCGGCCTGCCGCTGGTGCAGTACGCGCTGGTCGCCGCGCTGGAACTGGTGCACGAGGGCAAGCTGCCGATCACCCGTATCGTGCAGAAGTTCGCGCATGCGCCGGCGCAGCTGTTCGATGTGGAAGAACGCGGCTTCCTGCGCGAAGGCTATTTCGCCGACCTGGTGATGATCGACAACACCCCGTTCACCGTGAAGCGCGAGCAGGTGCTGTCCAAGTGCGGCTGGTCGCCGTTCGAAGGCACCACGTTCCGCTCGCGCATCGCCGCCACCTGGGTCAACGGCCAGCAGGTGTGGGATGGCGAACAGTTGGTTGGCAGTGCGGCCGGTCAACGCCTGACCTTCGACCGCTGATGCGCGCAGCCCTGATTGGCGCCTGGCTTGCGCTTGCGCCGCTCTCGCTCGCTGTTGGCAGCGTCGCTGCGCAGTCTGCCGACGCTACGGAGGTGGTATTTCCGCAAAGCGCGTCGCAGGGCGCGCTGGTGATCGGCAAGGTGCCGGCGGGCAGCCAGGTGCAGTACGCCGGCCGCAGCTTGCGGGTCAGCGGCTATGGCAGCGTGGTGTTCGGCATCGGCCGCGACGCCACCGGCCCGTTGCAGGTGCAGATCACCCGGCCCGATGGCAGCACGCAGACCGCCAGCATTGCGGTGACGCCACGCGACTGGCCGGTGGAGCGCGTCAACGGCGTGCCGCCCAAGACGGTCAATCCGCCTGCGGCGATCGCCGAGCGGATCAAGCGCGAGCAGGCGCAGGTCACCGCCGCGCGCGACCGCGACGATGCCCGCACCGATTTCGCCCAGCCCTTCATCTGGCCGGTGCAGGGCCGCATCAGCGGGCGCTTCGGCAATGCGCGCGTCTACAACGGCCAGCCCGGCGCCGGCCATTCGGGCATGGATATCGCCGTGCCCACCGGCACGCCGGTCAAGGCACCGGCCGCCGGCGTGGTGACCTTCGCCGCGCCGGACCTGTACCTGACCGGCGGCACCGTGCTGCTGGACCATGGCTTCGGGGTGAGTTCGAATTTTCTGCATCTGTCGCGCATTGACGTGAAGGTGGGCGACCGGGTGGAGCAAGGCCAGGTGATCGCGGCGGTGGGTGCCACCGGGCGCGCGACCGGGCCACATCTGCATTGGGGGATGAACTGGTTCGATGTGCGGATCGATCCGTTGCTGGTGCTCGAGCGCAGCAAATAGTTTTAAAGCGGCGGGATATCGACTGCGCAACCCTACCCTCACCCCAACCCTCTCCCAAAGGAGAGGGGCTCTGGTTGCGCTGGCGTGGAGGCGTGTTCTCTGCGACCCACCCGCGGTGCGTATGTTCGCCGCAGGGCTTTGGGGTATAACCGGAACGACCGTCGATCGTCGCCATGCGTCCGTGGGCGACTGGTCGCTGGCGGTCGGTTCCGCGTTGACGCGCCGGACCTGCTTCATCTCCCCTCCCCCGACCGCAGGAGATGCGCGACATGCGCAACGAACAACTCAAACCCACCCTGGGCACCTGGCAGCTGTGGGGGATCGCAGTGGGTCTGGTGATTTCCGGCGAATATTTCGGCTGGAGCTACGGCTGGGGCACCGCCGGCACGCTGGGCTTTCTGGTGACAACGCTGCTGGTCGCGGTGATGTACACCTGCTTCATCTTCAGCTTTACCGAGCTGACCACCGCCATCCCCAATGCGGGTGGGCCGTTCGCCTACAGCCTGCGCGCATTCGGCACCTACGGCGGCATGCTGGCGGGCCTGGCCACGCTGATCGAGTTCGTGTTCGCGCCGCCGGCCATTGCGATGGCCATTGGCGCCTATCTCAATGTGCAGTTCCCGACCCTGGACCCACGCATCGCGGCGATCGGCGCGTATGCGATCTTCATGAGCTTGAACATCGTCGGCGTGGCGATCGCCGCCACCTTCGAACTGATCGTGACCTTGCTGGCGGTGATCGAGTTACTGGTGTTCATGGGCGTGGTGGCACCGGGCTTCAGCGTTGCGCGCTTTGCCGCCAACGGCTGGGCCGGTAGCGATGTATTCGGCCCGGCGGCGATCTCCGGCATCTTTGCCGCGATCCCGTTTGCGATCTGGTTCTTTCTGGCGATCGAGGGCGCGGCGATGGCGGCCGAAGAAGCCAAGGACCCCAGGCGCACGATTCCGCGCGCCTACATCGCCGGCATCCTCACCCTGGTGGTGCTGGCATTGGGCGTGATGGTGTTTGCGGGTGGGGTCGGCGACTGGCGTCAGCTCTCCAACATCAACGACCCGCTGCCGCAGGCGATGAAGGCGGTGGTCGGCAACAGCTCGACCTGGCTACATATGCTGGTGTGGATCGGCCTGTTCGGCCTGGTGGCCAGCTTCCACGGCATCATCCTGGGCTATTCGCGGCAGTTCTTTGCGTTGGCGCGTGCCGGGTTCCTGCCGCACGGCCTGGCCAGGCTGTCGCGCTTTCGTACGCCGCATCGCGCGATTCTTGCCGGCGGCGCGATCGGCATCGCGGCGATCTGCAGCGACAGCGTGGTCAAGATCCAGGGCATGTCGCTGACCGCGGCGATGATCACCATGTCGGTGTTCGGTGCGATCGTGATGTATGGGATGAGCATGCTCAGCCTGTTCAAGCTGCGCCGCGCCGAACCCGGGCTGGAGCGCAGCTTTCGTGCGCCGGGCTATCCGGTGGTGCCGGCCATCGCGCTGCTGCTGGCGCTGGTGTGCCTGGTGGCGATGGTCTGGTTCAACCCGATCGTGGCGCTGATCTTCGTGGGCCTGCTGCTGTTCGGCGGGCTGTGTTGCGTGCTGAGCCTGCGCGGCCAGGCCACGCCTGCGGCCAGTGCCAGATGAGCGGGTTCGCGTTCAGCGCAGGCGGCGAGCGCTTCCGGTTTGCCGATCTCAAGACCTTGCTGGCCAAGGCCACGCCGACGCGCTCGGGCGACCAACTGGCCGGGCTCGCCGCCGACTCCGGGCTGCAGCGGGTGGCGGCGCAGATGGCGCTGGCGGATCTGCCGCTGCGTCACTTCCTCGATGAAGCGGTGGTGCCGTACGAATCGGACGAGGTCACCCGCCTGATCGTCGACCAGCACGATGCGGCCGCATTTGCCGCGGTGGCGCATCTCACCGTCGGCGGCTTTCGCGATTGGCTGTTGAGTGCGCAGGCCGACGAAGCGGCACTAACCGCACTGGCACCCGGACTGACACCGGAGATGGTGGCGGCGGTCTCGAAGTTGATGCGCGTGCAGGACCTGATCCTGGTCGCGCAGAAGACGCGCGTGGTCACGCGCTTTCGCAATACGCTGGGCTTGCGTGGCCGTCTGTCCACGCGCCTGCAGCCCAACCACCCTACCGACGATGCCACCGGCATCGCCGCCAGCGTGCTCGATGGCCTGTTGTACGGCAATGGCGATGCAGTGATCGGCATCAATCCTGCCAGCGACAGCCTGGCCGCCACCACCGCGTTGCTGCGCATGCTCGATGCGGTGATCACCGGTTACCAGATCCCCACGCAATCCTGTGTGCTGGCGCATATCACCACCACCATTGAGGCGATCAACCGCGGTGTGCCGGTGGATCTGGTGTTCCAGTCGATCGCCGGCACCGAAGCGGCCAATGCCAGCTTCGGCATCAATCTGGCGCTGCTGCAGGAAGGCCATGACGCCGGGGTATCGTTGCGGCGTGGCAGCGTCGGCGACAACGTGATGTATTTCGAGACCGGCCAGGGCAGCGCGTTGTCGGCCAACGCGCATCACGGCGTCGATCAGCAGACCTGTGAGGTGCGCGCCTATGCCCTGGCGCGGCAGTTCAAGCCGCTGCTGGTGAACACCGTGGTGGGCTTTATCGGCCCGGAATATCTCTACGACGGCAAACAGATCATCCGTGCCGGGCTGGAGGATCACTTCTGCGGCAAGCTGCTCGGCGTGCCGATGGGCTGCGACATCTGCTACACCAATCATGCCGAAGCCGATCAGGACGACATGGACGTGCTGCTGACCCTGCTCGGCACCGCCGGCATCAACTTCATCATGGGCATCCCCGGCTCGGACGATGTGATGCTCAACTACCAGACCACCTCGTTCCACGATGCGCTGTATGCGCGCCAGGCGCTCGGCCTGCGCGCTGCGCCCGAGTTCGAACACTGGCTGGAGCAACAAGGCATCCTGCGTCTGCGCGATGGACGCTTCGAACTCGGCAGCGAGCTTCCCGCACCGTTCCGGCGTGCGCTGGAGCAGTTGCACACCGGCAGCGTGCAATGAGCGACCCGACCACCCCACCGCGCGACGCCTGGGCACAACTGCGCCGGCTGACGCCGGCGCGCATCGCGCTGGGGCGCGTCGGCACCAGCCTGCCGACCGCGGCACATCTGGATTTCCAGCTCGCGCATGCGCAGGCACGCGATGCGGTGCATCTGGCATTGGATCCACAGCCGCTGCAAACAGCGCTGAAACAGCGTGGGCGTGACAGCATTCTGCTGCACAGCGCGGCAGTGGATCGGCATGCCTACCTGAAAAGGCCGGATCTGGGCCGGCGCCTGGGCGAGGATGCGGCCGCGCATCTGCGTGGCCTGACCGCGGTCCATGGCGGCGGGCACGATGTTGCGGTGGTGGTCGCCGACGGACTCTCCGCATTGGCGGTGCATCGGCATGCGGCGCAGATGCTGGAGCATATCGACGCGCTGGCTGCGCACGAATGCTGGTCATTGGCGCCGGTGGTGTTGATCGCGCAAGGCCGCGTCGCCATCGGCGACGAGGTCGGCGAACTGCTCAAGGCGCGTCTGGTGATCGTGTTGATCGGCGAACGGCCAGGCCTGAGCTCGCCCGACAGCCTGGGTCTGTATCTGACCTACAGCCCGCGGGTGGGTCTGACCGACGCGGCGCGCAATTGCATTTCCAACATCCGCACCGAAGGGCTGAATTACGCCGACGCCACCCATAAGCTTGCGTACCTACTGCGCGAATCGTTCCGACGCAAGCTGTCCGGCGTGCAACTCAAGGATGAGGCCGAGCAGCCGGCACTGCCGTCGGCTGGCCCGTCCGATGCTGCGCCGCGGACATTCTTACTTCCCGATGGGATGCGGCCGGATTTTTGAACCTAGTTCGTAGTTAGCCGACTTACCTGAGCGCGCCATCGTGCGGATCGCTGGCCGCATAGGTGCTCGTCGGCAACTCGTTGTCGTGCGGATGGCGCAGGGCATTGCGTACCTCTTCCGGCAGTTGCTCGACATCCAGCATCACCTTGCCGGAATGCACATCACGCACCACCGACGCAGGTAGCACGAAGTCGCCCCCGTTTTCAATATTGATGACCAGCTCGGCGCCATCCTTGCGCACCTCGCGGACGGCACCGACGCAGACTTCGCCATCCCGCAGAAACACCATCTGGCCAGTTTCGATCTGTTGCATCTTGTTTCTCCTCTGTCAGGCAGCGCGTGAACGCGCAGTGCCATCACCGTTCTCGCATGCAATCCAAGCTGACCGCGCCGGTCCAGCCTCACAACCGAATCGGTGCCTGCACAAGCGACAGCACCTGGATGCATGAGGTCGCATGCACCATCTCGAAGATCGCGCATGCGTGGATCAGACCTTAGCGCAGCGGAACGTCCGCCACCTTGTCCTGGTAATCCTTTTTCGGGTCGACGCCGAACAGCACCTTGATGCCGGCCAACAAACTGGAACCGTTGAGCCATATCTGCGCGTGATCGGTATCCAGGCGCAGCAGCGCCAACTTGGGATCGTCCTTGCCGCCTTCGTACCAGGCAGCGACATGCGGGTTCCACAGACGCTCGACCACAGCCGGGTCGGTGTCTTCGCGCAACGAGCCGCTGATGCTGGCGAACAGGTCGTGCCCCTTGCTGCTGAAGGCGCCAATGACGCGGCGGCCCTGGCCCAGCATGGAAATCAGCGCATTGTCCTTGGAGGTGAAGAACCAGATCGGACCACCGCTATCGCCTTCGATCTGCGCGGTCATCGGGCGTGCATGCCCATCTTCCACTCCATCCAGGCCCAGCATCACAGTGCGATCGGATTTCAAGGCTTTCCAGAATTTTTCCTGCAGCTCTTTGGGATCTGCCATCTCGCTATCTCACATGCGCGTGTCTACGCGGGTGGCTCAGTCTGGAAGTCTCCCTGCCCACGGCATGTGACGATGTGCACTCTTGCCTGCACACGGCGGCAACGCGATCCGCCGGTCTGCGATGGTGCACTGCACCGGTCATTGCAGCCACGCTGCCTGTTTGCGACGCAGTCACGTCGCGGAGCGTGATGCCACCAAAGGTCTTGAACTTTGCGTCTCACCGCCAGGCCGCTGAATCGGCCAGGTCAGTAAGATCGCCTCGCCGATTGCTCCGCCATCCAGGAACCCCCAGACGCGGTGACCGGCATCCGCCCATCGCGTGTGCGCCATGCTAGCGGTACAGGCACGCAGGGTCCGGCGGATGAAGCGTATCAACCCATCGTCTGCGTCCCTTCCGAGAGAGCGCCACTCATGTCTGCATCGCCCTTGCGCACGACCTGTATCGCCGCCGTCCTGCTGAGCCTTGTCAGTGTCGATGCCCCCGCGTTGACCGGCACGGCCAGCCGCCCGCAACTCACCAGCAGCGAAGCGAACACGTACACCATCTCCAAGGCCTTGGCCAAGGCCGGCCCGATCACTGCCCTGGTCACCGACAACTGGAATCCCACTGCAGGGGTCGCACTGCTCAGTGCAGACTTCGCCGTGGCCGCCGATGGCTCCACGCGCTACCGCACCGTGCAGTCGGCAATCGATGCAGCGGTCGCTGCCGGCGGCAGCACCCGTCGCTACATCAGTGTCAAGGCAGGCACCTATACCGAACTGGTCTGCGTGCCGGCCAACGCGCCACCGCTGACCGTGTTCGGCCTGGGCAGCAACACCACCGACACCGTGATCCGCTTCAACAACGCCAACCCGACGCCCAAGCCGGCCGGCACCGCAACTCACCCCTGTGCCAGCAATGCAGCAGCAACCACGGTGGGCACTTCCAACAGCGCGACACTGACCGTGCGTGCAGCCGGCTTCCAGGCGCGTCACCTGCGCGTGCACAACCATTATGTCGAAGGCACTTACGCGGACAACAATCAGGCCGCAGTGGCGCTGGCGGTACGTGGCGACCAGGCCAGTTTCGAAGATGTGCTGGTGACCGGCAATCAGGACACCTTGCTGATCAGCGCGACCAACGCCGCCAACGTGATTCGCGCCTATTTCAAGAACAGCACGATCGAGGGCGATGTCGACTTCATCTTCGGCTCGGGGGTGGGCGTGTTCGACAACGCCACCATTCGCTCGGCCGGCGCGCGCCTGGGCAGCAACCGCGGCGGCTATATCTTTGCGCCCAGCACACGCCCGGGCAGCGCCTACGGGTTCCTGGCGATCAATAGCCGCTTCGTCGCCGGCTCCGGATCGCCCGACAACCAGACCTATCTCGGGCGCGCCTGGGATGAAGGCATCAGCAGCCTGTCCGCCTACGTCAACGGCACCTCGCCCAACGGCCAGGTGACGGTGCGCGATTCCAGCCTGGGCAGCCATATCCGCAAGACCGCACCGTGGAATGCCTCCACTGCCAGCCGTCCGTACTGCAGCAGCAACTGCGCCAATTCGGCCAACCGGTTCTACGAATACGGCAACAGCGGCGCCGGCAGCGCGGACTGATGGGTCGCCACGCCAGGTCACGCTGAGTCATCGCATCGCGCAGCGGTAACGTTGCCGCCCTCGCCTGTTGGCCGTGCAATGCGGTGAGCCGGCAGGCGTTTTTGTTTCCTCCGATTGCGGCAACGCTGCAGCGCCTTCGGCAATGCGGTGGTGAATTCGCCCGGCCGGCAGCGCGCCTGGACGCAAGGGGCCACCCTTGCTCGTCGCTCGCCGCCAGCCAAGTGCTGCGGCAAGCGAGATGGTTGGCGCGCTGGCGACGTGTGTTGGCAATCACTGTCATGCGACTGCAACACCCAGGCGGCGCGCCTATGACTGATCGACGACGTCTTTCGCATCCCACTCCCGGAGCATCCCATGCAGTCCGATTGCCCCTTTCCAGCGCTTGCGCCGTTGACGCTCGCGCTACTTGGTCTGACGACATTCCAGGCCAGCGCCGCGCGGCCGCACACACCGGACGTGCCCGACACTGCGCACAGCATTTCCACCAGTTGGGGCGTGATCCAGCAACCGACGCTACCGACGCAGGTCTGCACAACGCTCAAGGCCGCGTTGACGCCGGTCGCCGGTTCGCTGGACGCGCTCGACGCAGATCCCGCGCAATCCAAGCGCGACACCGCGCGTCTGCAGGCGGCCATTGATGATTGCCCAGCCGGCAGCGCGGTGCGCCTGGTGCCCGGCGCTGCCGGCGAGTCCGGCTTCTTGAGTGGCCCGCTGACGATCAAGAGCAAGGTCACGCTGTGGATCGACCGCGGCGTCACCTTGTTCGGCTCGCGCAATCCGCAGGACTACGACAATGGTCTTGGCACCTGCGGCACCGCGACCAGCGACAAGGCCAAGTCCTGCAACCCGCTGATCCACGTCGCCGATACCGCCAACAGCGCGCTTGTCGGTGCCGGCAAGATCGACGGCCGCGGCGGCAGCACGCTCACCGCCGGGCCCAATGCAGGCACCGCCAGCTGGTGGGATCTGGCCTATCTCAATGTCACCAAGGGACTGAGCCAGCACGTACCGCGGCTGCTGCAGATCGACGACAGCACAGACTTCACCCTGTACGACATCACCCTGGAAAACTCGCCCAATTTCCACGTCACCACCGACAACGTGGTCGGCCTGACCGCGTGGGGCATCAAGATTCTGGCGCCCAGCCTGGTCTACTCGCGTCCCGGTTATCGCTGCCCAGCCGGCACTACGCCCGACGTTACTGCGCACGCTACCTGCTTCACGCCCGAAACGGCCAAGAATACCGATGGCTTCGACCCCGGCCAGTCGAAGAACGTGTTGCTGGCGTACTCCTACATCGGCACCGGCGATGACGGCGTGGCGATCAAGGCCCATGCCAGCAGCAAACGCAGCATCGCATCGGAAAACATGCTGTTCGCCTATAACCAGTTCTATTACACGCACGGTTTTTCGCTGGGTAGCGAAACCGATGCAGGCATGCGCCATATCGCCGTGCGCGGCTTGAGCATCGATGGTTTCGACGCGAATGATGTCGTGAGAGACCCGTATTCTGCCAACGGCCTGCGTATCAAATCCGACGGCACGCGCGGCGGCCAGGTGTACGACATCAGCTTCGAAAACGTCTGCATGCGCGGGGTTGCCCGGCCGCTGGTGTTCGACGCCAACTATGCCAACGCGGCGGTGCGCAACAAACTGCCGAGTTTCAGCGGCATTGCGCTGACCAATGTGCATTCGCTGGGTTCCAAGGCGTTTGGCGGCGGCGAGCTGAGCTTCTATGGGTACCGCGACGCGACCACCACCTTGCCGATCACCCTGTCGCTGGACAACGTGGTGCTGGAGGGCGGGCCGATCGCGTTCGCACAACCGCACTTCGGCGGGCCAGCCAGCAACCCTGGCGCAACCCATTTCACCTTCAAAGGCGGCCCGGTAAGCTTTTTCGATCAGTTGTCCGAATCGGTGCCCAACGATGTGCAATTGCAAGGCAAGCCCGGGCCGGGCACGCCACTGCAGTGCAATGACGCGTTCATTGCCTACCACTCGGTATTGCCGGATTCGCCGATCTGATCTTGCGCTTGACTGGCAGCGATGCTGCGATCAGACGATCCAAGCATGCATCAAAACTCGGCTGATCGAGGGCGCGGCGCCCCCACCGCTTGCGGGACACGCCGTAAACCCATCCCTGGGGGCTCGGTGGCGGCATCCATGCCGCCACACGGTCCCGCAATCGGCAAGGACACCGCACCAGACAGTGTGCTGGCTGCTTTACTGAAAGCCATGCGCGCCGACCATCTCGACAGGTCCTTGCCCGCCCACCGTCGCGGGACCTTATGCGGCATGGATACCGCATAAGAGCCTCAATAGACGGGTTCAAGGCGTGTCCCGCGATGGTCCCTGCAGCCAAGGCGCAGATCCGCCGCTCTCAGTCCGCGCCGCTGGCAGCACGCCAGCTATGCCACAACTGCTGCACCGGCGGTGGATACGCTGCCTTGCCGGCAAGCTCGCGCTGCAGGCGCAGGCGGGCCAGCCGCGACCACATCCGGTGCGACCGTGCCAACGCCGGTTTGCGCGGCCAAGCGCGCAGTAACTGGGTGCGCCATGCGGCGGTGGTCATGTCAGCGGGCGCGGCGCTGTCGCCGGCCACACGCTGGCGTGCGTCCAGCCACTGCACTGCCACCGCAATGGCATCGCCAGGCTGGGTGCGCGCAAATAGCGCAGCTTCCACGGCAACCACGGCCTCGGCGAAGGCACCTAATGTCGCCAACGCCTGCTGCAACGATTGCGGCTGCGCACGCGCATCCTGCATGGCCGGCAAGGTATCGGCCAGTTGCGCCCACGGCGCAGGCACCGGCTCCAGCACGCGCCCCAGCGGATGGCGCGAACGCTGCTGCGACCAGTCGCGCAGCTCCTGCTGCCACCATGCCAGCTTGGCGTCGGCCGGCAACGGGTCGCCGGCAATGTTCATGATGTCTTCCCATTCCTGCAGCAGCGCAAACCAGGCCGCCGTGAGGCGTCGCTGCGGTTCGGGAACGAAGGGCTCGGCAACCGACCATTCCGGCCAGCGCGTGCGCCACTTGTCGAGAAAACTGTCGAGAGCGCTGGATTGGCTCATGGCGGGTCCAGAAGAAAACGAAAGAAGATCAGGTCTGCGGCCACGCCACGGCATCCCACAGCGTCTGCGGCTGCGCGACGAGGACGTCGGCCTGCCAGCGCGACGGCTCGTCGTCGTGCAGGCGATAGCCCCACAACACCGCCACCGACGGCATCGCCGCCGCGCGCGCGGCCAGGATGTCGCGCTCGTCGTCGCCGACGTAGACGCACTGCGCCGGCACAACGCCGATGCGCTCGGCCGCTGCCAGCAACGGCAACGGGTGCGGCTTGCGCTCGGCCAGCGTATCGCCGCCGATCAGCACCGCACAGCGCTGTTCCCACCCCAGTTGCGGCAGGATCAGCCGCGCCAGATATTCGGGCTTGTTGGTGACCACGCCCCAGATGCAACCGGCGCGCTCCAGCCGCAGCAGCAGTTCTTCGACACCGTCGAACAGCTGCGACTGCGTACCGATCAAGGCCTCGTAACGACGCAGGAATTCCGGTAGCAAGGTATCGCGCTCGACCGCATCGAGTTCGGCAAACGCGACCTTCAGCATCGCGCGCGCACCCTTGGACACCACCGGACGCAACTGCGCCAGCACGAGCGGCGCACGCTCCCGCTCGGTCAGCATCGCGTTGACGGTCGCCAGCATGTCCAGTGCGCTATCCAGCAAGGTGCCATCCAGATCGAACAACACCGCACGCGGAAACCTCACAGCCGCCCCGTCGCTCTGCGGTCGTGTGCCGCCATCGGGACGGTGGGACTCGGCAAACATCAAATACGCACTCGCTGTTGCCAATCCCAACTCCCGACTCCCCAATCCCCGCTCGTCACGGCTTCACCGCATAGGCCAGATAATTGACCTCGGTACGCGACGACAGGCGCGCACGATTGCGCCACGGCTCGTACAGCATGCCGCTGACGTCTTCCAGCTGCAGTTCGGCGTTGCGCAACCACGCCGCAAGTTCTGCCGGCTTGATGAAATCCTTGTAGTGATGCGTGCCCTTGGGCAGCAGCCGCGCAATGTATTCGGCGCCGATCACCGCCAGCGCGAACGCGGCCGGCGTGCGATTGAGCGTGGACAGGAACAGCTTGCCGCCGGGCTTGAGCAGGCTGGCGCAGGCGCGGATGATCGCGGTCGGGTCCGGCACGTGCTCGAGCATCTCCATGCAGGTCACCGCATCGAAACTGCCCGGCTGTTCGGCGGCCAGGTCTTCCACCGACTGCACGCGATAATCCACCTGCACGCCCGATTCCAGGCTGTGCAGGCGCGCCACCTTGACCAGCTCCGGCGCCAGATCGATCGCCGTGACCTGCGCGCCCAGACGCGCCATCGACTCGCTGAGCAGACCGCCACCGCAGCCGACATCCAGCACGCGGGCGCCGGCCAGGCCCAGCCGTGCGGACACATAGTCCAGGCGCACCGGATTGAGCGCATGCAGCGGCTTCTGCGGGCCGTCGGCATCCCACCAGCGGTTGGCCAAAGCTGCGAACTTGTCCAGCTCGCTCTGATGGAAGTTGCTGGACGTGGATTGGGTGTTCGGATTCATGCGGAGCTCCGTGATGGGATGACGCGCGCTCAGGCGCGGACGGTGCGGATGCGCTCGCGCCACTGCCGCGCATTGGCGACCAAGGCAGCGGTATCCATGTCGATGAGCTCGCGCTGCACCAGCTTGGGCTTGCCGGCGATCCACACATCGGTGACCTGGTGACGGCCGGTGGCGTAGATGAGTTGCGACAGCACATGATGCAGCGGCTGGGTCTCCAGTGCAGACAAGTCGACGCAGACCAGATCGGCCTGCTTGCCGATTTCGATCGAGCCGATCCTGTCGCCGAAGCCCAACGCGCGCGCGCCGCCCAGCGTGGCCGCGCGCAGCGTGGTGGCCGCATCCAGCGCGGTGGCATCGTTGGCCACTGCCTTGGCCAGGATCGCCGCGGTGCGGTTCTCGCTGAACATGTCCAGGTCGTTGTTGCTGGCGCAGCCGTCGGTGCCGATCGCCAGGTTCACGCCGGCACGTTGCAGCGCGCAGGCCGGGCAAAAACCCGAGGCGAGCTTGAGGTTGGACTCCGGGCAATGCACCACGCTGACGCCGCGCTCGGCGCACAGGTGGATTTCCGCCTCGGTGAGCTGGGTCATGTGCACGGCGATCAGGCGGTCGTTGACCAGCCCCAGGCGATCCAGCCGCGCCAGCGGACGCTGCCCGTACTGGGCAACCGAATCGGCCACTTCCTGCGCGGTTTCGTGCGTGTGCAGATGCACCGGCAGATCCAGCTGGTCGGCCAGCATGCGCACGCGTTCGAAGTTGGCATCGTTCACCGTGTACGGCGCATGCGGCGCGAAGGCGGTGCTGATCAGCGGATCGTCGCGCCACTGGTCGTGCAGCTCGCCGGCCCGCGCGAAGTATTCGTCATCCGACGATGCCCAGGCGGTGGGGAAATCGATGATCACCGCGCCGACCAGCGCGCGGAAGCCGTGCTGCTTGTAGACGGCCGCCTGCACATCGGCAAAGAAGTAGTTTTCGTTGACGCAGGTGGTCCCGCCACGCAGCATTTCGGCGATCGCCAGCGTGGTGCCGTCGGCCACGAATTCCGGCCCGATCACCGCCGCCTCCACCGGCCAGATGTGCTGCTGCAGCCACACCATCAGCGGCAGATCGTCGGCAACGCCCCGCAGCAGCGTCATCGGGTTATGCGTATGCGCGTTGACCAGGCCCGGGATCAAGGCTGCCTCCGGGCGCGAGACGGTCTGGGTCGGCGCAAATCGCAGGCGCGCCTCGGCGGTCGGCAGGATCGCCACGATGACGCCGTTGTGCACCGCCACCGCGTGATCGTCGAGCACCACCGCATGCGGCTCGATCGGCACCACGTAACCGGCTTCGATCAACAGATCGCACGCTTCGGGAGGGGCATTGGTCATGAGCGGATCCATAAAAGGTTAGTTGTCGAATGGCCAGCGGGGATCGCCACCGGCCACAGGCACATAGCGCTGGCCGTTGTAGCGCAGTACCTGGCGCACGCGACGGGTACGTTCGGTATCGGTGTCGCTGCCAGCGGTGCTCTCCACGGTAGACACGTTGGCTGTCAGCACGATGTCCGCATAGCCGGCATGTACCTGCGGCGCCATGCTCACGCTCAGATTGGCGACTTCGGTGATCACATCGCCCTTGCCCAGACTACATGGCTCGCCTTTCACACGTTGCCATGCATAGAGATCGCGTTGCAGCACCGGGCGCAAGCTGCGCCCCTCGCGCACCAGCAGGGTCAATGCCTGATTGCTGTAAAAATCCGGGCAGCTGGGCCCGCGCGCAGCACTCCGCACCACCACGCCGATCGCGCGCACGCCCTTGGCCAGGTCGTAGCGCGCGGTGTCCAGGCGCAGGCTGTCGGCAGCGAGCTCGAAGGCGGCGTCCTCGCCCATTGCCTGCGCGTAGAACGCCAGCACCTTGCCGCTGGCGGCATCGAGCATGGCCACGCGCAACTCGAGGTCGCGCTCGCCAGGCACGGCCTCCGCGTCGCCAGCAAATGCGATTGCCGCCAGCCGGATTGCCGGGTCGTTCGGCCACGGCTTACAGGTCTGGGCCACCAGACGGTCGACCGGCAGCGTGGCGGCAGCGCCGCCCACGACGCCGGACGTTGCAATGGCCGCAACGGCGGCCACGTCACCGGCGTCGCACGTTGCGGCAGCCGATTGCGCAAAAGCCGGGCACGCAAGCAGCGCAGCCCACAGTCCCAACACGACACTGGCACCGCATACCGCTAGCTCAGGCCAGTGTCCCGGACGCATCGTCTTACTTGACGCGCGCCGAATATTCGCCCGAACGGGTGTCGACCTTGATGATTTCGTCCTGGTTGACGAACAGCGGCACGCGTACCACTGCGCCGGTTTCCAGCGTGGCCGGCTTGCCACCGCCGCCGGAGGTATCGCCGCGCACGCCCGGGTCGGTCTCGGTGATCTTCAGCTCGACGAAGTTCGGCGGCTGCACCCAGATCGGCATGCCGTTCCACAGCGTCACGATGCAGTCTTCCTCGCCCTTGAGCCACTTGTCGGCACCGCCCATGCCGGCCTTGTCGGTCTGCACCTGCTCGAAGGTTTCCGGGTCCATGAAGTGCCAGTACTCGCCATCGCTGTAGAGGTAACGCATGTCGGTATCGACCACGTCAGCCACTTCCACGTCGTCGGTCGCCTTCATGGTCATTTCGACCACGCGGCCGGACTTGATGAAGCGGTACTTCATGCGGGTGAAGGCCTGGCCCTTGCCCGGCTTGACGTATTCGGTCTCGGTGATGACCGCCGGCTCGTTGTTGACCAGGATCTTCATGCCGTTCTTGACGTCGTTCATGCCAACAGTGGCCATGGTGCAGCTCCTCGATAAGACCACGACCTGCCACAGGCCGTGGCAGGTCGGATTAGAATGGGGCGCCCGCCGCAACCGGCGGGCATTGGTTTTGTGACCGCATATGATACCCGCAGCCCCCCTCGCCTTGCAGCCATATCCGCCGCCCACCCTGCAACAGCCGCGCTGGCAGCAGCAGTGGCGCGACGCCGTGCGCGACCCGCGCGCGCTGCTGGCGCTGCTGGGCCTGGAGGCGCAGGCGGCCGGGATCAGCGACGCGGCCGCCGCCCAGTTCCCGCTGCGGGTGCCGCAGGCATTCGTGGCGCGCATGCGCCGTGGCGACCGGCACGACCCACTGCTGCGCCAGGTGCTGCCGCTGGACGATGAAATGCGGCTGGTGCCGGGCTTCGGCCTGGATGCGGTCGGCGATGGCGCCGCCAAGACTGCGGACGGCGTGATCCAGAAATACCGCGGACGCGCCCTGCTGATCACCACCGGCAGCTGCGCGGTGCACTGCCGCTACTGCTTCCGCCGCCACTTCCCGTATGCCGAGGAAACCGCCGCGCGCGACGGATGGCGCGACGCGGTCGCCACGATCGCGGCCGACCCCGGCATCGACGAAGTGCTGCTGTCCGGCGGCGACCCGCTGTCGCTGGCCACCGGCAAGCTGGCCGAACTCACCGACGCGCTGGCCGCCATCGGGCACATCAAACGCCTGCGCATCCACAGCCGGCTGCCGATCGTGCTGCCCGAGCGCGTCGATGCGCCGCTGCTGGCCTGGCTGCGCAGCCTGCCGTGGCCGGTGGCCTTCGTGGTGCACGCCAACCATGCCAACGAATTCGACAGCGCGGTGGATGCCGCCATGCGCGCCCTGCGCGAGGCCGGTGCGCAGTTGCTCAATCAGGCCGTGCTGCTGCGCGGCGTCAACGACAGCGTGGACGCATTGGCGGCCCTGAGCGAACGCAGCTTCGCCGCCGGCGTGCTGCCGTATTACCTGCACCAGCTCGACCGGGTCGCCGGCGTGGCGCATTTCGAAGTGGACGATGCCCGCGCGCGCGCGCTGCACACCGAGCTGGCCACGCGCCTGTCCGGCTACCTGGTGCCGCGCCTGGTACGCGAAATCCCCGGCGATACCGGCAAGCGACCGCTGTAACCACTAGCTCTCAGACACATTAAATCGTAGAAGCGCACCTGGGCGCGACGGGCGTTATCGGTAATGCTTCGTCGCGCCCGGGTGCGCTCCTACGCTGATCAGCCAGCCGCGATCAGCTTGACCAGATCGGCCGGGCTCAGCGGGCGGCTGAACCAATAGCCCTGGCCCAGATCGCAGCCGCGCTCGCGCAGCAGGTTGAACTGCGCCTCCTGCTCGATGCCCTCGGCCACCACCGTGATGCCCAGCGAATGCGCCATGCCGATGATGGCCGTGGTCAGCGCCAGATCGTCCGGGTCGCGCTGCAGGTCGGCGATGAAACTCTTGTCGATCTTGACCCCGTCCACCGGTACCTGGCGCAGGTGGCTCAGGCCGGAGAAACCGGTGCCGAAATCGTCCAGCCATACCTTCACGCCGGTACGGTGCAACTGATCGAGCAGGCTGGCGGCCATCATTTCGTCGCCGATCACCGCCGTTTCGGTCAGCTCCAGATGCAGCCGCGCGGCCGGCAGGCCGGACTCGGCCAGGCACTCGGCCACGGTGTCGATCAGGTCGCCACTGCGCAGCTGACGCGGCGAGACGTTGACCGAGATGAACAGGCCATCGCCCACCACCGGCCATTGCGCCGCTTCCAGGCAGGCCGCGCGCAGCACCTTGGGGCCGATCACCTCGATCAGGCCGCTCTGCTCGGCGATATCGATGAAGGTGGACGGCGCAATCGTGCCCAGCGCCGGGTGCTGCCAGCGCAACAGCACTTCCACCCCCACCAGCACGCGGTCGCTGGTGCGGTAGATCGGCTGATAGACCAGCCGCAACTCGTCGCGATCCCAGGCCCCGCGCAGCTCGTGCTCCATGTGCACACGCCGCTCCACCGCATGATCGGCGGCGCGGCTGTAGAAGCGGTGGCAGTTCTTGCCGGCGACCTTGGCCTGATACATCGCGATGTCGCCATTCTTCAACAACGCAGTGGCATTGCTGGCATCGTCCGGGAACAGCGTGATGCCGATCGAGGTGCCCAGGAACACCTCCCGGCCCTGCACGTTCAAGGGGCGGCTCAACTCGTGCACCAGCCGGTCGGCGAGCTGGGCGGCGAGCAGGCTGACGTCGCCGTTCTGCAACAGGATCACGAATTCATCGCCACCGAAGCGCGCCAGGATCGCATCGTCGCCGCCCAATGCACCGACCGCGCGGCTGATACGGCTGGCGAACTGCAGCAAGGCCTCGTCGCCGGCCTCGTGACCGAGCGTGTCGTTGACGCGCTTGAAGTCGTCGATATCGGCGAACAGCAGCGCCAGCTTGCTGTCGGTACTCCGGGCGGTATTGAGCAGATGATCCAGGCCTTCGCGAAACCCCAGCCGGTTGGTCAGGCCGGTCAGCGCATCGGTATAGGCCATGTGGCGCACCTCGCGATCGTGCCGGGCGATGCTCTCGCTCATGCGGCCGAAGGCGGAAATCAACTCGCCGATCTCGTCGTTGCGCGGATGCGGCGGCAACTGCACCGCATAGTCGCCACGCTCGATCTGGCGCGCGGCCGCGGCCAGCAACCGCACCGGCGCCACCAGGGTGCGCTGCACGTAGATGGCCAACAGCACACCCAGCGCAACCAGCGCGGCCAGCAGCACCAGCAGCCAGCCCAGATCGCGCTTGCCGATCGCGTTGAGGTTCTGCACCAGGGTCAGGTTGGCGCCGGATTCGATCCTGCGCACCCGCTCGCGCGACATGCCCACCCGCACACCGCCGATACGCTGGTCGCCGATCTTGATCGGCACCGTCACGTCCAGCACTTCCGGCGAGGACTGCAATACCATGGCGCGCGCCGTCACCGCCTTGAATGCGAGCGGGTCGGTCATGGCCTGACCGTAATGCTGCAGATTGGGCGAGCCGTCGTGCACCAGCCGGCCGCGTCGATCGAACACCAGCACGTAGCTCACCACCTGCTGACGCGCGGCATTGCGCACCAGCGCCCCTACCGCGCCCAGATCGGAGTAGTACAGCGGATTGGCCAGGCCGTTCGCCAGCTCGGTGGCCAAGGTCTCGCCACGCGTGCGCAGGCTACGATCGAACAGCTCGTGCAGGATCTGCGCACTGAGCCCGCGTACTTCGCGCTGCATCGCGCTCTGGCGCTGCAGCAGCGACGCCAGGATGGCACCGACCAGCAACAACGTCAGTGCCATCACCAAGAGAAAGCGTGCCTGCAGCCCGAAGCGCACCTGAGTCATTCCACTTGATCCCTGACACGGTGCAACCCTGCGCTCAGCGCATCCAGGCGTCGGCGGCTGGTCTCATCCAACGGGTGGAAGGCAGTGGTGCCGAAAAAGCGCTTCAAGGCTGGCCCGGCCTTGGGATCGGAGGCCGCCTGCAGCAGCACGATGCGCAGCCGCCGCTCCACTGCCGGGTCCATGCCGGTGCGCACCATCTCCACGGCACGCGGTACCGGCGCACTGCGATGCACGATGCGGAAGTCGCGCTTGAACACCGGTGGCAGGTGGCGCTCGTCGTCCCAGTCGGCGTTGCTGAAAGCGCCCGCGTCGATCAGGTGCTGATGCACGAAGGCGGCGATATTCAATTTCGACCCGACCATCAGGTAACCCACCGAACCCGGCACCTGGCTGTCGTCCGGCGACAGCAGCACATCGCAGGCGATGCCATTGCGCACCAGCTCCAGCATCGGCAGCAGATAGCCGCTGGTGGAGGAGGCGTTCTGCAACGCCAGGGTGTGGCCGCGCAATTGCTTGAGCGACTGGATCGGGCTATCGCGGCGGACGAAGAACACCGTGTGGAACTCGCGCAGGCCACCGCGTTCGGTCATCACCAGCGGGCGCGCACTGCCGCGCTGTTCCAGCAGCATCGCCGCACCGGTGGTTTCGCTGACCCAGTCGACACGGCCACGCCGCAGATAACTGGACATCTGCCGCGCATCCGGCGCCATCAGGATTTCGCCACGGCGGATACCGACCTCGCGCATGCGTGGCACCACGTAATCCAGCAAGGGCTTGAGTTGCGCGTAATGCGTGGCGGGATCGTCGCTGATCCGTCCAAGCACCAATACCGGGGAAGGCGCTGCCGTCGCCGTTGCGGCCAAGCCTGCCCCGGCCAACAGCCCGCAGGCAATCAGACACCATCGTAGACCGCGCAAAACGGACACTCCCCTAGAGCCGCCGACAGCCTAGCCGAATCTTTCGAGATGTGACAGACGTCAGCTTCCGGCGCGCTTCGCCAGCATGGCCATGCGCTGCGCATCGGACAGAATGCCGCGTAGCAGCCGTACCTCCTGCTCGCTCATGTCCGCGCGCAGCAACAGCCGCCGCAGCTTGCGCATCGCCGATTCCGGCGCGCGCCCCTTGTGGAAGTCGATCTCGTCCAGGGTGTCGCCCAACTGGCCGAACATGCCCTCCAGTTGCGCATGGCTGGCCGGGCCGTCGCGCAGCGCGCCGCTCGCCGCTGCCGGCGCAGGCTCCGCTTCGCCCGCCGCCAGCTGCGCCAGCCGCACTTCGTACGCCACCACCTGCACCGCCGCGGCGAGGTTGAGCGAGCTGAACGCCGGGTCGGAGGGGATATGCAGCGCCGCATGGCAGAGCTGCAGCTCGTCGTTGGTCAGGCCGGTACGCTCGCGGCCGAACACGATCGCCACCTCGGCCGGTTCGCCGGCCTTGGACCAGGCACGGCGCGCACCCTCGTCCGGCGGCAGCTCTTCCAGCGCGACCCGGCGCGCACGCGCGGTGCAGCCGATCACCAGGGTGCAATCGGCCACCGCCCCGGCCAGGGTGGCGAAGATCGGCGCCTCGCCGAGCACGTCTTCGGCGCCGGCCGAACGCCGATAGGCGTCTTCGTCGAGCGCACGCTCCGGCGCCACCAGCACCAGGCGCGACACGCCCATCGTCTTCATCGCGCGCGCGGCGGCGCCGATGTTGCCTGGATGCTGGGTGCCGACAAGAACAAAACGGATGCGCTGGCTGACGGACATGAACGGAGATTGGGGAGCGATTCGGTCGTAGATGGTAAACTGCGCGGCCGGCTTTGGTGCCGGACCGCTCTTTTACCTTCGCCATTTTCGATTCTGCCTTCACGGGAGCTTTAACCATGCAGAAACCCGCCGTCACCGTCATGGTCAAAGCCGCCCGCCTCGCCGGCAATGTGCTGTTGCGCGGTATCAACAAGCTCGATGCGCTGAATGTGGTGCAGAAGGGCCGCATGGACTACGCCAGCGAAGTCGATGCCGATGCCGAGAAGGTCATCATCAAGGAACTCAAGCGCGGCTACCCCGAGTACGCCGTGTTCGGCGAAGAAGGCGGCGTGCAAGGTGGCAAGAGTGGCCGCTATACCTGGGTCATCGATCCGCTGGACGGCACCAGCAACTATCTGCGCGGCTTCCCGCATTACTGCGTATCGATCGCGCTGGTGGAAAACGGCGAGCCGACCGATGCGGTGATCTTCGACCCGCTGCGCAACGAGCTGTTCACCGCCAGCCGCGGCGCCGGCGCGGTGCTCAACGACCGCCGCATCCGCATTGCCGAACGCAAGGACCTGGAAGGCGCGATGGTCCACACCGGCTTTCCGCCACGCGAGCGCGCACGCATCAGTGCGCAGCTGAAGTGCGTCGATGCGCTGCTGGTGCAGGCAGAAGACGTGCGTCGTACCGGTTCTGCCGCGCTGGATCTGGCCTATGTGGCCTGCGGCCGCGCCGATGCGTATTTCGAGGCCGGCGTCAAAGCCTGGGACATCGCGGCCGGCGTGCTGCTGGTGCGCGAAGCCGGTGGCCGCGTCTGCGACTACAAGGGCGCTACCCCGCCGCGCATGGACAACATGGGCCCGGAAACGCAGCAGATCGTGGCCGGCAACATCAAGATCAGCGACGCGCTGCAGAAGGTCATCGTCAACACCGGCTATGCCCGCGAGTTCGACGCCAAGTTCTGATCGCTCCCCGAGCGCAAGTTCTGGTCGACGCCCGCACACCGTAGGAGCGCGCCCGAGCGCGACGGGCCTTCCCGGCAAAGCCCCTCGCGACCAGGGTCGCTCCTACAACAGCGTGCAGCAAACACACAAGGCCGGGATCGCTCCCGGCCTTGTGTGTTGAGTGTCACTGTTACAGCGCTACGCGGAACTCAGCGCCGATGCAGGACTTCAGGCGATCGCAGCGTGGTAGCGGCGCTCGACTTCTTCCCAGTTCACTGCGTTGTAGAACGCGCCGATGTATTCCGGACGACGGTTCTGGTACTTCAGGTAGTACGCGTGTTCCCACACGTCCAGACCCAGGATCGGCGTATTGCCTTCGAACAGCGGGCTGTCCTGGTTGGCGGTGCTTTCCACCACCAGCTTCTTGTCCGGAGTCACGCTCAGCCAGGCCCAGCCCGAGCCGAAACGGCTGACGGCGGCCTTGGTGAAGGCTTCCTTGAACTTCTCGAAACCACCGATGTCCTTGTCGATCGCCTTGGCGACCTCGCCCTTGGGCTCACCGCCGCCATTGGGCGACAGCACGGTCCAGAACAGCGAATGGTTGGCGTGGCCGCCACCGTTGTTGCGCACCGGGCCCTGCAGGTTTTCCGGCAGGCTCTTCAGCTTGGACACCAGCTCTTCCACCGGCAGATCGGCGTACTTAGTCCCTTCCAGCGCCGCGTTGACGTTGTTGATATAGGTCTGATGATGCTTGGTGTGATGGATTTCCATCGTCTGCGCATCGATGTTGGGTTCCAGCGCGTCGTAGGCGTAGGGCAACTGCGGAAGGGTGTAGGCCATGCGTATCTCCTGGACTTGCCGCCCGGCGAAGACCGGGCGTTGCGGGGTAGATGGTAAGGACGGCGGCGACGCTTACCAAGGGTATTGGCAGGGAAACTTCATCCCATTGCATGCCGCGTCGTGTTCGCTGCACACCTTGCACCATGCCCCGGTTACTCGGGCGTGAACCGTCCCGCCGCCCGGCGCGTTCAAAGTCGACACAGTCGCGCAGCGGCATACTTGCTCTGCCGTCCCCACACTCCCGTTTCCGGACTCTGTCATGCGCAAGCCCGCTTTGCTGATCGTCGCCATCGTGCTGCTCGTCGCCGGGCTGTGGGGCATGCGCGCGATGCAGACACCCAAGCCGCACTTTGCGCCGCAGCTCAGCGCGCCGATGGCCGCGGCAGCGCCGGTCGAGCGCTCACCGCAGCAGCAAGCGTTGCCGGGATTTCTGCCGACCGAGGCAATGGCCACGATCGTGCTGATCCAGCGCGGCGGACCTTTCCCGCATCCGCAGGACGGCAGCGTGTTCGGCAATCGTGAGCAGCATTTGCCGGAGCGTCCGCGCGGCTACTACCACGAATACACCGTGGAAACCCCGGGCAGTCCCGATCGCGGCGCGCGCCGCATCGTCACTGGCGGTACGCCGCCGCAGGCCTGGTACTACAGCGACGATCATTACCAGAGTTTCAAATCGTTCCAGGGCCCGGCACCGGAGCAGGTGCCATGAGCGCAGGCGACTTCGCACTGGATCTGTCCGACCCGCGGCAATCGGGTGTCTATCAAGCCGATACCGACGATCTGGACACCATGGCCGCGCTCGCCCGCGATGCCGGCCTGCACATCCTGCGCGTGGACCTGGCCAGCTGCAGCGACAAGCACAGGTTGCTGATGCGCCTGGCCACCCAACTGGACTTCCCGGCCAACTTCGGTCGCAACTGGGATGCGCTCTCCGATGCCTTGCGCGACCTGGCGTGGCTGCCGGCAGCGCAGGGCTATGCGCTGCTGATCGACGGCGCCGACGCACTCGCGCGCACCGCGCCGAACGACCGCAACACCTTGCTGGATATCCTTGACGAAGCCGCCACCGCCTGGGCCGCGCGCGGGCTCACGTTCGCGGCATTTGTGGCACCTGCGAGTGCCTGCGACTAGACGCCGCCTGCGAGATCCATCCCGCGATCACTGGAGATACCACGATCACCAGACACAGCGCGCGGATGATCGGTGATTACTGGTGCGTATCTATCGCGCTTTACCTTACGCGCCGCCCCAACGGCTGCCACCTTGTAGTCGACGTGTAGTGCCAGCTATCCGCACCACACATCCACAAGACCGGCACGCAGTCGCGTACCGACCCGATCATCAACCATCCAGTTCGCTCCAGCGCGCGAACGCCGCATCCAGCTGCGCCTGCGCGGCGCCCAATGCGGCGGTGTGCGCGGCCATCGCCGCACTGTCGCGCTGGTAGAAGGCCGGGTCGTTCATCGCCTCGGTCAGTGCTGCGACCTGCTGTTCCAGGGTTTCGATCAACGCCGGCAGTTGCTCCAGCTCGCGCGCGTCCTTGTAGCTGAGCTTGCGCTTGGGCGCGGCATCGGCCGGCACCGCAGCCGCCACCGGCGTGGTCGCCGCCGCCGTTGCCGATGCCTTGGCAACCGCCATCGCGTTGGGCGCCGGGGTGCGGCGTTGACGCAACGAATCGCTGTAACCGCCGACGTAATCGCCGATCAGGCCCTCGCCTTCCATCACCAAGGTGGAAGTCACCACGTTGTCGAGGAAGTCGCGGTCATGGCTGACCAGCAGCAAGGTGCCGGTGTACTCGCCGAGCAGCTCTTCCAGCAGCTCCAGCGTTTCCACGTCCAGATCGTTGGTCGGCTCGTCCATCACCAGCAGGTTGGATGGCTGTGCGAACAGGCGTGCCAGCAGCAGCCGATTGCGCTCGCCACCGGACAGCCGGGTGATCGGCGCACGGGCGCGCTCGGGCGTGAACAAAAAGTCCTGCAGATACGCGTGCACATGCTTGCGCTTGCCGTTGATCTCGATGAAATCGCGGCCTTCGGCCACGTTCTCGATCGCGCTCCAGTCCTCGCGCAATGTGGAACGGTACTGGTCGAAATACGCAATCTGCAGATTGGTGCCGATGCGGATCTCGCCCTGCTGTGCTTGCAGATCGCCCAGCAACAGCTTGAGCAAGGTGGTCTTGCCGCTGCCGTTGGGGCCGATCAGACCGATGCGGTCGCCACGCTGGATGATGGTCGAAAAATCCTTGACCATCGTGCGCGAACCGAATGCGAAGCCGACCTCCTTGGCCTCGATCACCTTCTTGCCGGAGGACTCGCCCTGCGAGACTTCCATGCGCACGTTGCCGGTCAGGTCGCGGCGTTGCACACGCTCGTTGCGCATCGATTCCAGACGCCGCACGCGGCCTTCGTCGCGGGTGCGCCGCGCCTTGATGCCCTGACGGATCCAGATCTCTTCCTGCGCCAGCATCTTGTCGAAGCGCGCATTTTCCTGCGCCTGCGCATTGAGCCGCTCTTCGCGGCGGCGTTCGTAATTGGCCCAGTCGCCCGGCCAGCTGGTGACCTGGCCACGATCGATCTCGACGATGCGGGTGGCCAGCGCACGCAGGAAGCGCCGGTCATGGGTGACGAACAGCACGCTGCCGTTCCAGTTCTTCAGGAACGACTCCAGCCAGTCGATGGCTTCGATGTCCAGATGGTTGGTCGGCTCGTCCAGCAGCAGCACATCCGGCGAGGACACCAGCGAGCGCGCCAGCAGCACGCGCCGCTTCATGCCGCCGGACAACCGCGCAAACTCCGCATCGCCATCCAGTTCCAGCTTGGTCAGCGTCTCGCTGACGCGCTGATCCAGCGCCCAGCCGTCGGCTGCATCGATCTTGGCCTGCACCTTGCCGAACGCATCGGCATCGAACACCTCGGCATGGCTGAGCTGATGGAACTCGGCAAGCCAATGACCCAGCTCGCCCAGGCCGTCGGCCACCACATCGAACACGCTGCCGCCGGTGCCCTGCGGCACCTCCTGCTCCAGCCGCGCGATGCGCACGCCCTGTTGCACGCGCACTTCGCCGTCGTCGGGCTTGAGCTCGCCGGCAATCAGTTTCATCAAGGTCGATTTGCCGGCGCCGTTGCGGCCGATCAGGGCGATACGCTCGCCCGGCTCGATCGTGAGGTCGGTTTTTTCCAGCAACAAGGGGCCGCCGACGCTGTAGTCGACGCTTTGCAGAGTGATTAAAGGCATGGGCCGATTGTACGGGAATCGGGAATGGTGAATCGGGAATGGAAAAAGCCCCGCCGTTGCGATTCCCCATTCCCCACTCCCGATTCCCGCTAAAATGCGCCATGAACGAATTCTCCGCGCTGCCGCTGTCGCCGGCCCTGGCCCCCGGCATCGACGCCCTTGGCTACACCGTCCTTACTCCCATCCAGGCGCAAAGCCTGCCGCCGATCCTGCAGGGGCTGGACGTCATCGCCCAGGCGCCGACCGGCAGCGGCAAGACAGCCGCATTCGGGCTGGGCCTGCTGCAAAAGCTCGATCCTGCCTTGACCCGCGCGCAGGCGCTGGTGCTCTGTCCCACCCGCGAACTGGCCGACCAGGTCGGCAAGCAGCTGCGCAAGCTGGCCACCGGCATCCCCAACATGAAGCTGGTGGTACTCACCGGCGGCATGCCGCTGGGCCCGCAACTGGCCTCGCTGGAAGCGCATGACCCGCAAGTGGTGGTCGGCACGCCCGGCCGCATCCAGGAACTGGCCCGCAAGCGCGCGCTGCATCTGGGCGGCGTGCGCACGCTGGTGCTGGACGAGGCCGACCGCATGCTCGACATGGGCTTCGAAGAACCCATCCGCGAGATCGCCAGCCGCTGCGACAAACACCGTCAGAGCCTGCTGTTCTCGGCGACCTTCCCGGACATCATCCGCACGCTGGCGCGCGAGATCCTGAAGGACCCGATCGAAATCACCGTCGAAGGCGCCGACAACGCGCCGGAAATCGACCAGCAGTTCTTCGAGGTCGACCCGACCTATCGGCAGAAGGCCGTCGCCGGCCTGCTGCTGCGCTTCAATCCCGAATCCAGCGTGGTGTTCTGCAATACCCGCAAGGAAGTGGACGAAGTGGCCGGCTCGCTGCAGGAGTTCGGCTTTTCCGCGCTCGCGCTGCATGGTGACATGGAACAGCGCGACCGCGACGAAGTGCTGGTGCGCTTCGTCAACCGCAGCTGCAACGTGCTGGTGGCCAGCGATGTGGCCGCACGCGGACTGGACGTGGAAGACCTGTCGGCAGTGGTCAATTACGAGTTGCCCACCGATACCGAGACCTACCGCCACCGCATCGGCCGCACGGCACGCGCCGGCAAGCGCGGGTTGGCGCTCAGCCTGGTGGCCTCGCGCGAGACTGGCCGCGCGCAGGCACTGGAAGCCGAACAAGGCCAGCCGCTGAAGTGGTCGCGCACACCGTTGGCCACCGCCCGCCCCGCGCAGCTGCCGCAAGCGGCCATGACGACCTTGCGCATCGACGGCGGCAAGACCGACAAGCTGCGTGCCGGCGACATCCTCGGCGCACTGACCGGCGAAGCCGGACTCTCGGGCGCGGCAATCGGCAAGATCGCGATCTACCCCACCCGCTCCTATGTCGCCATCGCCCGCGCGCACGTCGCCAAGGCGCTGGCACATCTGCATGCGGGCAAGATCAAGGGACGCCGGTTCCGGGTCAGCAAGCTGTAACCAACGTGCGGCAGCGACCCTGCCGACCATCCGAGCGAGCGGCGGCCACAGCGCCTGCCGCGGGATCCACAGGGATGCGCACGTTGGCGCATATGGGCGAGCTGCACACGGCGGCACGACCGTTGTGCCGGTTTGCAGGCCGTCAGAGCAGCGAGACGCGCAGTCGGAAAGACGCCTGGATCAATAGCTCAACGTGGCCAGCAATGGCACGTCATTGGCCCATTTCTCGCGGCCCTGCAGCGCCAGCAGCTCGACCAGCACCGCCGCGCCGACCACTTCCAGTTCCAGTTGTGCGGCCAGACTCAAGGCCGCGCGCAGCGTACCTCCGGTGGCCAGCACGTCGTCGACGATCAAGACACGGGCACCGCGGGGTAACGCGTCCTCGTGCATTTCGATGCGATCGGTGCCGTATTCCAGCGCGTATTCCTGGATCAGCGTCCGCCCCGGCAGTTTGCCGGGCTTGCGCACCGGCACAAAGCCCGTGCGCAATTCACGCGCCAGGGCCGCACCCAGGATGAAACCGCGCGCCTCGATGCCCAGTACCGCGTCCAGCGGCGTGGTGCGCCAGGGCTGCGCCATTTCATCCAGTGCGGAAGCGAAGTCGGGGCCATCGGACAGCAGCGGCGTGATGTCCTTGAAGACGATGCCCGGCTTGGGAAAATCGGCGATGTCGCGGATCCGTTCGGACCATTGGTTGGGTCCGGAAGAATGGGTGCCGGCGCAGCGGGTGCAGTCAGTCATGGTGGCGGTGGCGTCAAGGCCGGTGGGGACCACCCTATTCTAGGCTGCGTGGACGCACGACGCCGCGTTTACGGCATACCTGCGCCTGAGCGCGTCAGGAACTGCAGGACAGCATCGAACAACCGGCGCGGTCGCGCGCCCAGTCCGGCCGCCGCGCGGCAAACGCATCGCGGCCCGGCTGGTCGTCGTACGGATGGCGCATGACCTCCAGCAATTCCTGCACACCCGATGGATCGCCCTGCTCGGCCAGATCGATTGCCTGCTGCGCCAGATAATTGCGCAGCACATAGCGCGGATTGGCCAGGCGCATGCGTTCGCGCCGCTCATCCGGCGGCAGCGTGTCCTGCCGCAGCCGCGCAGCGTAGCGCTGCAGCCACGCCTGCAATTGCGCGGCATGCGCAAGGCGCTTGTCCCGGTCGTAGAACGCTTCGCGCAGCAACTCCAGATCTGGACGTTCGGGCGCAAATGCGATCAGGCTGCGGAATGTCAGCGTCATGTCCATTTCGGCGTCGAGCATCAGCGCGCGCAGCGCATCGATCAACTGCAGATCCTCGTCGCGGCAATCGGCCAGGCCTAATTTGGCAGCGGTGTCGCGGCGGTCGCAGGCCAGGTAGGTATCGCGGAAGCGGTCCAGTCCCTGCTGCAACCGTGCCTGGTCGGCAAACAGCGGCGCCAGCGCCTGCGCCAGGCGCCCCAGGTTCCAATACGCGACCTGTGGCTGGGTGCCGAAGCGATAGCGACGGCCCTGCGCATCGGTGGTGTTCGGCGTCCAGTCCGGGTCGTAGTCGTCGACCCAGCCATAGGGGCCATAATCGATGGTCAGACCCAGGATCGACATGTTGTCGGTGTTCATCACCCCATGCAAGAACCCTACCCGCATCCAGTGCGCCACCATCACCGCGGTGCGCTCGCAGACCTGCGCAAACCAGGCGGCATACAACTCGTCGCCGGCACCTTCCAGTTCCGGGAAATCGCGTGAGATGGTGAAATCCGCCCATTGCCGCAGCAGCGCGAGATCGCCGCGCGCACTGGGCAACTCGAAGTTGCCGAAGCGGATGAACGAGGGTGACACCCGGCACACGATCGCGCCTGGCTCGCGCTGCGGCCGGCCGTCGTAGAACATGTCACGCACCACCGCATCGCCGGTGGTCACCAGACTGAGCGCGCGCGTAGTCGGCACGCCCAGATGATGCATCGCTTCGCTGCACAGGAATTCGCGGATGGACGAGCGCAGCACGGCGCGCCCATCGGCCCCGCGCGAATAGGGCGTCGGGCCGGCGCCCTTGAGCTGCAGCTCGTAGCGGCCGCCATCGACCCCGATCGCCTCGCCCAGCGAAATCGCCCGGCCATCGCCCAGCTGGCCAGCCCAATGCCCGAACTGGTGCCCGCCATAATTGACCGCCCATGGCTGCATGCCCGGATACACCGCATTGCCGGCAAACACCTCGGCAAAGCGCGCACTGCCGATCTCCGCGGCATCCAGCCCCAGCCGCTGCGCGACATCTGCGGAACACGCCAGCAGACGTGGCGCGGCGACTGGCGTCGGCTCGACCGTCGACCATGCAGCGCGTACTTCGCGGCGGCGTGGGCCTTGTTCGGAATCACCGGGCAACTGCTGGCGCAGGCGGTTGTCAAATTGCAGGGTCGTCATGGCTGCCAGCGTAGGCCAACGACAATGAACTTCGCATGCGTAACCGCGCATCCGGCTTTGCGCACGTACCGTATCTTCGATCAGCTTGCCGCCACCAAGCGGGCTCGTCCTGCAAAGGCTGGCGACGACCACAGCGTTAATTCTCCCTGCCCTTCAACAGACATCGCCCATGCCATCGCGCACTTATCGCTGGTTTCGCCCCGCCCTCCTGCTGCTCGGTTCGCTGACGCTGACCGCCTGCAGCAGCGTGTTCTTTGGCGGCATCAACGCCGCCTCCAGCCGCGACGGCATTGTCGAGCATCGCGATCAGGTGTTCGATGCGGCGCATGGTCTGGCCCTGGACGTCTACCAGCCGCGTGGCGCGGTGAATGCACCGGTGGTGGTGTTTTTCTATGGTGGCTCCTGGAAGCGTGGCGCCCGTGCAAACTATCGTTGGATCGGCAGATCGCTGGCCCGCGAGGGTATGGTGGTGATGGTGGCTGACTATCGGAAGTATCCACAGGTCCGACTGGACGGCTTCATGACCGATGCCGCACAGGCCACCGCGTGGAGCCATCAGCACGCACGCGAATACGGCGGAGACCCTACTCGCCTAGCTGTGATGGGCCACTCCGCTGGCGCGCACATTGCTGGACTGCTCGCCACAGATCGCAGATGGCTGCAAGCACAGGGCATGCAGCCACGCCAACTCTGCGGTTTCGTAGGTATGGCTGGCCCTTATGACTTCTCGCCGATGGACGACCCTGAATTGATCCAGATCTTCGGCACGTCATCTGCCGAACAGGAAGCCTCACAACCGATTCGTCATGTGGACGGGGACGAGCCGCCGATGTTGTTGCTGCACGGCGATGCCGACCATGTCGTAGAACCGCGTAACAGTGCAGTTCTCGCGGCCGCCGAGCAACGGGTGGGGGGCCAAGCACACAGCATTTTTTATCCCGGAATGGGCCATATGCGCCTGGTCCTATCTCTACGCAAGGACTCGCAGGCGTTATATGACACGCTCCAGTTCCTGCGGCAGTGTCGGCGCCCGGACTGATCTGCGTCTGCTGCCGGTGAGGCTGTGCGGCGCGGGATCAGGGAGTCAGAAGTCGGGAGTCGCCAAACCCGAAACGGGCGCCGACACGCAGCTCGACCTGCGCCTCCCTGGCGTGGATCGGCACGGCGACGTTGGCATCACTCGACTGACTTACGCCCCATCAGCTCGAACGGGCCGCCCTTCTTCAGTGCGGCCTGATACGCCGGACGGGCTTCGATGCGCGCGAGAAAGGCACGCAGACGTGGATAGCTCTCCAGCCCGCCGCCGCGTGCGGCGGCGGCCTGTACCGGGAAACTCATCTGGATATCGGCCGCTGTAAAACGTTCGCCGGCAAACCATTCGCTTGCCTGCAGCGACTGCTCCATCCAGTCCAGATGCAGTTTGAGCTGCGGACCGACGAAGCCAGCCATCGCCTTGTCCACGATCGCGCGTGCGATGGGCTTGGCGAAGAACGGCATCGGCGCGCTGCGAATGCGCCCGAAGATCAGGGTCATCAGCAACGGCGGCATTGCCGAACCTTCGGCGTAATGCATCCAGTAACGGAACTTCAGGCGCTCCGACGACTCCAGCGGACGTGGCGGCGGCGACAGCGCGCATTCGGTGTCGTAGCGTTCGGTCAAAAACTCTAGGATTGCGCCGGACTCGGCCACGGTCAGATCGCCGTCGACAACCACAGGCGACTTGCCGAGCGGATGGATGGCGCGCAAGGCCGCCGGTGCCAGCATGGTCTTGGGATCGCGCTCATGCCGGACGATCTGGTACGGCAGCGCCAGTTCTTCCAGCAGCCACAGCACGCGCTGGGAACGGGAATTGTTGAGGTGGTGGACAGTGATCATGGCAGGGACTGCGCGCGGAAAGCGCACATGCTACCGATCCGCGTGTCGTCGCTGCGCTCACCTGAGCGGGCCGGGCCGGCCAGCGCTGTCTAGCGCATCGATCAAATCGCGCGCAATAAAAAACGCCGGTCGCTTGCGCGACCGGCGTTTTTGGCAACCTTACGGTTGCAGACGGATTAGACCGCCTGCACCTGGTCAGCCTGCATGCCCTTCTGGCCCTGCACGGCGACGAAGGTCACTTTCTGGCCTTCCTGCAGCGACTTGAAGCCGGTGCCCTGGATGGCACGGAAGTGCACGAACAGGTCCGGGCCGCTTTCCGGGGTGATGAAGCCGAAGCCCTTGGCATCATTGAACCACTTCACGGTACCGCTCTGACGATCTGACATTTACAAACTCCTGAACTATAGATGGATAAATCGCAGCGTCCGAAAAGCCGGAGCTGAGACTGAGTTGCAGGCGTTGGTAAAGCGGAACGATGAAGCGAGATCTGTAACGATCCGGCTGCATCAGGCCACGATTCACGGTGACCCTTGCAAACACAGTGCGTGCACAGTACTCGTCTTCCAAGCAAAAAGCGACACCTTGCGTCAAATTTTTTACTGTCAGGCCAGATCCGACCACCTGTCAGGCCCTTTCCCCTATCGATTCAGTACATGAATACGCATCCCCTGCCGTCCCGCCCGCATATCTGGGTCGATGCCGATGCCTGCCCTGCAGTCATTCGCGACATTCTGTTTCGCGCCGCCGCACGCACCGGCATTGCCGTCACGCTGGTCGCCAATCACTTTCTGCAGACCCCTCGCCTGGCCCACGTGCGTGCGCTGCAGGTACCTGGAGGGCCGGACGCGGCCGATGACGCCATTGCCGCACGGGTGGCCACAGGCGACCTGGTCGTCACCCAGGACATCCCGCTGGCTGCCCGCGCCCTGGAAGCCGGAGCGGCCGCCGTGAGCCCGCGTGGCGAGCCGTTTACCGGCGACAGCATCAAGGAGCGCCTGTCGGTGCGCGGCTTTCTGGAGGAACTGCGCGGCGCCGGCATCGTCACCGGCGGGCCGGCGGCCCTGCATCCGCGCGACCGCCAGGCATTTGCCGCCCAGCTGGACCGCTGGCTGGCCGAGGTGGCGCGCACGTAAGCGCAGCACGCCGGGATTGCAGCGGGGGCGTATCATGGGCGCCCTTTGCAACCGGCATCCTGATGGCCCTTACCGCCACCGTCCGCAGGGCGGAACTCCAGATCAGCGACATGGACCGTGGCTACTACGCCAACCATTCATTGACCCTGGCCCAGCACCCCTCCGAAACCGACGAGCGCCTGATGGTGCGGCTGCTGGCGTTTGCGCTGTTCGCCGACGACCGCCTGGAATTTGGCCGCGGCCTCAGCAACGAGGACGAACCCGACCTGTGGCGACGCGACTACACCGGCGACCCGGACCTGTGGATCGACCTCGGCCAGCCGGACGAAAGCCGGGTGCGCAAGGCCTGCAATCGTTCGCGTGAGGCGGTGGTGATCGGCTACGGCGGCCAGGCCACCGAAACCTGGTGGAAGAAGCAGGCCAACGCGCTTGGCCGGCAGCGCAACCTGCGCGTGATCGAGCTGGACGCGCAGGCTACCGAAGCGCTGGGCGCGCTGATCCAGCGCGGCATGCGCTTCGATGTGATCATCCAGGACGGCGAGGTGCAGATGCTGGCCGACCACGGCAGCGTCACCCTGACCCCGACGGTGCGGCAAGCTCCGGCCGAATGAGCATGCGTTGCGACGTTGTGGTCGTCGGTGCCGGCGCGGCCGGACTGATGAGCGCCTTCACCGCCGGCCGGCGCGGCCGCCAGGTGCTGGTGATCGACCATGCCAACAAGGTCGGCAAGAAGATCCTGATGTCCGGTGGCGGGCGCTGCAACTTCACCAATACCGGCACCACGCCGGGCAACTTCCTCTCGGCCAACCGCCACTTCTGCAAGTCCGCCCTCGCCCGCTATAGCCCGCTGGATTTCGTGGAGATGGTCGAGCGCCACGGCATCGCCTATCACGAGAAAGAGCTGGGCCAGCTGTTCTGCGACATCTCGTCCAAGCAGATCGTGCGCATGCTGCTGGACGAATGCGACGCGGCGGGTGTGCAGGTGCGTACCGACTGCGAGGTGCATTCGGTGCAGCGTGGCAGCGAGGGCTTCACCGTGGAGACCAGCCAGGGACGGGTGCAGGCGCAGTCGCTGATCGTGGCGACCGGCGGGCTGTCGATCCCGAGCATGGGCGCCAGCGGCTTTGGCTATGCGCTGGCCCAGCAATTCGGCCACACGCTGTTGCCGACGCGCGCCGGGCTGGTGCCGCTGACCTTGAGCGGCAAGCACCAGGAGCGGCTGCAGGATCTGGCCGGGCTGGCGCTACCGGTCGAAGCGCAGTGCAACGGGGTCAGCTTCCGCAACTTCATGCTGGTGACCCACCGCGGCGTCAGTGGCCCGGCCATCCTGCAGATCTCCTCGTACTGGCAACCCGGCGACGACCTGCGCCTGGACCTGCTGCCCGGCCAGGATGCTGCGGCATGGTTGCGCGAACAAAAAAATCAGCGTGGCGCAACCGAGCTGCGCAACGTGCTGGCCGACGTGCTGCCACGGCGGCTTGCCCAGCGCCTGTGCGAGGTATGGCTGCCGGACAAGCCGGTCCGCCAGCTCGACCCGCCGCAGTTGCAGGCCGCCGCCGACCTGCTGGCCGCCTTTCCGCTGATCGCCAGTGGAACCGAAGGCTATCGCACCGCTGAAGTAACGCTGGGAGGTGTCGATACCCACCAGGTCTCCAGTGCAAGCATGGAGTCGCGTCTGGTGGCCGGCCTGTACTTTGTCGGCGAGGTGCTGGATGTGACCGGATGGTTGGGCGGCTACAACTTTCAGTGGGCATGGGCGTCCGGTCATGCCGCCGGAAGCGTAGCCTGATGCCAACGCCACGCGCGGAAACGTGGCTGGAGTCTCACCCCGGATGCGGCCTTGTCCACAGACATGGACGCGGCCGAGTTCCTTCGTGTATTAAAGCCCGTCGCTAGGGAAACGCGCATGCAGAAAGGCAAAGATCTCACCCTCCGCTTGATGATCGTCGACGATAGTGTCGAAGGCGCAGAGGCGATCGTAACCGCGTTGCGCAACGGCGGCATCGCGGTGCGTCCATCGCGGCCACAAACCCCGGAAGAGCTCGCCAGCATGCTGTCGGGGCAGATCGATCTGGCCTTGCACGGGCAGGCGCTGCAGATCCCGATGAGTGCGTTGCAGCAGCAGATCGCCGGCAGCGGCAAGGACATCCCGATCATCCTGCTGGCCGAGCGGATCGAAGAGAATGCGCTGGTCGAGGCTGCGGCGCATGGCATTCGCGCCATCGTACTGCGGCATCGCCCCGAACACCTGCTGGCGCTGGTGCGCTCGGAATGGGCCGACCTGCAGGCACGCCGCGGCCTGCGCCGCATCGAGGCGCAGATGCGCGAGACCGAGCGACGCTGCGACGCCTTGATCGCCTCCTCGCGCGACCCGATCGCCTACGTGCACGAAGGCATGCATATCCGCGCCAACGAGGCGTATCTGGACATGTTCGGCTTCGAGTCGTTCGACGACGTCGAGGGCGTGTCGCTGCTGGACATGATCGCCGCGCAGTATGTGGACGACTTCAAGCAGCTGCTCAAGGCGATGTCCAAGGGCGAGCCGCCGCCGGCGCAGTACAAGGTCGACGCACGCCGGCTGGAAGGCGACACCTTCCCGGCGACGATGGAGTTCGCCACCGCGACTTACGAAGGCGAGCCGTGCATCCAGGTGGTGTTCCGCCGTCGCGAGGAATTCGATCCGGAGCTGGCGCGCGAGGTCGAGGACCTGCGTCAGCGCGACCAGGTCACCGGCCTGCTCAACCGCCCCACCTTCATGGTGGCACTGGAACAGGCGGTGGCGCGCGCCGGCCGCAGCGAAGGCCAGGCCGGCTTCCTGTTGATCGAGCCCGACCATTACGCGCGCCTGCTGCCCGAGATCGGCCTGGATTCGGCTGATGCACTGATCGCCGCCCTGGCCGCGCATGTGGCCAGCGTGACCGATGAGAGCGTGGTCGCCGCGCGTTTCGGCGAGCACAGCTTCGCGTTGCTGATGGATGGCAATTACGCGCGCACGCACGCATTGGCGGAACTGGTGCGCGACGCCTTCGCGCAGCACGTCTTCAGCATCGGCGCGCGCTCGGCCACGGTGACGGTGAGCATCGGCGGCGTACAGATCGGCGAGAAGATCGCCAGCATCGGGCAGGTGCTCAACCGCGGCACCGAGGCGGTACGCACCACCGCCGAGCTGGGCGGCAATGCGATCAGCATCTACGACCCGGCAGCGGCCGACCGGGCCGAAGAGGAACGTATCGAACGCTGGGTGCAACAGCTGCGCGAGGCACTGGTCGGCGACGGCTTCCTGCTGCACTACCAGCCGGTGCTCAACCTGCAGGGCGAGCCGCTGGAGCTGTATCAGGTCTTCCTGCGGCTGGAGCGCAACGGCGAAATGATGTCGCCGAACGCCTTCATGGCGATCGCCGAAGAACACGATCTGATCACCGAGATCGACCGCTGGGTGGTGGCGCGCGCGATCCGCCAGCTCGGCGAGCGGCAGCGTGTGGGACACGCCACGCACCTGCTGGTACGCATCGGGCCCAACTCGTTCTCCGATCCGCAGATGATCGACATTATCCGCGATCAGCTGGCCGTGTACGGCGTGCCGGGCGAACGGCTGTGGTTGCAGACGCCGGAATCGAAAGTGTTCACCCATCTGCGCAATGCCCAGCAGTTCCTGGCGGCGGTGTCGGCGATGGGCTGCAAGGTCGGGCTGGAACAGTTCGGCTCGGGCCTGGATTCGTTCCAGCTGCTGGCGCATTTCCAGCCGGCCTTCCTCAAGCTCGATCGCGGCATTACCGGCGAAGTGGCCTCGGCCCGCGAAAGCCAGGAAAAGATCCGCGAGATCACCTCGCGTGCGCAGCCGGCCGGCATCCTTACCGTGGCCGAGTTCGTGGCCGACGCGCAGTCGATGAGCAGCTTCTTCAGCGCGGGGGTGGACTATGTGCAAGGCGATTTCGTCGCACCGACCGGGCCGTTGATGAACTACGAGTTCGGCTGAGGCCTGCAGCCGTAGCGCATCACTGCCGCCTCGCTCCACCCAACAAAAAACCCGCAGGACGCGGGTTTTTTGTTGGGTGGCGTGAATGAATACGCCACGCGTGCATCTGGCAAGGCCGTCTTACATCGCCGCACCGTTGGCGGCGCGCAGCGCGGCGATGCGCTCGGCCAGCGGCGGGTGGCTCAGGAACAGCCGGCGCAACCCGTCACCGACACCGCCGGAGATGCCGAAGGCCTGCACCTGCGAAGGCAAGGTGTTCTGCCCATGGTTGAGCGACAGGCGTTCCAATGCGGCGATCATCTTGCCGCGGCCCGCCAGTTGCGCACCACCGGCATCGGCGCGGAATTCGCGGCGACGCGAGAACCACATCGCGATCATCGTCGCGAACAGGCCGAACACCATTTCCAGCACGAACACGATGATGTAGTAGGCAAAGCCGCGGCCACCGTCGCGATTGCCTGACATGGCGCTGTCGATGACGCCGCCGACCACGCGCGCCAGCACGATCACAAAGGTATTGAGCACGCCTTGCAGCAAGGCCATGGTGACCATGTCGCCATTGGCGACATGCGCGATTTCATGGCCCAGCACCGCCTCTGCCTCGTCCTGGCGCATGTTCTGCAGCAGCCCGGTGGACACCGCCACCAGCGCGTTGTTGCGGTTGGCACCCGTGGCGAAGGCATTGATTTCCGGGCCGTCGTAGACCGCCACTTCCGGCATGCCGATGCCGGCTGCCTGGGCCTGGCGGCGCACCGTCTCCAGCAGCCAGCGCTCAGTTGGCGTGCGCGGCTCGGTGATCACCTGTGCACCGGTGCTGCGCTTGGCCATGAACTTGGACAGCAGCAACGAAATGAACGAGCCGCCGAACCCGAACACGGCCGCCATCACCAGCAGGCCGCTCATCTGCGCAGGATTGACGCCCAGCACCGACATCACGATGCCGGCCAGCATCAACACCGCAAAATTGGTCAGCAGGAACAGGAAAATGCGGTTGAACATGGTGCGATGACTCCACGCGAGCAGGATGACCTGCAGCGGATCTGCGGTCATCAGCCCTTGAAATCAAGCGATCACCTGACCGACGATTCAGCCGACCATGCCCGCCATTCTCTACCGCGGCCGCTTCGCGCCCTCCCCGACCGGCCCGCTGCATTTCGGCTCCCTGCTGGCGGCGTTCGGCAGCTGGCTGCTCGCGCGGCATGCCGGTGGTCAGTGGTGCATACGCATCGAAGACATCGATCCACCGCGTGCCGAGCCCGGCGCCTCCGAACGTCAGCTGCGCACCCTGGCCGCCTTCGGCCTGCGCCCGGACCTGCCGGTGCTGTATCAATCCGACCGCCACGCGCAATACGACGCCGCAGTCACCACCTTGCTGGAGGCGGGACTGGCCTTCGAATGCAGCTGCAGCCGCGCCGATGTTGCCGGCATGGGCGGCATCCACCATGCCTGCGTGGCGCCGCTGGGCGCCCGCCGCGCGATACGCCTGCGGGTGCCGCCACAGCCACCGGTCGGCTTCGACGACGCGCTGCAGGGCCACGTGGTGCAGGACGTGCATGCCGAAGTCGGCGACGTGGTGCTGCGCCGCGCCGATGGCTACTGGGCGTACCAGCTGGCGGTGGTGATCGACGATGCCGCGCAGGCCATCACCGATGTCGTGCGCGGCGCCGACCTGCTGGACTCCACTCCGCGCCAGTTGCTGCTGCAGCGCGCGCTGGGCCTGCCGCAACCGCGCTATCTGCACCTGCCGCTGATCCTGGATCACGCCGGCCGCAAGCTGTCCAAGTCACACGCCGCACCCGCGCTGGACGATGCGGATCCGCAACCGGCGCTGCACGCCGCCTGGGCCGTCCTGGGACAGGATCCGGCGGCATTGCCGCGCCATGCCGCGCTGGACACCGTGCTGCAGCATGCGGTGCAGCATTTTTTGCCACAGCGGTTGCCCCGGCACCTGCATCTGGACGCGAACGGACGCGCATCACAGCCCCAGCGTGACTAGAATTGCGCCCCAGCACCGGCGTCGGGCCAGGCAGCGCGCCTGTGCCCTGACCGCCACCGTCTTATCCTGTCCATTGGAGTCGTCATGACATCTCGCGTCGTATTGGTCACCGGCGGCACCGGCGGTATCGGCACCGCCATCTGCAAGCGCCTGGCCGACCAGGGCCACCGGGTGGCCAGCAACTTCCGCAATGCCGAAAAGGCCCAGGCCTGGCAGCAGCGCATGCAGACCCAGGGCTACGACATCGCCCTGTTTCGTGGCGACGTGGCGTCATCCGAGCATGCGCGCGCCCTGGTCGAAGAAGTCCAGGCAGCGCTGGGGCCGATCGAAATTCTGGTCAACAACGCCGGCATCACCCGCGACACCACCTTCCATCGCATGACCGCCGAACAATGGCATGACGTCATCAACACCAACCTCAACTCGGTCTTCAATGTCACTCGCCCGGTGATCGAAGGCATGCGCCAGCGCGGCTGGGGACGGGTGATCCAGATCAGTTCGATCAATGGCCTGAAGGGCCAGTACGGGCAGGCCAACTACGCGGCCGCCAAGGCCGGCATGCACGGCTTCACCATCTCGCTGGCGCGCGAAAATGCCGCGTTCGGGGTGACCGTC
Organism: Xanthomonas campestris pv. asclepiadis; assembly: GCF_020784175.1. GTDB lineage: Bacteria > Pseudomonadota > Gammaproteobacteria > Xanthomonadales > Xanthomonadaceae > Xanthomonas > Xanthomonas campestris_D. The sequence continues at coordinate 60,912 of NZ_JAJGQM010000015.1, forward strand.
AATACCGTGTCGCCGGGCTATGTGGCCACCGACATGGTGATGGCGGTCCCGGAAGAGGTGCGCGCCAAGATCGTCGCCGACATCCCCACCGGCCGTTTGGGCCGCCCGGAAGAAATCGCCTATGCGGTGGCATTCCTGGTCGCGGAAGAGGCCGCCTGGATCACCGGCTCCAATCTGGATATCAACGGCGGCCACCACATGGGCTGGTAACGTTTGCTGCAACTTTGCGATGCAGCATAAAAACCCTTGAAAATCATGCTGCGCAGCATTTTTCAGGTGTCTACTTAAGAAAATAAGGCCTTGTGGCGGTTGCAAGGGCTGCTGCGGTGCGCCATCCTGCGCGCACTATCGTTGTGAGTGAACGTTCCATGGCCGGACTTCGCATCATCAAGAAGTATCCCAATCGCCGTCTCTACGACACGGAAATTTCCAGCTACATCACCATCGAGGATGTGCGTCAGCTCATCATCGACGGCGAAGAATTCGAAGTACGCGACGCCAAGAGCGGCGAAGACCTCAGTCGCGCCGTCCTGCTGCAGATCATTGCCGACCGCGAACAGGACGGCGAGCCGATGCTGTCGACCCAGTTGCTGAGCCAGATCATCCGTTTCTACGGCGACTCGCTGCAGGGCTTCATGGGCAATTACCTGGAGCGCAGCATGCAGGTGTTCCTGGATCAGCAGCAGCAGTTCCGCCAGCAGATGGGCAACCTGCTTGGGCAGACCCCGTGGGCGATGATGAACCAGTTGACCGAGCGCAACCTGGAGTTGTGGCAGGAGTTCCAGCGCAACTTCGGTGCCGGCTTTGGTCGTCCGGGCGGCCCTGGCACACCGCCGACGCCGCCGGGTGCCAGCGGCATGGGCAGCGGCCCGATGGGCACTGGCACGCACGGCACTGCCGGCACCGCCGGCAAGGCCCGCAACCGCGGGTAACGCAAGCGCGACGCCTGGAGCGTGAAACGCTCCAGGGCGCAACCGATCAGCGGCCGGCCTGCTCCGCGCAGGCCGAGCAGATCCGCTCCACGTGGTAACCACGCGCCCGCAGGCGCTCCACCACGCCCTCGCTTCCCAGCAGATGCAGCGCACCGACCACCACCAGCGTGGTCCCGCTCCCTTTGCCGAGCCGCTGCTCCAGCCGCGGCACCCAGCGCGCATTGCGCTCGACATTGATGTCCTGGTACAGCGCCGGGTAGTGCTGCCGCATCTGCTCGGCCATCTGCGTGGACAGGGTGCGCACATCGCCATTGCGCCAGGCTGCATGCAACTGGCGCAGCTGATCGGTGGTGCCGGCGTCGTCCAGCGACTCTTCCAGCAGCTGATGCTGCTCGGTCGGCGACATGCCGTCGAGCAAGGCGATCTGCTCTTCTGCACGCTCCAGGCCATCGGCCGGTTTGCCGCTCGCCTGCGCCTGTGCCATCAGGTAATGGTCCAGACCGGCATTCGGGTCCATCCCCTGCCGGCTCATCTCCGCCAGGCTGATCGTCAGCGCCACGAACCAGGGTTCGAGCGTCTGCAAACTGTCTACTGGCATCCCGTGCTTGCGAGCGTAGCTGGTCAGCACCTTCCAGGTCTTCGGATCCAGCACGTCCTGCAAGCGACGGCCGTCGCTGCGCCGCGCCGCCTGCAGCATGCGGCCGGCCAGCTCGGGCGACTGCGCATCGGCCGGCGGCAGTTCGAACACCAGGCGGTCGGCCTTGGCGAAGGCCTGCATCACATCCGGCGACAAGGGGTAATCGCTGGGCTTGAGCACATGGAACGAACCCAGCAGATACAGCGTGCCGCCCTTGCCATCGACCTTCCACAACAACGGCACCGGCGGACCGGCCGGCGCGTCGTTGCCGGCGCGTGCCCACGCCGGCGCGACTGCCCCGCTCCATAGCGCCAGAGCGATCAGCGCACCGCCGCACCAGGCTGCCAGCCGTGTACGCATGCTTGCCTCTACCATGTCGCTGTCTCCACGTCAGTGCGGCACCTTGTAGGTTTTCTCGCCCGCCGACACCGCCAGGTCGATGCGGTTTTCCGGCGGCGGCAGCGGACAGGTCGCAAACGGAGTGAACGCGCACGGCGGGTTGTAGGCACGATTGAAATCGACGACCACATGCCCGGAGGCGTCGGGCACGTCCAGGTCGAGAAAGCGCCCGGCCGGATAGCTGCCGTGCCCACTGGTGCGATCGGCGAACACCACGAACATCGGCCGCCCGGGTTCGCCGATGGTCTCCAGCCGATACGCCTTGCCATCGCGCTCGAAGGTGATTGCCCCGGCGTTGGGCTGCTCGCTGCTGATGCCGACGATGTCCACGATCGGAATGGTCTTGCCGACATCGTTGGGCACATAGCGCGCGCTGATGCGCCAGGACGGATCGGCCGGCCAGTACTCCAGCCCGGCGAAGTGGCTGCGCGACGGCGCGTCGGCATGCTTGACCCGCAGCGCGTTGCGGTCGCCGCGATGGATCAGGCTCAACACGCCCTTGCCATCATCGAAATGGATGAAAGTCGGCTGCGGGTCGCGATCGGACTGGAAGCGGATCCTGCCGCCCAGCGGCTTGCCGTCGACGGTCAATGCTGCGCCGCGCTCGGGCACGAACCAGACCGTGTCGGCCTCGGTCGCGACCATGCCCATCTTGGGTGGCCCGACCGCCAGCCTGATGCCGCTGTCGGCGCTGCTGCCGATGTAATGCGCCTTCAGCGACAGCCAGTGCAGGCCGACCAGGCTGGTCCAGCCATCGGGCGCGCGCAACTCGGTCAAGCGCGCTTCGCGCCATGCGGCGTTGTCGGCCAGAAAGGCCTTGTCGAGTGCGGCCGGTGCTGCCGGTGGCGGTGCATCCTTGCCGCAGCCGGCCAGCGCTGCACACACCAGCATGCCGAGCAGCCAGTGGTTCCCCGTATGCAATGCAGCCATCAGCGCCCCCTCAGGAACCAACGATCGATTTCGCCCAGCGTAAACCGTGCCCAGGTCGGCCGGCCATGGTTGCATTGGCCCGAGCGCTCGGTGATTTCCATATCGCGCAGCAGTGCGTTCATTTCCGGCACGGTCAGGCGCCGGTTCGCGCGCACCGCGCCGTGGCACGCCATGGTGGAGAGCAGTTCGTCGCGCGCACTGGCAATGCGCCGGCTCTGGCCATGCTCGCGCAGATCGCCGAGCACATCGCGCAACAGCGCCTCGGGGTCGGCGTTGGCAAGCAATGCGGGAATGCTGCGCACATGCAGCGATTGCGGGCCGGCGCGGGTGATCTCGAAGCCCAGGCTGGCCAGCGTATCGGCTTCGCGCTCGGCGGTGTCGGCCTCGCGCTCGCCCACCGCCAGCGTCATCGGCACCAGCAGCGGTTGTGCGTGCAGGCCGATGCTATCGTGCGCGTTCTTGAGCCGCTCGTAGCCGATACGTTCGTGCGCGGCGTGCATGTCCACCACGATCAGGCCTTCGGCGTTCTCGGCCAGGATGTAGATGCCGTGCAACTGCGCGACGGCATATCCCAGCGGCGGCACGCCACTGTCTGCGGCAGTCGCCGGCAAGCCCATCCCGGCGCCCTCCGGCAAGGCGGCAGACTGCTGCTGCGCGCCACTGGACGGCGGCGCATACAGCGCGCTGTAGGCCGCACGCGCCTCGTCCACGCGCAGGCCCAGCGGAGTCTGCGATGGGGTCCACTGACCGTAGCCGGCACCGCCGCCACTGCTGCTTCCGCCACCGTAGTTTGGTCGGTCGAGCATGCCGCCCGGCGCCGCAACCGTGTCGCTGGCGCCATCCGTGCCGATGCTGTTGGGCATCGCGCCGGCGCGCGTATGCGCCAGCGCGTCCTGCAAGGTGCGGTAGACGAAGTCGTGGATCAGCCGCGCCTCACGGAAACGCACCTCGTGCTTGGCCGGATGCACGTTGACGTCCACGCGCGCCGGATCCAGTTCCAGGAACAGCACGTAGGCCGGCTGACGGCCATGGAACAGCACATCGCCATAGGCCATCTTGACCGCGTGCGCGACGCTGCGATCGCGCACCGAGCGGCCATTGACGTAGAGATACTGCTGGTCGGTACTGGCGCGCGAGTAATGCGGTTGGGCGACCCAGCCGTGCAGACGCAGACCTGCGCCACTGTGATCGACGCGCAAGGCCTGTCGCGCGAAATCCTCGCCCAGGGTCTCGCCCAGACGCGCATCCGAATACAGATCGCCAGGCTTGTAGCGACGCGAGGGTTTGCCGTTGTGCGAAACCCGCAATTCCACATCCGGGCGCGCCAACGCCAGCGAGCGCAGCCATTCTTCGATATGCCCCAGCTCGGTGCGCTCGGCACGCAGGAACTTGCGCCGCGCCGGCACGTTGAAGAACAGCTCGCGCACTTCGACCGTGGTGCCCGGCGCGTGTGCACGTGGCACCACCTCGCTCAGGCGCCCGCCATCGATCTCCAGTGCGGAGCCGTGTTCGGCATCGTGGCGGCGCGAGATCAGCGTGAAACGGCTGACCGAGGCGATCGACGGCAGGGCTTCGCCGCGGAATCCGAGCGTGGCCACGGTCTCCAGGTCGTCCAGCGATGCGATCTTGCTGGTGGCATGCCGCGACACCGCCAGCGGCAGTTCGTCGGGGGCGATGCCGCCACCGTTGTCGCGGATACGGATCAGCCGCACGCCGCCCTCTTCCAGTTCGATATCCACGCGGGTGGCGCCGGCATCGAGTGCGTTTTCGACCAGTTCCTTGACCACGGACGCAGGCCGCTCGACGACTTCGCCGGCGGCAATCTGGTTGATCAGAATCTCGGGGAGCTGACGGATCGCCATCAGCGCAGGCGCTCGCGCTGGACGCAGATGTCCAAGCGCATCGAGGGTGTAACAGGCAAGGCAGACGTCGACACGGCAATCCGGCGGCGCGCAGGCGCCGTCATCCAAAGGAATCAGTGCGGAATGATAGCCGAGCGGCTCAGCGGCTGCCGCCGGCCACGGTGCCGACACCGGCATCGGCTTCGGCCTGCGCCCGCGCTGCGAACAGGGTGCCCGGTGGCGGCTGGCGGGTGAAGAAGGTATCGATGCCATCCAGCACGGCCGAGGCGATCTTTCGCTGGTAGGCGGGGTCGATCAGCCGGCGCTCTTCGTCCGGATTGGAAATGAAGGCGGTCTCCACCAGCATTGCCGGCATGTCGGAGGTGCGCAGCACCGCGAAGTTGGCGCGTTCCAGCTGCGGCTTGTGGTTGTTGCCGATCCGCTTGAGGCCGCCGAGCACGTGCCCTGCCGCATCCTCGGAGGCCTTCATGTGGCCGCTCTGCGCCAGATCCAGCAGCACATTGGCCAGCGTACTTTCGGTCTGCTGCAGACGCACGCCGCCGACCAGGTCGGCGGCATTTTCCTTATCGGCCAGCCAGCGCGCGCGCTGCGAGGAAGCCCCCTTGGTCGACAGCACGTAGACGGACGAGCCGGTGGCGCTGCGATTCTCGGCAGCGTCGGCGTGGATGGAGATGAAGATGTCGGCCTTGGCGGCGCGTGCCTTCTGCGCGCGCATCGGCAGCGGAATGAACACGTCGGTATCGCGCGTCAGGTACGCCTTCATGCCGGGAGTGGCATTGATCTGGCGCGCCAGTTCACGACCAACTGCCAGGGTGACGTCCTTTTCGCGCTTGCCGGTGGGGCCCATGGCGCCGGGATCCTGGCCGCCGTGTCCGGGATCGATCGCGACGATCAGCGGCCGCATGCCTGGTGCCATCTTGATCCGCGAAGCCTCGCTGGGCAGCACCGGACGCGGCGGCAGGTCGTCGCTATCCGCCGTGGCGACGCTGCCGGTTGTCGCATTCGGTGTGGCGGTCATGGCATTGCCGGAGGCGGCGCCCATCGGCGCATTGCCGCCATTCAAGATGGCGGCCGGCGATGCGGCGTTGCCTGTCATCGCCGGTGCTGGCGACGTACCGGCGGTGGCGACGGTGCGATTGGAGGAGTTGCCGGCAGTGCCGGCTGGCGCGGACGTGCTGGCGGTTACCGCGGCCGCGGCCGTGCCTGGACGCGGTGTCGGCACGCCAGTGGCCACCGTCGTCGGTACCGGCGCCGGGGTCACGCTGGGCATGGCCGAGGCAGGGACATACGGTGCGGGCGCCGGAGCAGGCGGCACCACCGACGCACGCTGCGCAGAAGCCGCCAACGCAGCGGTTGCGCGGGCCGCTTCGGACTGTGCATTGGCCGGGCGCGGCGGAGGCATCGCCGCAGGTGTTGTCGCGTTGGCGGCCACCGTGGCGGCGGAGACCGGCGAATCGCCCGGCCACTCGATCACCAACGTCGATGCACTACCCAGCGTCTGCATCTGCGGCTTCAACGGCGTGACCGGCGTCGCCAGCTCGAAGACCACCCGGAAGGTGCCCGGCACCGGTTGACCGGTCCGCACCGAGGTCACCAGACCGGTGGCAGGCGGCAACTTGAGGCCACGCACGCCGGAGGAATCGGGAAAATCCACCACCAGGCGATTGGGGTTGGCCAGCGACAGCGTCTTGAATCCGCCGCTACCGGCCAGCTGGATCTCGGCACGCGTGCCGGTGGCACCAATGCTGACGCCGACCCCTTTGATCTCGCCGGCCCACGCAGCAAAAACCGCCAGGCTGAGGCTGGCGGTCAGGGCGGAAACACAGAACTGGCGGAACCCCGGTGTCATGGCGCTGGATTCAATCACCCAAGCGTGTGAATTGCAAGGTGATTTCCCTTAATAATCCACAACCTGGCGTTCATTCTTCCTGTGAGCTGACAAAAGAGGACTGCAACTGAGGCAGGTCTGACAGTCGCGCCAGCCAGTGGCGCCCGGTTTCGCTGCGGCCCAGCAGCGTGACGCTGCGACCCTCGCCATCGACCGCCAGTTCCACGTCCAGATCCACCGGCGGCAGCGCGCCCGCGCCGCGCTCGGGCCATTCGACCAGCCACAGGCTCGCGCTGCCCTCGTCGAGCCCGAGAAAATCCAGTTCCCCGGCCTGCCCGATGCGGTACAGGTCCAGGTGCCAGGCCTCGTCGCCGGTGCTGAGCGGATAACGCTCGACCAGGGTGTAGGTGGGGCTGCGAATCGGGCCGGTGACGCCAAGTGCGCGCAGCAGCGCACGCGCCAGTGTGGACTTGCCTGCGCCGAGATCGCCGTGCAGTTGCACCATCGCGCGGGTGGGCCGTACCGCGGCCAGGGCCTGCCCCAGGGTTTCGGTGGCCTGCGCATCGACCAGCTGTGCGCTGAGCTGGCTCATGCATTGGCTCCAGCATTGGCGAGGCGGCGCAGTTCGGGCAGCAGATCGGTCGGCAGCAGGCCGCGCTCGCCCGCCTGCGCAGCCGCATCGCCGGCGCAGGCATGCAGCAAGGCGCCCAGGCTGGCGGCATCGAACGGCGACCAGCCCTGGGCCAGCAAGGCTGCGATCACGCCCGTCAACAGATCGCCCATGCCGCCGACCGCCATGCCCGGATTGCCGGCGTCGATGATGCGCGGCACTGCGTGCGGCGCGGCAATCACGCTGCCAGCGCCCTTGAGCACCACCACTGCATCGAAACGTTTGGCCAACGCATCTGCGGCAGCCAGCCGATCTTGCTGAATCTGCCTGGTCGACATCCCCAGCAGACGGCCGGCCTCGCCCGGATGCGGGGTCAACACGCGCGGGCCGCGTGTCGGCACCTGGTTGGCGGCCAGCAGGTTCAGGCCATCGGCATCAATGACGACGGCGCTGTCCGACGCCAACACGCCATGCCACAACGGCTGCGCCCAGGCGTCCTGCCCCAGGCCCGGACCCAACGCGACCACGTCGGCGGCGTCAGCCAACGCGGCGATGTCCTCGTCAGCCTGCACCGCACGCACCATCGCTTCCGGGCAGCGCGCCAGCAACGGCGCGACATGCTCAACGCGGGTGGCGACCTGCACCAGCCCTGCCCCGCTGCGCAGAGCCGCTTCGGTGGTGAGCATGATCGCGCCGCCGCTACCGAGGTTGCCGCCGACACACAGCACGCGCCCGGACTCGCCCTTGTGCGTATTGCGTCGCCGCGGGCGCAACTGCGCGGCCAGGGCGTCGATGTCCCAGCTGTGCGCGGCCGGCGTCAGCCCGTCGAATGCCGCATCCGGCACGTCCAGCGACGCGACTGCGCGCGTGCCGGCATGCTCCAGCGCATCGCCGGTGTAGAGCCCCACGTGCGGCACGATGAACTGCAAGGTGGCGTCCGCGCGCACCGCGGCAGCGAAGGCCACGCCGTGATCGGCATCGATGCCGCTGGGCACATCCAGCGCAAACACCGGCACGCCGGCGGCGTTGATGGCGTCGATCAACGCGCCGGTCTCGCTGTCGGGCGCGCGGTTGAGGCCGATGCCGAACAGCGCATCGACGATCACATCGGCCTGCGCCAGCGGCGAGGGAAACAGCTCGATCGCACCGCCCACGCCCAGATACTCGGTGCAGGCGCGCTGCGCCAGCGGCGCGGCCGGGCCGTGCCCGGGAAGATGCACCACCTGCACCTGGCGCCCGGCCCGCTGCGCCAGGCGTGCCAGCACATAGCCATCGCCCCCGTTGTTGCCGGTGCCGCAGACCACCACGATGCGGCGCGCCTGCGGCCAGCGTTCCAGCAGATGCTGCCAGGCGGCCTGCCCGGCGCGCTGCATCAAGATGTAGCCGTCGCCGCCGAGCAGCGTGGTGGCCTGCGTGTCGAGCCTGCGCGCGGCGGCGGTGTCGTAAAGATCGAGCGGTGCGTACATGCCGGGAATTCTATACTTGTCGCCATGTCTGCCGTCCTTGCCCGCCCCGACCCCACCGACGCTGCCGCGCGCATCCGTGCGCTCGCGCGCGAGGCGGGCTTCCAACGCTGCGGCATCACCGGCATCGAGCTGGGCGAAGACGAGGCGCATCTGCGCAGCTGGCTGGAAGAAGGCCTGTACGGGACCATGCACTGGATGGCCCAGCACGGCGACAAGCGTTCGCGCCCGCAGGAGCTGGTGCCGGGCACCTTGCGCGTGCTGTCGGTCGGCATGGACTACGGCCGCAAGGACGACACTGAGGCTTGGAACACCTTGCACGACGGCCGCCGCGCCTACGTGGCGCGCTACGCGCTGGGGCGCGACTATCACAAGCTGATGCGCAACCGGCTGCAGAAACTGGCCGGGCGCATTCAGGGCGAAGTGGGCGCGTTCGGCTATCGGGTCTTCGTCGATTCAGCGCCGGTGCTGGAGCGCGCATTGGCGCGCAACGCGGGCCTGGGCTGGATCGGCAAACACACCTGCCTGATCGATCGCAATGGCGGGTCGTGGTTCTTCCTGGGCGAGATCTACCTCGACCTGCCCTTGCCCATCGACACCCCGGCCACCGCGCATTGCGGCACCTGCACGCGTTGCATCGACATCTGCCCGACCCAGGCCATCATCGCCCCGTACCGGCTGGATGCGCGCCGCTGCATCGCCTATCTCACGATCGAACACGAGGGCGCGATTCCCGAGCAGATGCGCAAGCCGATCGGCAACCGCATCTTCGGTTGCGACGACTGCCAGCTGGTCTGCCCCTGGAACAAGTTCGCCCAGCGCACCGACGAAACCGATTTCCGTGCCCGCAACGAGCTGGATGTGGCAACGCTGCCGCAGCTGTTCGCCTGGGACCAAGACGAGTTCCTGCGCCGCACCGAAGGCAGCCCGATCCGTCGCAGCGGCCATCAGCGGTGGTTGCGCAACATCGCCGTCGGCCTGGGCAATGCGCCCGGCACGCCGGAGGTGCTGGCGGCGCTGGAGGCGCGCCGCCACGACGACTCGGAACTGGTACGCGAACACGTGGGTTGGGCGATGGCGCAACACGGTGTGTGAGTTTCCGCCCGATGCGCTCACGCATGCGCATCGCCGCTGCGGGATAATGCGGCGATGGCCGACCGCAACGAACAGATCCTCACCCCCAGCCAGCTCAACACGCTCGCGCGCGACCTGCTGGAAGGCAGCTTCCCTCTGGTGTGGGTGGAAGCAGAGCTGAGCAGCGTCACGCGCCCGTCCTCGGGCCATCTGTACTTCACGCTCAAGGACGCACGCGCGCAGATCCGTTGCGCGATGTTCAAGCCCAAGAGCACCTGGCTGAAGTTCCAGCCGCGAGAAGGCTTGCGCGTGCTAGCACGTGGACGGCTCACCCTGTACGAGGCGCGCGGCGACTACCAGCTGGTGCTCGATCACATGGAAGAGGCCGGCGAAGGCGCCTTGCGTCGCGCCTTCGACAAACTGCGTGCGCGCCTGGCCGCCGAAGGCCTGTTCGATGCCGAGCGCAAGCAGCCGTTGCCGGCGCATGTGCGGCGGCTGGCGGTGATCACCTCACCCAGCGGTGCGGCGGTACGCGACGTGCTCAGCGTCCTGGCGCGCCGCTTTCCGTTGCTGGAAGTGGACCTGCTGCCCTCGCTGGTGCAAGGCGACAGTGCCGCTGCGCAGATCACCTCGTTGCTGCAGCGCGCCGATGCGTCCGGGCGCTACGACGTCATTCTGATCACCCGTGGTGGCGGCTCGCTGGAAGACCTGTGGGCCTTCAACGAGGAACGCCTGGCCCGCGCGATCGCCACCGCGCGCACGCCGGTGGTGTCGGCGGTCGGGCACGAGACCGACTTCAGCCTCAGCGATTTCGTGGCCGACGTGCGTGCACCCACGCCGTCGGTGGCGGCCGAACTGCTGGTGCCCGATCAGCGCGAGCTGGTTGCGCGCGTGCGTCGCGCGCATGCGCGCATGGCCCAGCTGCAGCAGCATGCGCTGGCCACCGCGATGCAGCGCGCCGACCGGCTCGCCTTGCGCCTGCGTGCCCACAGTCCGCAGGCGCGGCTGCAGCTGCTGCAACGCCGCCAGCAGGATGCCGGACGCCAGCTGCGCGCGCGCCTGACCCAGGCGCTGGAGCGCCTGCAGGCGCGTGTGCAACGGTCGCAGGCGCGCCTGCAGGCGCACAACCCGCAACGCGACCTGGCCACGCTGCAGCAACGGCTGCGTGCACTGCATCCGCAGGCAGCGATGCAGCGGCGCCTGCAGCACGACCAGCTGCGGCTACGCAGCCTGGCACGCTCGCTGGAAGCGGTCAGCCCGCTCGCCACCGTCGCGCGTGGCTACGCCATCGTGACCCGCCCCGCCGATGGCAGCGTGGTGCGCAGCGCCGCCGAGGTCAGCGCCGGCGAGCGCCTGCGTGCGCAGCTGGCCGATGGCAGCATCGCGGTGCGGGTCGAGCCGGGCGACGCCTGACATCAGGCAAGACATCACGCGCGCGCTAACCGTGACCGGGCGTCTGCGCCGCCTGCTGCCAGCCCTGCATCAGCAGCCCGGCCAGCACCACCGGATCATGGTCGAAGTGATGCCCGCCCGGACGCGCCAGCACCTGCACGCCACGCGCGCGCAACTCCGGGCACAGCGTGTCCTTTTCCTGATCGCCGTAGATGCATTGCAGGCGATGCGCATCCAGCGACTGGATCGCCGGTTCCACATCCCGCTCGGCATCGTTGTGCCAGCCCAGCCAGCCACCGACACGCACCTTGAAATCGGCTTGATGGGCAAGGCCGAGCAGGCTGACAAACTGCACCGATGCGCGCTGCTGCGGCGACAGCTCGGGATAGGCAAACGGCAGCACATCGGCGCCGAACGAGTAGCCCACCAGCGCGACGTGGTGGATATGCCAACGCTGCTGATAGGTCGCAATCACCCGATCCAGGTCCGCCCCGACCTGCTGCGGCGTGCGGCTGGCCCAGAAGTAGCGCAGGCTGTTCCAGCCCACCACCGACACGCCCTGCTGCAATTGCGCGGCAATGCCCTTATCCAGTTCGCGCCAGCCGCCGTCGCCGGACAGCATCACCACCATGCGGTCGCTGCCGGGCGCATGCAGTTCGACCAGCGGCAGATCGCCCACACCGTGCGCCTGGGCCGTGAGGAAATGGCCGCGGGTGGCGGCAGCGATCTGCGTGGGGCTGGCAGCATCGACCAGATCGTCGAGGAAGCCCTGGTTGGCATCGGGCATGTCGCGTGCGCAGGCCAGGCCGCCATCGGCGACAACCGCGCCACCCAGCACGTCGGGCGCGGCCGAGGCCAGCGCCTGCCGTGCCAGCACCGCGCCATCACCCTGCCCCACCAGTACCGGCGGCAGGAACGCGTCCACATGCTCGGCGCGCAGCAACTTCTTGCCCAATCGTTCGGCATCGTCGGCCAGGGAGCTGCAGGCCGCATGATGCGCGCGCACGCGTTCGCGATAGCTGGCGGTGTCGACCACCGCGACCAGCGCACCATCGTTGCTCAACATCTCGGCAAGCCGCTGGCCGTCTTGCACATCGCCGCTGTCGGGCAACAGCACCACCATGGCTTTCGGCGTGCCTTCCGGACGCAGGACCTCCACCGAGCGGTAATGCCCGGCGGTGTTTCCGTCCTGCAGATGACGCGCCACGGCGTAGCCGCTGCCACCGATCAGCAGTAGTGCGACGACCCAACGAAACAGTTTGATTCCCCAGCCCATCACCGCAATCCTCGCAAGCGCTGGCGCTTGGACCGCGACCAGGGCGACCGGTTCCGCCACGATCGCGGGCAGTGTTCGCTGCGGTTAAGCCTGCGCGCTCGCGTCTTGTGGCCGCATCAACGTGGAACATCGGTCAAGTCATCGTCAATGACGCGCCACCAAGAAGCGGGCATGACCCACGGACAGCCTGGCGATCAGCGATCGATATCAATGCGGCAGTGAATCGCGCATGCGCGCCGACTTTTCCCTGCGTTCTAGATGCCGCGCGCCAGGCGGAAGCCGATCCGTGCGCTGGTGCTGTCCGAGTCCTGCGACTGCCGCCAGGCCGCACGCGTCTGCTGCGGTGAATTGGCCCAGCTGCCGCCGCGGATCATGCGCTGCCGGCAGCCGGGGTTGAACCACGCGGCACCGTCGGCCGGCGCGCGGCGGTAGCTGGCATGCCAGCAGTCGGCCACCCACTCGCTCAGGTTACCGCCCATGTCGTGCAGCCCCCAGGCGTTGGCGCGGAAGCTACCGACCGGTGCCGGGCCCCAGAATCCATCGCCGTAGCCAACGAAGCCATTGTTCCAGTGCCGGCCGCTGCGCGAGACATCGTTGCCGCCGGTGAAGTTGCCCGCATCCAGCGGCGGCGAGCCGGCATTGCCCCAGGGATAGCGCCCGGTGGTGCCGGCGCGTACCGCGTATTCGAACTCGGCCTCGCTGGGCACGTGGTAGTGGCGGCCGGTCTGTTCCGACAGCCAGCTCGCATAGGCTTCGGCATCGCGGATGCTGACGTGCATCACCGGGCTGTTGGGCGCGGCCTGCGCACCGTTGTAGTCGGACTGCCAATCCACCCCGCTGCGGCGGATGAAGTTGCCGCTGCGCTCGTCGTACACCACCGAATGCCCACGCCGGGTGGCGCGCGGGCGGGCGCCGGTCGCCTCGACGAACTGGCGGAACTCGGCGACCGTCACTTCGGTGATCGACAACGCAAAGCCGCGCGAGAAGCGCACGTAATGCGACGGCCGCTCGTTGTCGGAGGCGCCGGGCTCGGCATCGCCTGCGCCCATCTGGAACGCGCCATGCGGCACCACGATCATCTGCGGACCGCGCCCGCCGACCTTGAGCCCATCGGTGAACACCTGCCCGGGGCGGAAGCTGCCGTAATGGGTGGCCAATTCCAGCCGACGGCGCAGATCGCCGGCCACCGCATCGCCAGGATCGGCGATGCGCAGCACCTCGGCCAGTGTTTCGCCGGCCGCCTTGAGGCCGCGCGGCGAGGTCAGATCGTGCAGGCCGGCGTCGTGCAAGGCGGCGATCTGGGCACGGCGCATGCGCTCGATGCGTGCGCGTGCGTCGGCAATGGTCGGTGCGCGCTCGCGCACCTGCCCGGCCATCTGCAACCAGTAGCGTGCGCCGATGAAGTCGCTCGCCTCGGCGGCCTGTTCGGCGCGCGCCAGCAGGCCGCTTTCCACCGCAGCCAACCCCTGGCGCGTGCGCGGGTTGTCCGGATCCAACTGTGCCGCATCGCGAAAGTTCACCAGCGCACCGTTGCCGTCCTCGCCCAGGCGGCCGCCGCGCAGATCCTCCTCGCCGGCACGGTTGAAGCTCAGCACCCGCTGCGCGGTTTCCACCTCGCGTTGCAGCGTACGCACCTTAGGATCCTGCGGAGCGAGCGCCAGCGCCACGATGGCCAGCTCACGCGCCTGTTCCAGTGCACTGTCCTGGCGGTCGGTCTGCTCGATCAGCGCTTCGCCCCGTTCGATCAGTCGACGCCGCGCCTGTTCCAGCCCGCGACGGCTGGCCGCGTCCTTGCCGCCGGCGCGCTGCTGGATCGCCAGGTACAGCGGAATCGCGTCGTCCGCATTGCGATACAGCCGGTCGTCCTGCAATGCCTGGTCGGCGCGCTTGCGCGCCTGCGCCAGCGTCTCGTCACCCAGGTCCACCGGCGGTGGCTGCCATTGCGCCACGGTCTCGGCGGATTCTTCGCCACCGATGGACACATTCGGCTGGCTCGACGGCGCGGCGGCGGCAGGTTGCGGCGCAGCGGCAGGCGCTGGCGTCGGTGTCCGCGAACAGGCGCACACGCCTAGCGCGAGCAATGCCCATGCTGCGATCCGGTTACCGCACTCACCCACCACCTGCTCCTTCCAGTGCTCTGCCGCACGACAGGCGATCGCGACGTTAGGCTATTCTGCGCGTTCTGCGCAAACCCTCGCTGTCGACGGAAATCACGTGCCCCATTGGATCACCCACCCCTCCGAGCTGAGCGAACGCCTGCAGGCATCGCGTCCGTCCCGCATTGGCCTGGATACCGAATTCATTCGCGAACGCACCTACTGGCCGCAACTGGCGCTGGTGCAGATGGCCATCGGCGAGGAGATCCTGTTGATCGACCCGCTGATCCCGGGCATGAACGAGGCGCTCAGGGAATGGTTGACCGCCACCGACATCGTCAAGGTGATGCATAGCGCCAGCGAGGACCTGGTCACCTTCAAGTGTGCGTGCGGGGTGTTGCCGCGGCCATTGTTCGACACCCAGATCGCCGCCGCGCTGGCGGGTGTGGGCGGCGGCATGGGCTATCAGAAACTGGTGCAGGAAGTGACCGGCACCTTGCTGAGCAAGGGCGAGACCCGCTCGGACTGGATGCGCCGCCCGCTGTCGCCGGCGCAGCTGGAATACGCCGCCGACGATGTGCGTTACCTGTTTGCCATCCACGACGAACTCACCCGTCGCCTGACCGAGCAGGAGCGCCTGGGCTGGCTAGCCGAAGACGCCGAGCGCCTGCTCGCCACGGTGGAGCACGACGACGGCGAGCGCTGGCCACATGTGAGCCTGCGCACCGCGCAGTTCCTGGAGCCTGCGGCGCAGCGTCGCCTGTTGCGCCTGCTGCGCTGGCGCGACCTGCAGGCGCGTCAGAGCGATCGCCCGCGCAGCTGGATCCTGGACAACGAACTGGCCAGCCAGCTGGCGCGGTTTCCGCCGGCCGATCTGGACGCCTTGCTGCGCCAGTTCGACAAGTTCCCCAAGGCGCCGCGCAAGCTCGCCGCCGCCGTGTGGGAAGCGCTCAACACGCCGCTGCCCGACGAGGACCATGCGCCGCTGGCGCAGGCCGCCACCGACGGCAACAAGGCCGTGCTCAAGCGCCTGCAGGATGCAGTGGCCCAGCGCAGCCGCGAGCTGGGATTGCCCGACGGCATCCTGGCCTCGCGCCGGCACCTGGAAACCCTGATCGAGCAACGCAGCTGGCCCGCGCCACTGGGGCAATGGCGCCGCGACGCCCTGGAAGCGCAGCTGACGCCGCTACTGGAAGACGCTGCAGCGCAGTGATGTGACGCAGTGGTCGACAGACCATGCATCCATGCGCCGGTGGCGATGCGGGCAAGGCGCAGGCGGCCGTTCGCCAGCTGCGTCCCCACAGCGCCGGCGGTGGATCAGGCCAGAGATTCGGCCAGCATCCTCGTCCATCGCCGCATCTGCCACTGGACAGCGCGCCGTCGGAATTGGCGCAGTCCATCGGGACGTGGTTGGCCATGAAGCGGTCAGCGTCCGGTCAACGTTGCACGGATGTGTCATCCCGCCTGGCCTGCTGCTGTATCGTTACGGCCGGGGGTCGCAGCTTGCGCAAGCATGTCCGGCGACCTCGCCAGGACACTGCGAACGCGCGACCAGACCCTGTGAAAGGCCTGGTCACGTCATGTGCAGGCACACGCACACGCAACGGCCACCCCCGGGCCACATGCCATAATGACGCGTGCCCATCGGGCAACGTCTCCACCACTTATTCCGAGGCTATACCTCTGTGAGCAATACCACTTCCAAACTGGATTCCATCGCACAAGCCAAAGCCAAGCTGCTGGACGAACTGCAGAAGCTGGAAGAACAGGAAAAGACCGAGCGCGCGAGCGAGGCATCCTCCGCGCATGCCACCATCGTGTCGCTGCTGGAACAGTTTGCCGGCCACTTCAACACCAAGCAGCGCAACGATATTGCCGCTTACCTGGGCACCACCACTGCCCGCAAGGAAGTGGTCAAGAGCGGCCGCAGCGAAGTCAAGCCGAAGTACGAACTGCCGCACACCGGCGAGACCTGGTCCGGCCGCGGCCGCACGCCCAAGGCCTTCGCTGCCTGGGAAGGCTCGGTGTCGTACAAGGAATGGAAGGCCAAGAATCCGGACCTCAAGTTCCCGCTGATCCGCGAGTGATTGCCGCAGGATCGCGCCCCCGGGCAGCGATCCAGGCTGCCGGCCTGTGATTGGCGAATCGCGCGACATGTGGTTAGAATCCAGGCACGTGGGGCGGTAGCTCAGCTGGGAGAGCGTCGCGTTCGCATCGCGAAGGTCGAGGGTTCGATCCCCTTCCGCTCCACCATTGCATCCATCGTAAAGGCCTCGGAAATCACCTGTTTCCGGGGCTTTTCCGTTTGCGGCGCCTGCGTGGGGGAGCGCGTCGGCGCGCTGCAACCCGTGCCAGTCACGGCCATGTCGCCAGGATCACATCGTGCGCGCTAACGTCCGTTTCATCATCACGCCGGACGCAAAGCCATGAGCAACAAGCAGAGCCAGCCCGACAAGGCCGCCGACAAACAGCACGGGGTTTCAGAAAGCCAGCAGGATCGCAAACAGGATGAGGCCGCCAAGCAGCGTCCTGGACAGAAAGACATGCAGATCCATGACGAACAGACCCGCCGCCCCAAGGGCAACGCCGGCCAGGGCGAATGACCTGCCGAGCAGGACGGTTTTGCAGCGCATCAGCGTGACATCGCCGGCGCTGCCCCGCCTTGCCCGATGTGGCAAGATCGGCAACGGATATCATCCGCTGGGGTGGATGAGGTCTGCGCCAACCAACGCGTGCAATGGGCTGCGACACACCCTCGCCACATGCACACCTTCATCGCCTGACGGCGCCTTGCTCCGGTGGTCTTCGTATGCAGATTCCTGACGCGTCCGCGCTGCAACTCTTCCACGCGACGCTGTTGACAGGCGATGCCGCCGTTGCGGCGCAGATGCCGGCCAACGAAGACGAACGCCTGGCTGCACTGCAGGACTACCAGTTGCTGGACACCGCCCCGGAGCCGGTCTACGACGCCTTCACCTCGATCGCGGCGGCGGTCTGCCGTACGCCGATGGCACTGATTTCGCTGATCGACACGCAGCGCCAGTGGTTCAAGTCGAAGCTGGGCATGGCGCCGAGTGAAACCCCGCGCGAACTCTCGTTCTGCGCGCACGCGATCCTCGAACCGGATCAAGTGATGGAAGTGGGCGATACCCAGCTGGATGCGCGCTTCGTGGGGAATGCGCTGGTTACCGGCGAGCCGCAGATACGCTTCTATGCCGGCGCCCCGCTGCTGACCTCCGACGGGATCGCGCTGGGCACGCTGTGCGTGCTGGATCGCACGCCCCGGCGCCTGTCGGTCGCCGAGCGCGACGCACTGCAGGCGCTGGCGAGGCAGGTCGTCGACACCATCGAGTTGCGGCGTGCGGCCAGACTGGTCGAGCTGGATGGGCTGCGCGATGACCTCACCGGCGTGTGGAACCGCGCCGGCCTGGAACATGCGCTGCAGACACTGGCACAGAGCTCGGCCACCGCCGCGACGCCGTCGCTTGCGCTGGCGCTGCTCGACCTGGATGGCTTCAAGCGGCTGAAGTTGCAGGCTGGTGGAGCGGCAGCGGACGCTACGCTGGTCCAGGCTGCCAGGATGATCGAAGCGCAGCTGCCGGAGACCGCCACGGTGGCGCGGTTGAGCCGCGATCAGCTCTGTGTCGCATTGCCGGAGACAGCGGCGACCGAGGCCATGGAGCTGATCGAGTCTGTGCGCAAGGCGATCGAAACGGCCAGCTGGCCAGCCGGCGCACTGACGATCAGCGCAGGGCTGGTCGAGGTGGCAGCCGGTGCCTCGCTCGACAGCAATGCCTTGCTGGCGCGCGCGCGGCACGCCCTGCAGGGCGCGATCGGCAATGGACGCAACCGCGTGCAGCGCTTCGATGGCTGGCATCGGCAGGACTGAGTGGCAGACCATGCCCAGGTCTGACGAGGTCGATGACCAGGGCGCTGCTCGATACGGCCATGCAGCCTCGGGAGGAGTGGTCAATGCCTGTGTCCGGCTGCAGTCGTTGCGGTTCCGAACACGTTGCGCACATATCCGCGCGCGCTTGGTGGCTAATCAAGCGTAGCGAACAGCCACCAGGCGAGTCCGCAGTCGCGTCGTCAGCTGCGCAAGGCCAGGCTCAGGCTGCCAAGGCATCAGTGTTGCCGGCAATTTCGTCCACCTGCAGCACCTGCTCCATCTCCAATAGCACCACGAAACGCTCGCCCACCTTGCCCATGCCGCGCAGCAGGTCGCGGCGGATATGCGTGCCGAATGAGGGCGCCGCTTCGATGTCCTGATCGGCCAGTTCGATCACCGCGTTGACCGCATCGACCAGCACCCCGATCACCTGCGGCCCCTGCGCCTGTTCGGTGGCCAGGATCACGATGCAGCTGCGTTTACTGATCGCGCTGTCGGCACGCCCCAGCCGCGACTGCAGATCCACCACCGGCACCACCGCACCGCGCAGATTGATCACCCCGCGCACGCAGGCCGGCATCGACGGCACCGGCGTGGGTGCGCGGTACTGGATGATTTCGCGAATGCCAAGAATGCTGATCGCGAAGGTTTCGCCATCCAATTGGAAGGTCAGGTACTGGGCCGCCGCATCGGCGTCGCCAGGCATCACATCGGGGGTCTGTGCAGTCATCGATCGGTCTCTCAGAAGCGGGCGAATTGACCTTCGTCCGGGCCCTCGGACATCGCATAGGCCGGTGCCGCGGTGCTGCGCCAGCCGCGCGTACCGGGCACACGTGCCGGGCGTGCGGCAGCCACCGTGCCGCGCTTGGGCGGCGTGCTAGCAGGCCCCTGCCCCCCCAGGCGGAAGAACGCCATGCTCTGCTGCAGCTGCTCGGCCTGCGCGCTCATTTCCTCGGCAGTGGCGGCCAGTTCTTCCGATGCACTGGCGTTCTGCTGGGTGGTCTGGCTCAGCTGCACCACCGCCGAATTGATCTGGCTGACGCCGGAGGACTGCTCTTCGGACGCCGCAGAAATCTCCTGCACCAGGTCCGAGGTGCGCTTGATGCTGGGCACGATGGTGTCGAGCAGACGGCCGGCGCGATCGGCCAGTTCGACGCTGGAACTGGCCACCTCGCCGATCTCCTGCGCGGCCACCTGGCTGCGTTCGGCCAGCTTGCACACCTCGGCGGCCACCACGGCAAAGCCCTTGCCATGTTCGCCGGCGCGCGCCGCTTCGATCGCTGCATTGAGCGCGAGCAGATTGGTCTGATACGCGATGTCGTCGATGATGCCGATCTTCTGCGCGATCTGCTTCATCGCCTGGGTAGTGGCGACCACCGCTTCGCCGCCTTCGATGGTCTCCTTGGCGGCCTGCGTGGCCATGCCATCGGTGATGCGGGCGTTTTCGGTGTTCTGGCTGATCGATGCGGTCATCTGTTCCAGCGAGGCGCTGGTTTCCTCCACACCGGCGGCCTGTTCGCTGGCGGCCTGCGACAACGACTGCGCGGTAGCGCTGACTTCTTCCGACGCGCTGGCCAGGGTTTCGGCACTGGTGTTGACCTCGCCGACCACCTGCGACAGCTTCTGCACCATCGTGCGCATCGCTTCGAGCAGCTGCGCGGTTTCGTCGCGGCCATGCACGTCGATGCGCATGGTCAGGTCGCCTTCTGACAGCCCGTTGGCCACCGCGACTGCGCGGCGGATCGGGCCGGTGACGCTGCGGCTGATCACCACGCCGAGAACCGCGCCGAGCAGCACGCCGCCGCAGATGATGGCCATCAGCAGCTTCGAGCTACGCGCGTGGATGCTGCCGGCTTCGGCATTGGCCGAGGCGGCGCTGCGCTCGCGCAGGCCGCTCAGATCGGTCATCAAGGTATCGACCTCATCCGAGCTGGCACGCACCGCACGCGACAGCTCGGCCAGTTCCGGGTTGGCGTCGCGCAAGGCTTCGCGGTTGGCGGCGTCGATGAAGCGACCGCGCTCTTCCAGGTATTTCTGCCAGGCGCGGTCGAACTGCGCCAGCTTGTTCCTGCCTTCCTCGGTCTGGAAACTGGGCCGCGCGCGTGTCATGTAGTCGACCACCTTGGCGGTGTACTTATCGATGTTCTGCACGTGCGACTGACGCTCTTCGGCGCTGCTGGCCAACAACAGGTTGGCGCGTGCGCGACCGGCGTAGATCAGGTTGATATTGGCCTCTTTCACGTTCGACAGGCCAAGCAGTTCGCGCTGATACAGCGAGGTCGACAGGTCGCTGATCCGACCGGAGTTGGAATAACCCACCCAGCCGATGCATGCGCCGATCGCCGAGACGATCAGGAACGCCACGATCAGCCTGGTTCCGATTCTGAAGTTGCCTAACATTGGGGAGTTCTCTTGAAGGTGGTGCATGCGCGACCTGCGTTGCAGGGTCGCCCGGTGGCCTGGTGCGGGTGCCGCTCACTGTGTGCGGCTTGTCTAACCAATCGCTAATGGCTATCGGCGACGTCAAAACGCGCTTGAGATGAAAACCGCAGCTGAATGCGCATTCACGTCCTTGGATATGTGCTTTTGTGACCGGTCATGCGCTAGCAAGGCCCGGCATTCGGAAAATTCCTACCCCGGATTCGTACCTTGTCCGGGACAGTCCGCAGGGACATCACGATTGCGCGGTTAGGCTTGGCGCATGTCGCCACAACCACTCCCACGCAGCTTCTACGCGCACGATGCCCGCCAGGTCGCGCCGCGATTGCTCAACAAGGTATTGGTCAGCGCAGACGGGCGCCGCGGCCGCATCACCGAGGTCGAGGCGTATCGCGGCAGCGAAGATCCGGCCGCGCATTCGTTTCGCGGCATGACCCCACGTACGCAGGTGATGTTCGGCGCGCCCGGGCATCTGTATGTGTATTTCATCTACGGCATGCATTGGGCGATCAACGCGGTGTGCGGCGGTGCGCCCGGGCATGCGGTGCTGATCCGCGCGCTCGAGCCGCTGGCCGGAATCGCCGCGATGCAGGCCGCGCGCAGCGCCGCCCCGCTCAAGACCTTGACCACCGGCCCCGGTCGCCTGGCCCAGGCATTCGGTGTGAACGCGACGGACAACGGGCTGGATCTGACCGACGCCAGCGCACGCCTATGGATCGAGGATGACGGCCTGCCGCCGCCGTCCGAGCCGCTGGCAACGCCGCGCATCGGCATCCGCAAGGCGAGGGATGCGCCGTGGCGCTGGGTGGTGCCCGATAGCCGTTATCTGTCGCGTCCGCTGCCGCGGACGACTGGCGCGCGCGCAGTGCTGCCAGGCGACTGAGCCAGCCACTGCTCCATCGGCGTCTGCTCGGCGGCGCCCGGCCCACGCTGCAGCAGGCGCAGGGCCTGCTCGGCCTGTTCGTCGCTCAGTTCCTGCAGCGGCTGGAAGCGATCTGCCACCCACACCGCCATTGGCAGGCCATCGAGGGACGCCACACGATTGCCCGGCACGCGCGCGACGCGCTCGCCCGGCAGGACGCTGCCCAACAGATTGCTCGGGTCACTCGCACTCACGCATACCCAGTGTTGCGCCAAGGCTTGCGCACGCACGCGGCGCAGCGCCGCGATTGCATCCGGCAAGGCGAACTGCTCGCCGGACAGCCCGGCGATGAAACGCCCGCCACGGATTTCGCCACGCGCTTCCAGGCGTTGATACATGCGCAGCAACTCGCGCCACGGCGGCAACCATGCCGCCTCACGCTCCAGCAGCCGCCAACAGACGACGCCATAGCGCCGCAACAAGGTGCGCGCCACATGTTCGAGCATGTCCTGATGGCGCTCGCCGGCTTCGGCCAGCGGTAGCTCCGGCAGCGCGCGCACCGGCGCCCAGCGCCCGGCATCGCGAATGCCCAGGGCACTGGCGCGGCGCCGGTGGCGCGACAGCGCCGAGGGCCGCTTGGACGCCGGCACCAGCAGCGCGCGCAGCCCGGCATAACTGTCGCAATGCGCACGCCCGCGCATCACCAGTTCGCTCAGGGCATCTTCCAGCTCGGTGCTCATCAGCCGGGCCGCATCGGCAATCTCGTCGAAGAACAAGGCGCCTTGCTGCTGCAGGACCTCCACCACCCGTTGCGCGCGCGAGCCCAGTGGCGCATCGTCGGCCTCGCGTGCCAGGCCGCTCCAGCGTTGCGCCTCGCGGCGCGGCAACAACACGATCGGCGTGCTGCGCAGCGCGGCACCGCTACGGCCACCGCCGAGCCGCAGCCGCGCCCACACGGTGCGCCCGGCGGTGCACAGCTCGTCCAGCCAGGCCGGTTGATAGTCGCGCACGCGTGCCGGCAGCAGCTCGCTCTCCCATAGCACGGCGGGGGCCTCGAAGCCTTCCAGCTGCCCGACCACGCCGGCCAATGCGTCCGGCCCTGCCACCCGGCTGGCGGCGTCGACGTGCTGCCACTCGAACAGGAACCGCGCGTAATCGCGTTGCGCCACCGGCTCGATCTCGCGGCGCAACCGCCCCAAGGTATAGCGGTGGATGCGCGCCAGCAGATGACGTTCGCACCATTCTTCCGACTGTGCCTGTGGGCTGAAGTGGCCAGCCATGACATAGCCCTCGCGCTGCAGCGCAGCCAGGGCGAGCACGATCTCGGACTCGGGCAGGCGCAATGCGCCCGCCAGGGCCGGCACCTGCGCCGGGCCGACCGCAGACAGGCGCCCGCGCAGCAGCTCGCGCACGGCCCAGTCGCGCTGCCAATCGGCAACGCGGCAATCTGCCGGCGCCTGTAGCGGCGGTTGGACAACGGCGTGCGGATACAGCGGCACAAACCAGTCGACGCGCTCGGCACTGATCCACAGCGCGGGCACCCCATCGAGCGCAAGACAGCTGGCGCGCCCATCGCCTGCAAGTGCAGCCAGCCAGGCGTGCCAGGGCGCATCGTCCGCTTCATCGACCGGAAGCACGCCGAGCCCAACCAATGCTTCGTGCATTTCTTCGGCATCGCGCGGCTGCGGCCAGGCCTGTTCGCGCACCGAGGCGATGGCCTCGGGATCGAGCTGCCCCAGGTCGTCGCTGCTCTGCGGCGTGTAGCGACGGCTCTGCACGGCCTGGGTGCGGCGCTCCTCCAGCGGTGCGTCGTCCAGGAACGCGTACGGCCGCGCATTCAAGGCTTCGGCCGCCAGCGGCGACGGTGCCGCCAGATCGCGCGCCACCAGCGTGATCGCCCCCGACTCCAGCCCGCGCAGCACCTGCAACCAGCCCTCGCTATCCATGGACTGATGCAGGCAGTCTTCTAGCGTCTGCGCCACCAACGGATGATCCGGCACCTCGCGCTCGCCGACCAGATTCTCCGCGCAGGCGACCTGATCGGGGAACACGGTCGCCAGCAGATCCTCCGACTTCATCCGTTGCAGTTGCGGCGCGACCTTGTTGCCACCGGCAAAGCGCAGCAGCGCCATCGCATTGGTCGCATTCCAGCGCCAGCGCACGCCGAACAGCGGCGCATCCAGCAGCGCCTGGATCAACACATGCTCGGCCGACGACGAATGCAGGTAGCGGGCCACCTCCTCCAGCGCAAAACTGTGGCTGGTGGACAGCGACAACACGATCGCATCCTCGGTCGCGGCGGCCTGCAGTTCGAAGTTGAAGGTG
Organism: Xanthomonas campestris pv. asclepiadis; assembly: GCF_020784175.1. Classification (GTDB taxonomy): domain Bacteria; phylum Pseudomonadota; class Gammaproteobacteria; order Xanthomonadales; family Xanthomonadaceae; genus Xanthomonas; species Xanthomonas campestris_D. The sequence goes on from NZ_JAJGQM010000015.1 coordinate 84,926, forward strand.
CGGCAGAAGCGCTTGCGCAACGCCAGTCCCCAGGCACGATTGATGCGGCTGCCGTACGGCGAGTGGATCACCAGCTGGGTGCCGCCACTGGCATCGAAGAAGCGTTCCATGACCAGACACTGCTGGGTCGGCATCGCGCCCAGGGCCGTGCAGGCATGGGCGAGATAGTCGACCAGCTGGCGTGCCGCTTCCACCGAGAGATCCAGCACGGTGTGCAGCCAGTCGCAGGCCGCCTGATGTGGCGGGCTCTCCAGCCGCAGCGCAATCTCGCCGCGCAGACGTGACACCGCCGCCGACAATTCGTCGCTGCGCCCGGGCGCCTCGCCCAGCCAGAACGGGATATTCGGTGGCGCGCCCTTGGCATCTTCCACGCGCACGCGCCCGGCATCCACGCGCAGGATGCGGTAGCTGGCATTGCCAAGCTGGAACACGTCGCCGGTAAGGCTTTCGACCGCAAAATCCTCGTTCACCGTGCCGATCTTTTCAGCCTGCGGCTCCAGCACCACGCTGTAGTCGCCGGTTTCGGGAATGGTGCCGCCGGAGGTCAGCGCGGTCATGCGTGCGCCACGCCGCGCATGCAGGCGCCGATGCACCGCATCACGATGCAGGTAGCCCGCACGCGGCCCGAGCCGTGTGCTGAAGCCGTCGCACAACATGCGCACCACGCCATCGAAGCTCGCACGGCTCAGCTGCGCGAACGGCCAGGCGCGGCGCACCAAGGCGAACAACGCATCTTCGTCCCAGTCCTCGCACGCGGCCTCGGCCACGATCTGTTGTGCGAGCACATCGATCGGCGCCAGCGGAATGCGCAAGGCGTCCAGCTCACCGCGGCGCACGCTGTCCAGCAGCGCGGCGCATTCGACCAGCTCGTCGCGGGTCTGCGGAAACAGGCGCGCCTTCGGCGTGCCGCCGACCGCATGCCCGGAACGTCCGGCACGCTGCAGGAAGGTGGCGATCGAACGCGGCGACCCGAGCTGGCAGACCAGATCCACATCGCCAATATCCAGGCCGAGTTCCAGCGATGCGGTGGCCACCAGCACGGTAAGGTCGCCGGCCTTGAGTCGCTGCTCGGCCAGCAGACGCGTCTCGCGCGACAGGCTGCCGTGGTGCGCGGCGACGCGCTGCTTGCCGAGCAGATCGCCAAGATGGCGCGCAGCGCGCTCGGCCATGCGTCGGGTGTTGACGAACACCAGCGTGGTTCGATGCTGCTGCGCAAGCCTGGCGACATCGGCATACACCTGCAGCCACTGATCGTTGGACATCACCACGCTCAGCGGCGTCGGCGGCAGGGCCAGCGCCAGATCACGGCTGCGGGTATAGCCGATATCCACGATCTCGCACTGCGGCGGCGGCTGGCCGGCATCGCCCGCGCCGACCAGGAACTGCGCCACGGTCTCGATCGGCTTCTGCGTCGCGGATAAGCCAATGCGGGTGATCGGGCGCTCGGCCAGCCGCTGCAATCGCTCCAGCGTCAGGGTCAGGTGACTGCCGCGTTTGTCCGCCGCCACCGCATGGATTTCATCGACAATGACGGTGCGCACATGCCGCAGCGCGTTGCGTCCGGAGGCAGAGCCCAACAGCACGTACAGGGACTCCGGCGTGGTCACCAGGATATGCGGCGGCGTGCGGCGCGCCTGTGCCCGCTCACGCTGCGGGGTGTCGCCGGTACGCACAGCCGTGCGCACCGCCACGTCCGGCAGACCGCTCGCCACCAGGGCCGTGCGGATGCCCTGTAACGGCGCATCCAGATTGAGGTGGATGTCGTTGGACAGCGCCTTCAGCGGCGAGACGTAGGCCACGCGGGTTTCGTCCGGCAACGCGCCGCCATTGGCCAGGCCATCGCGGATCAATGCATCGATCGCCGCGAAGAACGCCGTCAGCGTCTTGCCCGAGCCGGTCGGCGCGGCCACCAGCGTGTGGCGCCCGGCCTGGATCGCCGGCCACGCGGCAATCTGCGCCGGCGTGGGCGCAGCGAAGGTCTGCGCGAACCACGCAGCCACGACAGGATGGAACTGCTGCAGGACAGGATGCATAGGCGATGCCGCAGGCCGTGTTGCCAAGCCAGGGCAAGCGGCGCGTGGATTCAACAGAGGCGGAAGTTCAATGGATGGGGTTGCGCTACGCCCCGCACAAGCCGACCGCGGGAATGGCGGTGAATGGTTAAATCGAATGACGACCGGCGCGCGACCTCGCCAGCCGCCAACGCAACGCCGCGGCCCGGCGCGACGATTGTCGAGCGGGCGCGTGCCATGGCACATTGACGCCCATGCCCAGCCTTATCCTCTTCATGATTGCCGGCGCCGCGCTGTACGCGTTCTGGAACTCCTCGCGTGCCGCAGCCGAACGTGCCGACATCCTCGGCCGCAATGCCTGTCGCGCAGCCGATGTGCAATGGCTGGACCAGAGCGTGCATTCCACCAATATCCGCATCTGCCGCAAGCCCAATGGCTGGCTGGGCTTCGAGCGGACATTCCGGTTCGAGTATTCGCACGATGGCATCGACCGGCACAGCGGCCGCCTGGTGCTGCGCGGCGATCAGCTGATCGCCTTTACCGGACCACAAGTGGCCACGGTGACACCGCTGAGCCCGGATCATCAGCGCCTGAACTGACCGCGATTCGGTCTACGTGCACGCATGCAGGAACCTGTCCTGCGTGCAGACACCTGACCTGCATGCAGCGCCCGAAGGCAAGCATCCTGCAACGGATCCACAAGGCCGATGCGGTAAATGCAACTGCGTCTTGCGGTGGAATCATGCGGCTGCAGTGCACGCGGGACGCGCATGCCGCGACACCGGACGAACGCGCGGTGCGCGTCCGTCAGTCCAGCTACTTGACCACGCGCAGATGCGGACGCTTGCCGGCACTCGGCGGCTCGTCCGGCGTGGGCGCGCTTGGCGGCGGTGCACCCGGATCGGGCGGTTCGGTGCTGGTACCGGGGATGTCGTCCGGCAAGGCCATGCCCTGCCCGGTCTCGCGTGCATACACCGCCAGGACCGCGGCCATCGGTACCATCACCGGATAACTGACGCCGCCAAAGCGCGCGGTGAACTGCACGCTTTCGTTGTCGACCTGCAGCCCGACCACGGCGCGCTCGGCGATGTTCAGCACCACGCGGCCGTCCTTGACGGCACTGGCAGGCACCTGCACACCGGGCAGCCCGGCGTCCACCAGGACGTGCGGGGTCATGCCGTTGTCGTTGATCCATTCGACCAAGGCCCGCAGCAGGTACGGGCGGTGGCTGGTCATGCGGGGGAAATCTTCGCTCATGACGTCATTTTACCCGCACACGGCCCGCAGCGGCGGCTGCGCGACGGGGCGTCGGTCTGTTGGCATACAGCCGTCGCATCAGCCCGGCAGGTCGCGCAGTTTCTTTTCCTGATCGGTCAGGCTGCGGATGAAGCCGGGATTGCGGAAGATCCGGTTGCCGTAATCTTCGATCGCCTTGCCGTCCTTGGGCAGGCCGATCTCCAACGCGTCCAGTCGCCAGATGATCGGCGCCATCGCGCAATCGGCCAGACTCATTTCCGGATTGAGGAAGAACTTGCTGGCCTTGAACAGCGGCACCGACGCGGTGAGCAGCTCCTTCAGACGCTTGCGACCGGCTTCGGCCTGGGTCTTGTTGCCGAGCTGGATGGCCTGCACCTGCGGCACCCAGTCGTGCTCGATCCGCAGCATCGCCAGGCGCAGGCGCGCGCGCGAGAGCGGATCGACCGGCATCAACGGCGGATGCGGGTAGCGCTCGTCCAGGTATTCGCTGACCACCGATGCGGCGTACAGCACCAGGTCGCGTTCGACCAGGGTCGGGACCGAATGATAGGGATTGAGATCGATTAGATCTTCCGGGGGATTTTGCGGGTCGACCGGCACCAGGTCGTAGGTCACCCCTTTCGCCGCCAGGACCAGACGGACCCGGTGGCACAACACGTCGTCGTTGGACGAAAACAAAGTCAAGGTATTCCGCATACGCACACTCGTCGCCATTCAAGGCTCTCCGACGACCGGAATCCGCCGGCCGCATCGGCGCGGCCGGCCCAACGCCGACCGTCACCACGGCCCTTCGAGTGTGCAATCACGTCACGCAAAAGCCAAGGGTGATAGGGCCTCAAAAACACGAACAAGCCATATTGTCGTGTTCAATGTCGGGCGCATCGCGCAATGACGCGTCATCGGCAGGTGGGTCCGCGGCGGATCTGCGGATCGATGCAGGGCCCTTGCCCGCCCACCGTCGCGGGACACGCCGCAAGTACGTCCTTGTAGGCTCAGGCGCGGCATCCATGCCGCTTCAGGTCCCGCAACGTTGAGCGGGCAAGGACCTGTCGGGATGGTCGGTGTGCATGGTCTTCGGTAAAACAGTCCGCACACTGTCTGGTGCGGTGTCCTCGCCGGTTGCGGGACCGTGTGGCGGCATAGATGCCGCCACCGAGCCCCCAGGGACGG
>NZ_JAJGQM010000016.1 GCF_020784175.1 Xanthomonas campestris pv. asclepiadis
CCAAACTGCCAGAATCCGAACAGATAAGGCTCTTACGCGGCATCCATGCCGCGTAAGGTCCCGCGACGGTGAGCGGGCAAGGACCGGTCGAGATGGTCGGCGTGCGTGGTTGTGCGCAATGCATGTCGAGTGGCGGTGCGGTGTGGTCTGAGCGGTGCCTTTCGATCTGCAGTGTGAGTACCATTGGCTGCATCACGTCACTCGTCAACGCAAACCAACAAGACAACATCATGGACACAGATTTCTGGCTGCAGCGTTGGCAGAACGGTCAGACCGGCTTCCATCAGGACGAGGTGATGCCGCTGCTGCAAAAACATTGGCCGGCCTTGCAATTGCCGACGGCTGCCCGCGTGCTGGTGCCGTTGTGCGGCAAGACGCTGGACCTGCACTGGTTGGCCGCACAAGGTCATCGCGTGCTCGGCGTGGAGCTGTCGCCGCTGGCGGTGACGCACTTCTTCGATGAAGCCGGCCTGCAACCGCAGCGACACACCAGCCGCGCGGGCGAGCACTTCATCGCCGGCCCGATCGAAATCATCTGCGGCGACGCGTTTGCACTGGACCCAGGCGTGCTGGCCGATTGCAACGCCGTCTACGACCGCGCCGCATTGATCGCCCTGCCTGCCGGCTTGCGCCAACGCTATCTGCACAGCCTTTACGCGCGGCTGCCTGCCGGATGCCGCGGATTGTTGATCACCCTGGAATACCCGCAGGCCGAAAAGGCCGGGCCACCGTTTTCGGTGGACGCTGACGCGGTGCACGCACTGTTCGACACGCAATGGCAGGTGCAGCAACTGGAACGCCGCGACATCCTCGATCAGGAGCCGCGCTTCCGTGCCGATGGCGTCACTGCCCTGTCGACCGGTGTCTATCGCCTGCGACACAACTGACTGTCGCGGGCGAACTTTGTCATCGGCGATCGCTGCCGACGCCTCAGTCGGGCGACGCAGGCGTTGCGCAAGCAACGCAGCGCGCGGCGTTGCGCCACGCAATGATGGTTCGCACAACAGCGAAATGCGCCGAGCAACATCGCTGCAAACCGCCAGCAGCTGACGCAGTCTACGCAGCAATGGCGATGCACGGCACGGCATCTGCCGATTGCAAACCTGCGCTGCGCCAGCTCAGCGGCTGCGCAGCGCCCAGTCACCGGGCTCAGCCGGCGACATGCCCCTTGTCGATCTTCGAGGTCTGATACAGCTCCAGGCCGATCCGCTTGATCAAGCCGAGCTGCTGCTCCAGCCACCAGGCGTGGTCTTCCTCGGTGTCCTGCAGCTGCTTGAGCAGGATGTCGCGGCTGACGTAATCGCCGTGCTCTTCGCACAGCTTCATGCCGGCGGCGAGATTGGCGCGTACTTCGTATTCCACAACCAGATCGCGCTCGAGCATTTCCACCACGGTCTTGCCGGGCGCAAACTCGGCCGGCCGCATGTCCGGGTCGCCTTCCAGGAACAGGATGCGCCGCAGCAACGCGTCGGCGTGCTCGGTCTCCTCTTCCATTTCGTGGTTGATGCGCTCGTACAGCGCCATCAGGCCCTGGTCCTCGTAACGGCGCGAGTGCAGGAAATACTGGTCGCGTGCCGCCAGTTCGCCGCGCAGCAGCTGTTTGAGGTATTCGACGACTTCGGGATGGCCTTTCATGATGTGCTCCAGCGACGCAATGCGCGCATGGTGCCCTAACCCGCCGGGCAATGATCTAATCGGAATCACTTTCAGTTGCGCTTGCGGCCAGACCCGCCACGGTCATGACCGGCCGCCACACTGTGACCGAACTCAAGGACTCGACAACAATGCGCAAATGGCTGGGCCGGCTGCTGCTGGCAATCGTGGTGTTGATCGTGGCGGCGGTGTTGGCCGTGTATCTGCTGATGCGTGGCAGCCTGCCGCAGCTGGACGGCTACAGCGCATTGACTGGCCTGGCGGCACCAGTCAGCGTGCAACGCGACCAGCGCGGCGTGGTCACCATCGATGCGGCCAGCCAGGTCGATGCCATGCGCGCACTCGGCTATGTGCATGCGCAGGAGCGCTACTTCGAGATGGACCTGATGCGCCGCGCACCGGCCGGCGAGTTGTCCGAGCTCTTCGGCGCCGCGGCGCTGGACCTGGACAAGCGCAATCGCGTGCACCGGTTGCGCGCCCGCGTGCATGCCAGCCTGGATGTCGCCGCCGGTAGCCAACGCGCGGCGCTGCAGGCCTATACCGAGGGCGTCAATGCCGGGCTGGCCGCCCTGCGCGTGCACCCGTGGCCGTACCTGTTGCTGCAGCAGACGCCGCGGCCGTGGACGCTGGACGACTCCATCCTTACCGGCATGGCGATGTACGCCGACCTGCAGGACAACGACAACCAGACCGAATTGGCAGCCGCACGCATCCGCGCAGTGGTGCCAGCGGCGCTGGCGGCCTTGCTCGACCATCAGGGCTCCAGCTGGGATGCACCGCTGCTCGGCGCCGCGCAAGGCGACGCCGTGCTGCCCGACGCCGCCGCACTGGACCTGCGCCGCCTGCCGCATCCAGCCGCCACGGCGGGCGCCGAACCACCGACGCCGGGCAGCAATAACTTCGCCGTGGACGGCAGCCTCACCAGCGACGGCCGCGCCATCGTCGCCGACGACATGCACCTGGGCCTGCGCGCGCCCAACATCTGGTTCCGCGCACGTCTGCGTTACCCGGACACCGGCGCGCCCGACGGCAAGGTGGATGTTACCGGCTTCACCCTGCCCGGCTTGCCGGCGGTGGTGGTCGGCAGCAATGGGCATGTGGCCTGGGCCTTTACCAACAGCTATATCGACACCGCCGACTTTGCACGGATCCCGCCGGCCATGCCGGGCCATCCGCAAGCGCTTACCACCCATGTCGAAACGATTCGCGTGGCCGGTGCCGCGCCGGTGCGTTTTGCGGTCCGCGAGAGCACGTGGGGACCGATCCTGCATGACAACGCCGATGGCAGCCTGCTGGCACTGCGCTGGGCCGCGCAGCTGCCCGGCGCGATCCGCCTGGACTTTGCGCAGATGAGCACGGCGGCCGATCTGCAGGCCGCCTTTGCCGTGGCGGATCGCTCGGGCATTCCGGCACAGAATCTGTTGCTGGCCGATCGCAGCGGGCGCATCGCCTGGCGGTTGATCGGTGCGCGCCCGCTGCGCAATGCCGGGTGTGGCCCGAGCGGTATCGCCGAACTGGCCAGCTCGGCGCAGGGCGCGGACGCGGCATTGCGTTCGGCTGCGGCCACCACAGCCTCGGCACCCGCGCCGACCGGCTGCCTGCCCTGGCCGGTGCGCAGCGACGACGCCCCTGCGCTGATCGATCCCCCCTCGCACCGGCTCTGGACCGCCAACAGCCGCGTCGTCGATGCGCAGCAATTGGCCACGCTCGGCAATGCCGGCTACGACCTGGGCGCGCGTGCGCAGCAGATCCGCGACGACTTGTTCGCCAGGCAGCGTTTCAACGAACTGGATCTGCTCGCCATCCAGCTCGACGATCGCGCCGTGCTGCTCACGCGCTGGTGGCAGTTGTTGCGCGGCGTGGCCGAACACAGCCAGGACCCGGCCTTGCAGCAGATCGAAGCCGCCACACGGCAGTGGGACGGGCATGCCTCCACCCGCTCGGCCAGCTACCGCATCGTGCGCGGCTTTCGCGGCATGACCATCGATGCAGTGGAAGCCGGCCTGCTGGCGCCGGCAAAAGCCGCGCTTGGCAAGGACTTCCTGCCGCCGCGTCGCGCGCAACTGGAAGGCATCGTCTGGCCGTTGCTGCAGCAACGCCCGGCCCATCTGCTGCCGCCGGCCTATGCGAACTGGGACCAGTTGCTTGCGGAAGCGGCACGCAACGCGCAGGCGGAGCTCGCTGCGCAGGATGGCGCCTCGCCGGATAGGCCCTTGAGTGAACGCAGCTGGGGCGAACGCAATACTGCTGCCATCTGTCACCCGATCGCGCGGGCATTGCCAGCGCTCGCCAGGCGCTGGCTGTGTATGCCGCCCGACCAACTGCCAGGCGACCGCGACATGCCGCGCGTGCAAGGCCCGGCCTTCGGCGCCTCCGAACGCATGGTGGTGTCGCCCGGCCACGAACAGGACGGCATCGTGCACATGCCGGGCGGCCAGAGCGGACATCCGTTGTCGCCGTTCTGGGGCGCTGGGCACGACGATTGGGTGCACGGCCGGCCGACCCCATTCCTGCCGACCGCTACCCGCTATACGCTGCAATTGCAGCCGAAGTAAGCGCGGTCGTGCTGTCTTGTCTGTCGGCATGGGTTTCCACAGTCGGCGTCCTGCATGACAGCCAGCACAAGCTTCGCTCGTACCCTCATCCGCCCTTCGTGCACCTTCTCCCGGTGGGAGAAGAGCAGCCTCCCGGTGGGAGAAGGACAGCGTGCCTCAGCAAGCCCCTCTCCCGCCGGGAGAGGGGTTGGGGTGAGGGTACGGGCGCCTGCCATGCGACCGATGACATGCGATGTGGTCCAGCCTGCGCTGGCTTCAAGCGATTTCCTGCATCGCAGAATGGCTTCCTGCATGACAGACGGCACCAGGCTTCGCTCGTACCCTCATCCGCCCTGCGGGCACCTTCTCCCGGTGGGAGAAGGGATGCTCCGCACTTCCGCGCTTCAGCACTTCTGCACTTCTGCACTTCTGAGTCTTCTCGTTATCTGTGTCTGCGTTCTGCAGATCGCACCCCACACCTCGCACATCTGGATACCCAAGTGTCCGCAACCACGCCCACCCACCGATCTGCCCAATCAAGCGAGCACAACATGCTAAGATGCATTTGATAACCATTCCCATTAGTGACCAATGCGCCCCACGCTCCTTGTCACCGCGCTCGCCGCCGCCTTCGCTCTGCCTTCGCCCCGCGCCTTCGCTCAACAACACGGCAGCACCTCGGCAACCGTCACCGACCTGGATGGCGTCGAGGTCGTCGGCCGTGCGCAGACACTGTACAAATCCGACGACGCCGCAGTGGCCACACGCACCGACACGCCGTTGGCGCTGGTGCCGCAGTCGGTGCAGGTACTGCCGCGCGAACTGATCGACGACCAGGCCGCACGCCAGATCACCGACCTGTATCGCAGCATCAGCGGCATCAGCTTCTTCAGCTATGCCGGCGTCACCCTGCGCGGATTCCGCCAGGAAAACGTGCTGTACGACGGATTGCGCGGCGATCCGTATGCCGGCTTCTCGGTGCCGCAGTTGTTCAATATCGAACGCGTGGAAGTGCTCAAGGGCCCGGCCGGTGCATTGTACGGCGGCGGCGAACCTGGTGGCGTCATCAATTACGTCACCCGCAAACCCGGCCATCAGGCCGCGCGTCGGGTGGAACTGCAGGTGGGCAATCAATCCTTCGGGGCGGCCTCGTTCGAAGCGACCGGCCCGGCACGCGAAGACGGGCGTATTCGCTACCGCGTCGGTGCCTATGCCGATGGCGAGGATGGCTTTCGCCGCAACACCGATAGCCAGAGCCAGATCGGCGATGCGTCGGTGGCGTTCGACATCGGCCAGACCGGCGAGCTCACGCTGCAGTACACCGACATCACCCAGAACCTGGGCGGCAATCGCCTGCGTGGCGTGCCGGTGGATGACGACGGCAACTTCCTCACCGACCGTCGCTGGAACCACAACGAGCCCACCGACTTCCTCGACATGCGCGCCAAGGTGGCGTTCGCGCAGTATCGTTTCGCGCCGTCCGATGCGTGGGACGTGGACATGGCGCTGCGCTGGTTCAAGAACGACGAGCATCAGATCTATCACGAGCCGATGGGCTTGATCGACCGCGATGGCGACGGCACCGCCGAATGGATGACGCGACAGTTGCGCAATCAGTTCCGCGACAACGATGCGATCTCCAGCAACGTCAACGCCGTTTTCCGCACCCGCATCGGCGCGATCGAGCACAAGCTGCTGATGGGTGCGGACTACTATCGGCTGGATGCGGATTTCCGCGCGCAGACCGCCAACACCGCCGACACCGGCCGCGTGCGCGGGCCGGTGCCGGGCATCGATCTGTTCAATCCGGTGTACGGGCGCAGCGGCTTTTACGACTACGGTCTGGACAGCCTGCCCTGGCGCGCCACCAGCACACGCAGCCAGCGCTACGGTGCATATCTGCAGGACGAACTCACGCTGACGCCGCGCTGGTTTGCAATGGCCGGACTGCGTTGGGACGGCTTCAAGGATGACAACTTGCTGGACGGCTCGCGCGTCACCGGCAACGATCTCAGCTGGCGTGTGGGCAGCACCTTCGTGCTGCGCGATGGCGTCAACGCGTACGCCAGTTATGCCAGCGGCTTCCTGCCGCAGGATGCGGCCAATCAGGATAGCAGCGTCGGCGGGCCGTTCGATCCCGAACGCAGCACGCAATGGGAAGTGGGGCTGAAGACCGCGCTCAACGATGGCGGGCTGACACTCAACACCGCGCTGTACCGCATCGAACGCAGCAACATCGTGCAGGCCAACGGCAGTATCGTCGCTGGGGTCAATCAACTCGCCGCGCTCGGTCTGGTACGCAGCGAAGGCCTGGAAGTGGATCTGCTGGCCGACCTCACCGAGCGCTGGGTGCTCAACCTGACCTACGCCTACAACGATGCACGCGTGCTCGATGCAGGCACCAACGGCATCACCAATGCGTCCGGCGACCGCTTCGCCAATGCACCGCGCAACACCTTCGGTCTGTGGACGCGTTACGACCTGCCGGCCTGGCACTCGGCGATTGCCTTCGGTGCCGACTACGTGGGCGAGCGGGTCAGCCTGGAAGGTCAGCGCGTCAAGCCGTACGCCATCTTCGACATCAGCTGGCAGACGCAGTGGGATGCCTGGAAGCTGCAGGTCAACGTCAAGAACCTGTTCGACAAGGTCTACGCCGTCAGCGGGTTCACTGAGCGCACCGGCCACTTTCCTGGCGAACCACGCCGTATCTACGCGCAACTGGCTTACGATTTCTGAGCATGGGCGAACGCGCGCCTGTGCAGGTCTCGAACGTTGCCCAAGTGTGACGTTCGTCGGCCACCGCATACACGATTGCGGCCTCGACCACGGCAGTGCAATGAACCTGCGCCGAATCAGGCAGGTCAGAATCAGCCAGACTTTAACGTCCGGTGGGACACACTAGAGGCCGTCGCGATCTGGAAGTGTTTCCACACGATCGCCCTCTTCCCCCCACTGACCGGAATCCGCATGCCTCAGCTTGCCCGCTCCGTTTCCGCCCTGTTGCCCCTGCTCGTTGCCACTGCCTGCTCGGCAGCGCCGCCCGCCAAGTCCGGCCCACCGGACGCGCCCGTCGCGGCCTGCACCGCCAAGCTGCGCCCCGGGCAGGATCTGCAGAAAGCCATCGACAAGCTCCCGCAAAGCGATACGCGTGCGGTGTTGTGCCTGGAAAAGGGCGAATTTCCGCTCAATGGCCTGGTTTCGATCCACCGCGGCAATCTCACCCTGCGTGGCACGGGCCCGACCACCGTGCTGCGCATGGCCGATGGCGTGCAGCAACCGGCGCTGGTGGTCGGCGACTACGAAAACCAGCAGCCGACCGGCGTGATCCGCAATGTCAGCATCGAAGACATGCAGATCGTCGCCAGCACCGGCGACAAGGAATTCATGCCAGAGCGTCCGTACCTGAGCAATAGCGCGGTGGTCGTGCGTTCCGGCCAGGGAATTCGCCTGGCCGGCCTGCAGGTCAACAAGTGCCGCAGTGCCTGTCTGCTGAGCGAGTACGACACGCGCGAGATCAGCATCGAAAACAATGATGTCTCCGGCGCGATCTGGGACGGGGTGTCGTTCAACCGCACCGCCAAGGTCACCATGGTCAACAACTACATCCACGACAACGTGGCCGCAGGCCTGACCACCGAACATCTGGAAGACAGCGAGATCCGCAACAACCGCTTCGAGCGCAATGGCAGCCAGGGCATCTACCTGTCCGACGCGCGCCGCAATCGCTTCAGCAACAATCAGTTCGACGGCAACAAGGTCGCCGGCGTCTTCCTGGCCTGCGCCATTCGTTATCGAACGCCGGAAATCCTCTGCTGGGACAACAGCATGAGCCAGGACAACGTCTTCGAGAACAACCGTTTCTCCAATACGCCGTTTACCTACACCATCGGTGTGGACCGTGCCGCCAACTGCACTGCGGCCGACTTCAAGCCTAACCTGTGGCGCAACAACCAGGCCGATGTGGCCGGCGTGGATATCGAACCGCAACGCTACGGTTACTGCGTGCGTCACGAGTGATCGCAGCAGCGGCCGGCAGCGCGTGAGCGTATGCCGGCCGCTGTAGTTTCAACTCCGCATGCAGCAGCGTCACGACGCCAACGCCTGTTCGTGCACGCCGGCAATCGCACGGCCGGACGGGTCGGCCATCGCGGCGAAACTGGCATCCCAGGCGATCGCGGTCGGTGACGAACACGCGATCGACTTGCCACCCGGCACCGTCTCCGCGGCCGCCTGGCTGGGGAAGAACTGCTCGAACAGCGTGCGATAGAAATACGCTTCCTTGGTCTGCGGCGGATTGACCGGAAAACGCCTGGAGGCGGCAGCCAGCTCGCGGTCGCTCACATGCGCGGCGGCATGCGCCTTGAGTCCATCGATCCAGCCATAGCCCACGCCATCGCTGAACTGCTCTTTCTGCCGCCACAGGATCGATTCGGGCAGATACCCGGCAAATGCTTCGCGCAACACACCTTTTTCCATCCGCGTGGCGCCGCTGCTGGTCTTGTCGATCATCTTGAAGCTGGCGTCCATGCGCATGGCCACGTCCAGGAATTCGCGATCCAGGAACGGCACGCGCGGCTCCACGCCCCAGGCCATCATCGACTTGTTGGCGCGCAGGCAATCGTAGTTGTTGAGCGCATCCAGTTTGCGTACCAGTTCCTCGTGGAATTCGCGTGCGTTGGGTGCCTTGTGGAAATACAGATAGCCACCGAAGATCTCGTCGCTGCCTTCGCCCGACAGCACCATCTTCACGCCCATCGCCTTGATGCGTCGCGCCAGCAGGAACATCGGCGTGGACGCGCGAATGGTGGTGACGTCGTAGGTCTCGATATGGCGGATGACCTCGGGCAGCGCATCCAGGCCCTCCTCGAAGCTGTACTCGAAGCCGTGATGCACGGTGCCCAGCGCGGCGGCGGCGACTTCGGCCGCGGCCAGGTCCGGCGAGCCTTTCAAGCCGATCGCGAACGAATGCAGGCGCGGCCACCAGGCTTCGGTAGTGTCGTTTTCTTCGATGCGATGGCGTGCATAGCGTGCGGCCACCGCAGCGACCAGCGACGAATCCAGCCCGCCGGACAGCAACACGCCGTAGGGCACGTCGGTCATCAACTGACGATGCACCGCGCGCTCGAAGGCCTCGCGCAATTCCTGCAACTGCACCTGCACGCCTTCCACTTCGGCGTATTCGCGCCAGGAGCGCTCGTAATAGCGACTCAGTGCACCGGTTGCGCTGTCGTACCAATGACCCGGCGGGAACTGCGCCGCATCGGCGCAATCGTCCACCAGCGACTTCAGCTCCGAGGCCACCCGCAGCCGACCTTCGCGATCGTGGCCCCAGTACAGCGGCACCACGCCGATCGGATCGCGCGCGATGATCACCCGCCCGGCCGCCTTGTCCCATAGCGCGAACGCAAAGATGCCGTTGAGGCGGTTGAGGTAGGAGGCCGGCGCATCCTCGCGGTACAGCGCGTTGATCACCTCGCAATCGGAGCCGGTCTGGAAGGCGTATGGCTGCACCAGTTCCTGCTTGAGCTCGCGATGGTTGTAGATCTCGCCATTCACCGCGAGCGCAAGCGCGCCATCTTCTGACAACAAGGGCTGCGAGCCGCCGGCCGGGTCGACGATGGCCAGGCGCTCGTGCACCAGGATCGCACCGGTGTCGACATACACACCGCTCCAGTCGGGCCCGCGATGGCGCTGCCGCTGCGAACATTCCAGTGCCTGCCGGCGCAATGCCTGCAGATCGTCACCGGGTTGCAGGCCGAAAATACCGAAGATGGAACACATGGAAACACTCCTGGATGAAACTGCGGGGGTTGGCGGCCGGTGGAAAGCGTGCTGCAGGGAAATGACACCCATAAAAAAACCCGCATCGGCCGATGCGGGTTCTCTGATTCCTGGGCGTTTGGTTTTACTTCGCCTAGTCGCAGACCCGCATCGGCCGCGCACGATTGTTCGCGCGCAGATTGTTGCGGTTGGCGTTATTGACGAGGTTGCGCAGGAGCGATGACATGACTCGACCGTATCCCGCTTTCGCCGGCGGCGCAACTGTTGCGATGGCAACCAAGCCCGGCATCGCAGACCACGCCGCGGTCGCACCGGCGTATTGCGAGGATAATGACCGCCCCAACAATCGGCAGTAATGGAATGACCCCACGCATCGGACGCATGCCGCCCCTGGCCCTGTTGCTTGCGGTGTTGCTGCAGGCCTGCAGCAGCGCCCCTCCGCGCACCGATCCAGTCTATCTGCAACAGCTGGAACAACACGCGGCCGATGGCAGTTTCGACAGCGCGTGGAATGCGGCCGAACGCCTCGAGGCACGCAACGACCCGCGCGCCATCCACTGGTACGAACGTGCCGCTGCGATCGCCCCGTGGACGTTCCGCAACACCCGCGCCGAACTGGCGCTGGGAAGGATCTGGGCAAGCGGGACGCTCTTCCATCCCGACAGCCCGTACATCGACCAGCGCGTCGCATTACGTGCGTCGCCGCGCAAGGGCGAGCACTGGTACCTGGCAGCGGCCATGCATGGAAACCCGTATGCCATCGCCGAGCTCGCCAAGTTTCACCGCGACCGTGGGGAGGCGGCTGCGGCGTTGCGCTGGGATCTGCGCGCGACGATCTATGAGCGCTCCGCATCAGGATCGTCGGGGCTTCCCGCCGCCATCGCGCCAAGCGGAGGTGCATTGCACCCGCTGGTACGCGACATCCAGCGCCGCGCCCGTAACGGCGATGCCGAGGCGCAGGTCGATCTTGGCGCGCTCCATGAAAAAGGAATGGGTGGCGTGGACAGAGACGGTACGGAGGCGCTGCGCTGGTACCGGCGCGCGGCGGACCAGGGCAATGTGTATGGTCAGTATTTCTCCGGTCTGCTGCTCGGACGCGGCAGCAGCGGCGTGACGCGCGACGTGGAGACGGCGGCAACCTGGTTTGCCAAGGCGTCCGCACAGACGTTCTATATCGCGGACGAATCGCATTGGCGCGAGGCAATCAAACCGCCGTTCTGGACGTTCGACTAGCCCCCCGAGCCTTGTGCGTCCATGCCACCTGGCAGCGCAATGCAATGCAATGCAATGCAATGCAATGCAATGCAATGCAATGCAATGCAATGCAATGCAAGCGAGATGCTGCTGCAATCCAAAAGGTCTTAGTGCAGCTTGGCGATGCCCGCGTCGCGCAGCAGCATCGGCATGCCGCAGGTGAACGCATGCCGTGCGCTGGCTGCGTAGTGTGCAAACCAGCGCGTGGCATTGGGCATGTCCTGGCAACTCAGACCAGCAGGCGTTCGATCAGCGTGCGGTACAACGCCGGCAGCGCTTCCAGATCGGCCACGCGCACATGCTCGTCGACCTGATGGATGCTGGCGTTGACCGGGCCGACCTCGATGCATTGCGCACCTAGCGGCGCGATGAAGCGCGCATCCGAAGTACCGCCGCCGGTGCTTTCTTCCGGCGGCGCGCCGGCAAACTGGCCCAGCACCTCACGTGCGACGCTGCGCAAGCGCCCTTCCGGGGTATAGAACGGCTCGCCGCTGCGATGCCAGCGCAACGCATAGTCCAGCCCGTGGCGATCCAGCAATGCGGTGATCTCCGCTTCCAGCCGTGGCGCATCCCACATCGGGGTGTAGCGCAGATTGAAGGCCACCTGCAGCTCGCCCGGGATCACATTATTGGCACCGGTGCCGGCATGGATATTGGACACCTGTAGGCTGGTCGGCGGGAAACTCTCGAAGCCCTCGTCCCATTGCCGCGCCACCAGCTCGGCCAATGCCGGCGCGGCCAGATGGATCGGGTTGCGCGCCTTGTGCGGATACGCCACATGCCCCTGCACGCCCTTGACGATCAGCGTGCCGGACAGACTGCCGCGACGGCCCACCCGCAGCAGGTCGCCCAGCCGCTCGGTGGACGAGGGCTCGCCGGTGATGCACCAGTCGATCGCCTGCCCGCGCGCGCGGAACAGCTCGGCCACGCGCCGCACGCCATCAATGGCATCACCCTCCTCATCGGAGGTCAGCAACACCGCCAGCGTGCCGGCGTGCTGCGGATGGGCAGCGACGAACTGTTCGGCAGCGACCGCGAAGGCGGCCACGCTGCCCTTCATGTCGGCCGTGCCGCGCCCGTACAGCACACCATCGCGGATCTGCGGATCGAACGGATCGTTGGTCCAGGCCTCGCGTGGGCCCGGCGGCACCACATCGGTGTGGCCGAGCAGCACCAGCACCGGCGCACCGCTACCATGCGTGGCCCACAGATTGTCGACCTGGCCCAGGCGCAGGTGCTCGCAAGCGAATCCGGCAGCCTCCAGGCGCTGCGCAAGCAGCGCCTGGCAGCCGGCATCGTCCGGTGTCACCGAAGCGCGTGCGATCAGCTCGCAGGTCAGTTGCAGTACGTCGCTGGTCATGCTCGTCCTTCCGATAAAAGATGCACCTGGGCCGCCGGCATCGGCAGGCAGCCGGCCTTCCACGCGCCCGCCACGCGCACAGATGCGCGAACCGATGACGCGATGGCGCCATCAGGCGATGTTGAACCTGGCCTTGAAGCCGTTGTCGGAGAAGCCCTGACTGAACGCACCATCGTCGCTCACCACCACCGGGCGGCGGATCAATTGCGGGTATTCGCGCAGCAGCAGCTTCCATTCCGCGTCCGAACCGGGCGTCTTTTTGTTGTCGGGCAGCTGGCGCCAGGTGGTCGAGGACTTGTTGATCAAGGCCTCGAATCCGCCGGCCTTGCCGGCCCAATCCACCAACGTCTCCGGCGCGGGCGTGTGCTCGCGGTAATCGACGAAGCTGTAGGCCACGCCGAAGCGGTCCAGCCACTTGGTCGCCTTCTTGCAGGTGTCGCAATTCTTCAATCCATAGAGCGTGGTCATGTCGTCGCCTTTTCGACTCCGCGGCGCGCGCTTGCACGCGCCAACAGGGTAGTTACCAGTTGATCGTGTTCCTGCCCATGGGCGGGCAGGAACACCACATCGGCGCGTGTGCCGTGGAATTTCAGCGCCATCCGCCGCGGCGGAATCAGCCATGCAGCATCGACCGAGCGCAACTCGGCCAGGTCCACGCGCTGCGACCGTCCTTGCTGCACGATCTCCAGCGCATCGCCCGCATCGCGGACCTGCGCCCAGCGGGTGGATGCCCATGCCAGACGCAGGGTCATCAGCACCACCAGTGCAGGCGCCAGCCAACGCAGGACGTCCAGCTGCTGCGGCACACCATCGCGCAGCAGCGAGCCGGCCACGTAGAGCGCCACCCATCCCAACCACATGGCCGGGATGCCCCAACGGACCCAGCCACTGAGCGGCCGCGACAGCATGGTGCCGCGCGCAGGCTGCGCGGTACTCAATCGGCCAGGCCGCGCAGCAATTCGTTGACGCTGGTCTTGCTGCGCGTCTTGGCATCCACCTGCTTGACGATCACCGCGCAATACAGCGAGTGCGATCCATCTTTCGACGGCAGCTGGCCGGACACCACCACGCTGTAAGGCGGCACGTAACCGTAGGAAATCTCGCCGGTGGCGCGGTTGTAGATGCGCGTGCTCTGGCTGATGAACACGCCCATGCCGATCACGCTGTGGTGCCCGATGACCACGCCTTCGACCACTTCCGAACGCGCACCGATGAAGCAATGATCCTCAATGATGGTGGGGCTGGCCTGCAGCGGTTCGAGCACGCCGCCGATGCCGGCGCCGCCGGACAGATGGCAATGCGCGCCGATCTGCGCACACGACCCCACCGTGGCCCAGGTATCGACCATGGTGCCTTCGCCCACATACGCGCCGATATTGGTGAAGCTCGGCATCAGCACCACGTCCTTGCCGAAGTAGCTGCCGCGCCGCGCCACCGCGCCCGGCACCACACGCACGCCGGCCTTGCGGAACTCGGCCTCGCCGAAGCCGGCAAAACGCGACTCCACCTTGTCCCAGAACGGTGCCGGCTGCGCGTCGATCACGGCCATCTCGTTGACGCGGAAATACAGCAGTACTGCCTTCTTCAACCACTCGTTGACGGTCCAGCCGCCCTGCCCGTCCGGCTCGGCGACGCGGAACTCACCAGTCTCCAGGCCGTCGATGACGCGGGTGACGATGGCGCGGGTGGAGCCGTCGATCTCGTCGACGGTCAGGCTGGCGCGGCGCTCGAATGCGCTTTCGATGCCGAACTTGAGTTCTTCAGTACCCACCGGCGTTGCAGCGCCGCCTACGGCCTTTTCGGCGAGCGGCAGTTTCTTCGCGGCTGCAGCCTTCTTGGCGGCCGGTGCGGATACCACGCTGGTCGGCTGCTTGGCCACGCGCGGGGCCGCACTGGTCGCCGACTTGGTCGCGCTTTTCTTGGTCACCTGCTTGGTAACGCTTTTGCTGGCGGCCACAGGCTTAGCAACCGCCGCGGTGGCCTTGCGCTTGTCGAAGGCCGGTGCCTGAGGCACCTTGCCGCTCTTGCTTGGCGCGCGCTTGGGCGCTGCGCCGATGGGGGTCGCGCCCTGCTTGCGCGCGGTCTTCTTGCTGGTGGCCATGGGGGGGTCTCCGAACGGACTACTAGGTGGGATCGAGGCAGGCGCACAGCGCATCGCGCAGCGCCTGCCGGGCGGATTCGGACAACGGGCGGTCGTGCTCGTCGGTGATCTGGAACTGGTCTTCGGCACGCTCGCCGAAGGTGGCGATGCGCGCATCGTGCACGCGCAGGTGTTGCAGGCGCAGTACGTTGGCCACATCGGCCAGCAAGCCGGGGCGGTCGGGTGCCACCAAACTGATACGGGTGCGGCGGCCACCGGCGCTTTCGCTGAATTCCACCCGTGGCGCGAAGCGGAAATGTCGCAGCTGGCGCGGCACCGCACGCCGCGAGGGCCGCACTTTCTGCAGATCGCCGGCCAGCACCTGCCGCAACGCCGCGGCCAGGCGCTGCGGGTCGCCATCGGCGGAGCTGTCCTGCGGCAGCACTTCGAACACGTCGAAGATGGCATCGTTGGGTGCATCCAGCACGCGTGCGCGGTGAATGCCGTAGCCCTTGCGATCCAGCGTTGAGACGATCGCCGAGAACAGACCATCGCGGTCGCGCGAATACACGAACACTTCCAGTGCGTCGTTGTCCGGCACTGCGCGGCGCGCCCTGACCGTGGTCTGGCCGATCTGCACTTCGATCAGCGACACCGCCTGCCAGGCCAGTTGCTCGGGACGGAAGCGCAGGAAGTTTTCATCGGGCATCCCCGCAAACTGACGGTCGATGGTGGCGTCGTCGTGGCCTTGCGCCTGCATCAGCGCGCGGGCGGACTCGCGCGCTTCGCGCAGGCGCTCTTCGCGCGGCGGCGGATGTTCCAGGCCCTCGCGCAGCGCGCGACGCGCGGCGAAGTACAGGTCGGCCAGCAGCCGGTCCTTCCACGCGTTCCACAACTTGGGACTGGTGCCGGCGATATCGGCGCAGGTCAGCAGATACAGATAGTCCAGGCGCTCGCGCGTGCCGACCAGGGTGGCGAAACGATGGATCACCTCCGGGTCGGAGATGTCCTGCTTCTGCGCGGTCACCGACATGCGCAGATGCTGTTCGACCAGCCAGGCCACCAACGCGGTATCGCCTTCGCTGAGCCGATGCGCCTGGCAGAACGCGCGTGCATCTACCGCGCCCAGCTCGGAATGATCGCCGCCGCGGCCCTTGGCGATGTCGTGAAACAGGCCGGCCAGCAGCAGCAGTTCCGGCTTGCGCAGGCGCGGCCAGACTTCGTGGGTGATCGAAAAGCGCTCGTCGGCGCGACCGGCGGCAAACAGCGAGATGTTCCGCAGCACCATCAAGGTGTGCTGGTCCACCGTGTAGACATGGAACAGGTCGAACTGCATGCGACCGGACACGCTGGCGAATGCCGGAATCCACTGACCGAGCACACCCAGGCGCGCCATGCGGTTGAGCGACTCCACCGCCCGCGGGCCGCGCAACAGCGCCATGAAGCGGTCGCGCGCGGTCGCATCGGCGACGTTGTAGGCCGGCAACGCGCGCAGCACCTCGGCCAGCGCGCGCGCGGTCAGCGAATGCAGCCCGCGTACCTCACGGTGTGCCGCCCACTGCGCGAACAGCGCAAAGACCTGCAGCACATCGCCGGCCGGCCAGTCCTCTGCATCTGCGGCCAGATAGCCGCGGCGCAGGCTGAAGCCCCCGCCGAGCGACTCCGGCACCGCTTCGCCATCGAATTGCTCTTCGAAGCGCTGCAGCAAGCGGTCGCTGATGCGGCGGATCAACGCAGCGCTGCGGTAGAAGCGCTGCATCATCTTTTCCACGCCCAGGCTTTCCGGGTCGTCGGCAAAGCCCAGCCGCTCGGCAAGCGTCTTCTGGTAATCGAACCCCAGCCGCTCTTCCGGCCGTTTGGCGACCAGATGCAGGCCGAAGCGCAAGCGCGCCAGTTCCTCGCGTTCGCGCCGCAGCGCTGCGGCCTCGTCGAATCCGACATGGCCGAGCCCGACCAGCGCCTCCAGATCCTTGACCCCGAATGCGCGCAGCGCCATCCAGCCAAGCGTCTGCAGATCGCGCAGACCACCAGGGCCGTCCTTGATGTCCGGCTCCAGGTTGTCGGCGGTATCGCCAAAGCGCTGGTGCCGCGCCAGCAGCTCTTCGCGCTTGGCCTGGAAGAACTCGCGCGCCGGCCACACCTGTTGCGGCGAAATCGCTGCAGCCAGCGCGGCACGCGCCTGGCTGCCGGCCACCAGCGGGCGCGACTCGATCAAGGCGGTCAGCACCGTCTGGTCGGCGGCCGCGACGGTGCACTGCGCCGGCGAGCGCACCGCGTGGCTGATCGGCAGTCCCACATCCCACAGCAAGGCGAACAGCCGCGCCAGGGCCTGTTCGTGCTGTTGCTGCACGCCGGTCTCGCCCAGCACCAGCACATCCACATCCGAACGCGGGAACAGTTCGCCACGTCCATAACCGCCGACGGCATGCAACGACAGCTCGGCATCGGCCGGGATGCAGCGCGTCCACGCATTGCGCATCAATTGATCGACCGCGCGCGCGCGCAAGGCCACCAGGCGCTCGATCGGCTCGCCCTGGTCAAAGCGCTTGCACAGCCGCATGTCGGCATGCACCAGCAGCGGGCGCGCCTGCGCGGCCCACTCGGCATCGCCGGCGACACCCGGGTCGGGTCGGTCCGCCGGCGTGGCCGTCATACCGGAGCGGGAGCGTTCGGCGACAGCGTCAGCACATCCACGCCGTCTTCGGTCACCGCGACCATGTGTTCCCACTGGGCGGACAACTTGCGGTCCTTGGTCACCACGGTCCAGCCGTCCGGCAGGGTCTTATGGTGATAGGTGCCTTCGTTGATCATCGGTTCGATGGTGAAGGTCATGCCGGGCTTGAGCACCAGCCCTTCGCCGGGACGGCCGTAATGCATCACCTGCGGCTCGTCGTGATAGACCTTGCCGATGCCATGGCCGCAGTAGTCGCGCACCACGCTGAAACGCTCGGCTTCGGCGAACTTCTGGATCGCGTGGCCCACATCGCCCAGCGTGGCGCCCGGCTTGACCGCGCGGATACCGCGCCACATCGCTTCGTAAGTGGTTTCCACCAGCCGCTTGGCCATCACCGACGGCGTGCCGACGTAATACATGCGGCTGGTGTCGCCATGCCAGCCATCCTTGATGACGGTGACATCGATATTGACGATGTCGCCGTCCTTCAGGACCTTGGCCGCGCTCGGGATACCGTGACAGATCACGTTGTTGACCGAGGTGCACACGCTCTTGGGAAAGCCGCGATAGCCGACGTTGGCGGGAATGGTGCCCTGCACGTTGACGATGTGGTCATGGCAGATGCGGTCCAGCTCGGCCGTGGTCACGCCCGCCTGCACATGCGGCGCCACGACATCGAGCACCTCGGCGGCCAGACGGCCGGCGACGCGCATCAGTTCGATTTCTTCTTTGGTTTTCAGATTGACGCTCATGGCCACGATTATCGCCGATTCGGGCTGAATCTGAACGGCCTGTGCGCGCGTTTTTTTGCACTGCGGACGATGAACCACTGAAACGGACGGGGCAGCAGAAAACTGGCGTCATCGCGCATTCATGTGTGACGCAAGTCCGTGCGCGTCAAAAAGCCCGCAAACGGAGTCATGCGAAAGACATCGCACTTTCAGGAAAAACTCTGAGTTTAAACAGTGAGATAGCCAAATCATTCAGGGTAATCTTTGGCACAGCTGATGCATTGGAGGAAGGGCGACGAGTCGTCGCGTCACCAATGACCAGACCGGTCAAGGAAATGTCCATGCGTATTGTCCGCCCTGTCCTGCTGTCCCTCGGCCTGCTCTCGACCATTGGCGTTGCTACTGCAGCAGATACCACCACATTCAATGTCAAGATCGCCGTCACCAAGGCCTGCACCATCACCGCGGCATCCGCGACGGACGTCGACTTTGGCTCGGTGTTGTCCACCTCGACCGCCAATGCCGACGCCAACGGCAGCGTGACCGCGCAGTGCACCGCGCTGACCCCGTACAACATCGCGTTGAGCGCGGGCAGCAATGCCGGCACCGCCAACGACGTCACCACCCGCCGCATGAAGAACACCGATGCACTGGTCACCACCAACAACTTCATCGCCTATCAGCTGTACCAGGATCTGGGCCGCAGCACGGTGTGGGGCAGCACCACCGGCACCAATACGCTGAGCCGCACCGCCACCGGCATCAACCAGGTCTATCCGGTCTACGGCCGCGTGACCAACCCGTCCGCCAACAATCCCGCGACCGGTGCGTACCAGGACACCATCACCGCCACGATCGTCTACTGAGCGCGCGCATGCCCTTGCACCACCGCCTGTCGTACCGGATGCCGGCCTGGCTGGTCACGGCCGGATTGAGCCTGACGCTGGCGCTTGGCAGCGGCGTGCCGCTGCAGCCGGCCCATGCGGCCAGCCTGCAGCTGGCGCCGACCTCACTGACGCTGAGCGCACAGCAGTCCGCCGACGGGCTGTGGCTGAGCAACAGCGGCAGCGCGCCGGTCCAGGTGCAGACCCGCGCCTATCGTTGGACCCAGCGTGACGGCAAGGATCAGCTGGACCCGACCCAGGAACTGCTGATCAGTCCACCGATGCGCACGCTGGCCGCCGGCGAGCGCCAGCTGATTCGGGTGATTCGCGCCGGCCCCCCGCCCACCGGCGAGGAAGTCTGCTACCGCATCATCGTCGATGAATTGCCCAACGCCGATGCCGATCGCAAGGGCATGCAGTTCGTGCTGCGCTACTCGGTGCCGATCTTCCTGCTGCCGCCAGGCAAGACCGAATCCACGCCGACCCTGAACACGCAGGTGGTTGCCGGCAGCGATGGCAATGCACAGATCCAGATCAGCAACACCGGCAATGGGCACGCCCAGGTCGCCGACCTGCAGCATCGGGTCGATGTCGCGACCAAGACCACATTGAACGGGCTGGTGGGCTATGTCCTGCCCGGCCAGACCATGCGCTGGTCGCTGGGCGCACCGCTGGCCCAGTTCGGCCGTGGCACCATCATCGCAAGGATCAATGGTGAGGCGGACGAACGCACCTTGTTGGCTGCGCCAGCAGCGCCGTGATGCGGGCCGGCTGGCGATGACGCTGCTTGCGACGGCCACCTGCCTTGCGCATGCCGCCTCCGGCGATCTGGCCGACATGGCGCCACTGCCCGATCAGGCGCCACAGAGCGTGGCGGCCCTGCCGCAGACGCTGTACCTGGATGTCACCCTCAATCAGGCCGACCGCGGTCTGGCACCGTTTGAACTGGTGGACGGCCACCTGCGCGGCTCGGTCGACACGCTGCGCAAGCTGGGTTTCATCCTGGCCGACCGCGCCACCAGCGAGCTGGTCGACCTGGATCGCCTGCCCGACGTGGAAGTGCGCTACGACGCCGCGCTGCAGCGGCTGGCGCTGCAGGTACCGTTGGCGCAGCTGTCGCTCTCCACCACGGTGCTGAAGGCCGAACAGGTCGCACCGCCCAGTGCCACCGCCTCACCGGGCCTGCTGCTCAATTACGACTTCTATGCCACGCGCAATGCCGGTACCAGCAGCGTGTCGCTGGCAACCGAGTTGCGCGGTTTCGGCATCGGCCGCGGCATGGTCGACACCACCGCCGTGTTCCTGGCCTACGACCGCCCGCAGGACCAGCGCTGGCGCAGCGAAGCAGTGCGCCTGGACAGCGCCTGGCAAATGGACTTCCCCGACAGCGCCACCAGCCTGACGGTCGGCGATTTCTACAGCGGCTTTGTCGACTGGAGCCGCTCGATCCGCCTGGGCGGGGTGCAGATCGGGCGCAATTACGCCTTGCAGCCGTATCGCGTGCTCACCCCCACGCCAAGCTTCCTGGGCGAGGCGGTGGTGCCCTCGACCGTGGAGCTCTACGTCGATGGCCTGCGCCAGTACAGCGGCCAGGTGCCGGCCGGCCCGTTCCAGCTGGCCGCGCAACCCGGCATCAGCGGCACCGGACAGGCGCAGATCGTGGTGACCGATGCGTTCGGCCAGGTGCGTCGGCTGGACTTCGCGTTCTATGGCACGCCGCAACTATTGGCACGCGGCATTTCCGAGTGGTCGGCCGGCATCGGCCATCTGCGCCAGGACTACGGCGTGCGCTCGTTTTCCTACGCCTCACGCACGGTCGCCAGCGCCACGCTGCGCAAAGGCCTGCGCGAGGACGTCACCATCGAAGCGCATGCCGAGGCCGGCGGCGGCGTGATCAATGCCGGTGCCGGCGGTGTGTGGCTGCTCGGCGTGGGCGGCGTGGCCAACGTCGCCTACGCGCATAGCCGGATGGATGCGCTGCGCGGTGGCCAGTACGTGCTGGGCTATGCCTGGAACAACCGTCGCTTCAACCTAACCGCCGGCACCCAGCGCACCCATGGCGACTATCGCGACCTGGGCGCGCTGCAGGGCGCGTTGCCGGCGCGCATCAGCGACCGCGTGGCGTTCGGCATCAACGTCAATCCGATCGGCTCGCTCGGCACCAGCTATGTGCGGCTGAGCTACCCGCAAGGCGACACCTCGCGTTACGCGAGCCTGTTCTGGTCGCGCAATTTCGGGCGCAACTGGGCGGCCAACCTGTCCGGCAACCAGAATCTGGATGTGCGCAGCGACCGCAGCCTGTACCTGTCGCTGTCGACCACGTTCGGCGAGTTGCGCCAGGCCAGCGCATCGATGCAGCGCAACGGCAACCGCACCGGGTTTGTGGCCGACCTCAGCCAGCCGCTGCCCGGCGACGGCGATCTGGGCGGGATCGGTTGGCGGCTGCAGGGGCGTGCCGGCGACGATGCCAACGGCGGCCTGGCCGAACTGGGGTGGTTGAACCGCATCGGCCGTTACAACCTCGGTGTCGCCAACCAGGATGGCGACAACTTCGGCTATGCCAGCGCCAGCGGCAGCCTGGTGTGGATGAATGGCAGCGGCTTTGCCGCGCGCGACATCCAGGATGCCTTCGCGGTGGTGTCCACCGACGGCCAGCCCGGCATTCCGGTGCGGCTGGAGAATCGCCTGATCGGCGTCACCGACGCGCGCGGGATGCTGCTGGTCACCCCGCTGCAGTCGTGGCAGCGCAACCAGCTGTCCATCGACACCCTGAACCTGCCGGCGGACCTGCGCGTAGACCGCGTCGATACCGCAGTGACACCGCGCCAGCAGTCGGGGGTGGCGGTGCGCTTCGGCATCACCCGGGTACGCGCGGCCATGATCGTGCTGCACGACGCCCAGGGCGCGCCGTTGCCGGTCGGCAGCGTGGTGCAGCGCGAAGGCGATGCCGAACGCGTGGTGGTCGGCTACGACGGCGAGACCTATCTGGACAATCTGCAGATCGACAACCGCATCCTGGTCGAGCTGCCCGCTGGCCGTTGCAGCGCACGATTCACCTACCCGGCCAACCCCAGCGGCATTCCTCGGGTGGGCCCGTTGCCCTGCGTTCTCGAGCAAAAGACCCCATGAGCCCGCTCGCACTCTGGCGCCTGTTGCTTGCGCTGGCGATCGCCACGTTGTGGCTGGCGCCCAGCCAGGATGCGCGCGCGGACACCACCTGCAGCGTCACGCTCGGCACCCCGTTGGCATTCGGCAATGTGGCGGCCAACGGCACCACCGATGCGGTGGCAACGCTCAACGTTTCCTGCGCAACCGCCGCGCTCAGCGTACTGGGCTATGCCCAGGTGAGTCTTTGCCTGGACCTTGGCCCGGGCAGCGCCAGCAACGGGCTGTATGCACCGCGCCGCATGCTCAACCCCACCAGCGACAGCCTGGACTTCCAGATCTACAGCGAGGCCACGCGCACCCAGGTCTGGGGCGCCACCGGATCGACGACGCCTTCGCCGCGCCTGCTGACGCTGTCCTACGGCGTTCCGGTGATCACCGGCGGCTCGCAGACGACCACCATCACCGTGTACGGGCGGATTCCGGCCAACCAGATCCTGTCGGTCGGCAACCACACCAGCAGTTTCGGCGGCGCCGACACCGTGCTGCGCTACTCCTACAACGAGAGCATCATCGGTGTCCCGCCGGCGCCGAGCAGTTGCACGGCCGGCGGCAGCGGTGCCAAGACCGCCAGCAACGCCTTCCCGTTCACTGCCTCGGCCAACGTGCCGGCACGCTGCAATACCTACGTCACCACTGACCTGGATTTCGGCAGCATCGCCGGCACCATCGATACCGCCATCGACCGCACCTCCACCATCAGCCTGTCGTGCACCTACCGCACAGCCTGGAATATCGGGCTGGGCGACGGCATCAATGCCACCGGCAGCACCCGGCGCATGCGCCATGCCAGCAGTGCCAACTACATCGCCTATGAGCTGTATCGGGATGCCGGCCGCGGCAACCGCTGGGGCACCAGCATCGGCGTCGATACGCTCAGCGGCACCGGCAACGGCGTCGCGCAGACGGTGACCGTCTATGGCCGCGCACCGGCTCCGCAGCAGCCCATTGCGGGCGCCTACAACGACACGGTGACCGTCTCCATCACTTACTGACAGTTAATAAAGTTCGTATCGGGAGCGTCGCTATCTGTTACGTCTCCAATGCAAACGATTGCCTTCATGACGCTGGTCACCTTCCTCAAGCGCCTGATGCTGGTCGCCCTCGTCTGCACCGCGACCTCGACCGCGGCTAGCGCGGCCACCACGCGCGGCCCGGAAAACTTCACCCTGCACATCGGATTGCGCCTGCTCAGCGGCTGCGAGCTCCGCACTGCGCCGCCGCGCGCCAGCTGTTCCAAAGGCACGCCGATGGCGATCGCCCCGCCAGCCAGCACCGCCGACGCCCCCGCCGTCACCAGCACCGGGCAGGATGCCAGCGCACTGGCCGGGCCTGCGCCTGCCGGCAGCGCGCGCATCACCACGATCGCGTTCTGACCATGACCGCGCCTCGCTCCTGCCGTTGCCTGCTCGCGCTGGCGCTAACCGGCCTGGCCATCGCCGGCAGCGCCGTTGGCGCCGAGATCGCCATCGCACCGACAACCGCACGCATTCCCGCCGACAGCGACCAGGCGGCCGTCTGGCTCTACAACCAGGCGGCGCTGCCATGGCGCGCCGAAGCCAAACTCTACCGCTGGCGCCAGGACGGCGATCGCGAGCTGCTGGAACCGGCCACCGCCGCCACCGTCAGCCCGGCGCATTTCGAAATCCCGTCGCAAGGCCGGCAGCTGCTGCGGGTGATCCGCCTGGGCCCCAGCCCGGCACAGACCGAAGACAGCTACCGGTTGGTGGTCACCCAGCATGTCATCGGCAGTGACACCGAACTGCTGCGGTATTCCACGCCGGTCTTCGCCCTGCCCAGCCAGCCCGGCGAACAACACCCGGTGCTGCAGGCCAGCGTGTCCGGCCACGGTAGCGGCCGCGCACTGCAGGTCCACAACGCCGGGCCAAGCCATGCCAGGCTGGCCGACCTGGCCTACATCGATGCCGGCGGCACCCGCCGCAGCATCCGCGACGATCTCGCCGGTTACGTGCTGCCCGGCCAGACCCGCCAATGGCTGCTGCCCGCCAACCTGCCCGCCGGCAATGGCCGCTTCGTGGCGCGCATCAACAGCGATATCGAGACTACGCTGACGCTGGAGCCGTGAATGGGGAATCGGGAATGGGGAATTGGTACGGCGCATCGCGGTAGCGGTCGTTTGGTCGCTTGCGATTCAAGGAACTAGGCTCTCCCGATTCCCGATTCCCGATTCCCGATTCCCGATTCCCGATTCCCCCCAATTGCACCGCCCCTCGCCTCCGGCTATACTCCGTCGGCTGTTCTGCGTTTTTACGCATTGCGTCGTTCACGTCGGACGTCATCGACGAATTCACACCTGCCGCCGCCATCCGTGCCGGGGTGCCCCCACAAGGGGTTCGTCACGGAGGCGACAGGGAAGCCCAACCCCGGAATCGTTTGTGCGTTTTGATGCGAGCCCCTCGCAACAGCCCGCACATCCATGTGCGGACTCTTCAAAGTCCAGTCCGCGCACGGTGATTCCGCTATCAGGAGTTACTTCAATGCCCCAAGTCACCATGCGTCAGATGCTGGAAGCCGGCGTCCATTTCGGTCACCAGACCCGCTACTGGAACCCCAAGATGGCGCCGTACATCTTCGGCGCGCGCGGCAAGATCCACATCATCAACCTCGAGAAGACCGTTCCGCTCTTCAATGACGCGATGAACTTCCTCTCCTCGATCGCGCAGAAGCGCGGCACCGTGTTGTTTCTGGGCACCAAGCGCAGCGCGCGCGAGTCCATCAAGGAAGAAGCCGAGCGTTGCGGCATGCCGTTCATGACCCAGCGCTGGCTGGGCGGCACGTTGACCAACTTCCGTACCGTCAAGCAGTCGGTTGCCCGCCTGAAGGAACTGGAGTCGGCCGAGACCGACGGCACCTTCGAGAAGCTGGTCAAGCACGAAGTGCTGGGCCTGCGTCGCGAGCGCGAGAAGCTGGACGCCTCGCTGGGCGGCATCAAGGAAATGAACCGTCTGCCCGACGCGATCTTCGTGATCGACATCGGCCATGAAGACATCGCCATCAAGGAAGCCAAGAAGCTCGGCATTCCGGTGATCGCGGTGGTCGACACCAACTACGATCCGGCCCTGGTCGACTACGCCATCCCGGGTAACGACGACGCCATCCGTGCCGTGCAGCTGTATGCACGTGCCGCCGCCGACGCCGTGCTGGAAGGCAAGGCCGCTGCGCCGAACTCTGCTTCGGTGCGCGAGGAAGAGTTCTCGGCCGAATCCGCCGACGAAGGCAAGGGCCGTCGCGCGCCGGCCAAGAAGGGCGACAAGAAGGCTGACGTGCCGGCCGACGCCGCCGCTCCGGCTGCCGAGTAATCGGCCTGCAATGCGGCCGCACCATGCTGTGCGGCCGCAGCCCCCGACGGGTCCACCGCGGCCCGTCGCCGAGGCCACTGAACATTTCTACGGGGGCGGCCGGCATGGCTGCGCCGTCTCCTACTGGCGGAACACTCCGCCGCACGCATTCGTCCATATGAGGTAATTCCATGGAAATCACTGCTTCCCTGGTCAAGGAACTGCGCGAGCGCACCGGCGCCGGCATGATGGAGTGCAAGAAGGCACTCGTCGAAAACGCAGGCGACATCGACGCCGCTGCCGAATGGCTGCGCAAGTCCGGCCTGGCCAAGGCCGACAAGAAGGCTGACCGCGTTGCCGCCGAAGGCCGCATCGCCACCGCACAGGCCGGCGGCAAGGCCGTGCTGGTCGAAGTCAACTCCGAGACCGACTTCGTCGCCAAGGACGAGAACTTCCTGGCCTTCACCGAGACCGTGGCCACCGCCGCGCTGAACTCGGATGCAGCCGATGCCGAAGCGCTCAAGAGCGTCAAGCTCGACAGCGGCGAGACCATCGAAGAGCGTCGCGCCGCCGTCATCGCCAAGGTCGGCGAGAACCTGCAGGTGCGTCGCCTGGTCCGTATCGACAGTGCCAACAATGTCGCAGCCTATGTGCACGGCGGCCGCATCGGCGTGCTGGTCGAGCTGAAGGGTGGCGACATCGAGCTGGCACGCGGCATCGCCATGCACATCGCCGCGATGAACCCGCCGCACGTCAAGGCCTCCGACGTCCCGGCCGAGTTCGTCGCCAAGGAAAAGGAAATCGAACTGGCCAAGATGTCCGAAAAGGACAAGGCCAAGCCGGCCGAGATCCTGGAAAAGATCATCAGCGGCAAGATCAGCAAGATCGTCAACGAAGTGACGCTGTACGGCCAGCCGTACGTGCTGAACACCGATCAGACCGTCGAGCAGGCGGTCAAGGCTGCCGGTGCCGACGTGGTCGGCTTCCAGCGCCTGGCCGTTGGCGAGGGCATCGAGAAGGTGGTGGAAGACTACGCCGCCGAAGTGATAAAGCAGGCCGGTCTGGCCTGATCCTCATCACTGCGTAAAGAAAGCCGCGGCCTGCCGCGGCTTTTTTTTGGCCCGCAACTGGCGCGCGACCATATCGACGCGCGAAACTGAAGCGAACGCATCCGCAAGGCGGGCAAGCGGCCGCAACTCTACAGATGTCGTTGCGGTTGCCGCTACATCTGGATGCCGACCAGGCTTTCCGCGCCCATCACGCACGCGCTGCAGCGCGGCGATGGCGGAGCATGGCGTGCCCCATTAACGAGCGCAGCGGTATGCTTGCGCCCACCGTCGGCGATGACCCATGCAACCATATCTACAGGCCGCCCTGCACTACTGCCGCAACCTGCCCTCGCCGCCGGGTGTCGCGCTGCGCGTCATCGAGCTGGCGCAGGACCCCGACGTGGACATGACCACCACGGCCAACGTCATCGGCATGGACATGGCATTGAGCGCGCGCATGCTGCGGGTTGCCAATTCGCCGCTGTACGCCAGCCGCCGCCGCATCGACAACCTCGGCCAGGCACTGACCATGCTCGGCCTCAACGCGACCCTGAGCCTGGCGCTGGGGTTTTCGATGGTGCACGGCGTGCGCAGCACCTTCACCGCGCATCCGCTGCATGAGCGCATCTGGCGCCGTGCCGGTCTGTGCGCGCTGGCCAGTCGCATCCTCGGGCAGGCCTACGGCATCCGCAAACCCGAAGAACTGATGCTGGCCGGCCTGTTGCAGGACATCGGCAAGCTGGCCCTGCTGCAGGGCGCGCCCGAGCTGTATGCGCCGCTGCTGGAGCAGGCGCCCGACAACGCCGCGCTGCTCGATGCCGAACGTGAGCAGTTGGGCGCCACCCATGCCGAGGTCGGCGCATGGCTCGCGCATCAATGGCAGTTGCCGCCATACCTGCAGAATGCCATCGCGCAAAGCGAGCAAGAGCCCGCCAGCCTGGAGCCGTTCATGGCCTGTGTCGCGCTGTCCGGACGCCTGGCAGACATCTGGCTGTCGGCCAGTGCCGTGGCGGCCACCGAACACGCGCAGCAACAGGCACAGGACGTGCTGGACCTGGATGCCGAACGCTTCGAAAAGGTGATCGAACGCATCGCCGAATCGCTGCCCGAACTGGAAGCCCTGTTCGACATCCGCGTGCCGCAACCCGAGCACATCCAGATGATCTTCGAGCAGGCGCGCGAACTGGCGATGCTGCGCAGCCTGCGCGAATTGCAGGATGTGGCCGAAGCGCGCCGGCACGCCGACGAATCGGAAAACCGCATGCGCCATCTGGCCGAACAGGCCAGCCGCGATGCGTTGACCGGCGTGTTCAATCGCCATCAGCTCGGCACCGCGCTCGCGCATGAGTTCGAGCTGGCATAGCGTCAGAACTGGCCGCTGTCGATCGCCTTCATCGACCTGGACGACTTCAAGCGCGTCAACGATGCGCATGGCCATCTGGTCGGCGACGAGGTGCTGCGCAACTTCGCGCAGACGCTGCAGCGCATGGTGCGCACCAGCGACCTGGTCGCCCGCTATGGCGGCGAGGAATTCCTGGTGATCCTGCCCAATACCGTGGCCGACGCGGCCTTGATGGTGATCGAGCGCATCCTGGCCGAAACCGCACGCACGCCGATGGCGCAACTGCAGGGCGGCCCGTTGCACATCACCTTCTCGGCCGGACTGGCCACACACGGCGGCGGCGACCGGCAGTTCGAGAGCATCGAGCATCTGCTGCAGGCCGCCGACAGCACGCTGTATCGCTCCAAACATCGCGGCCGCAACCGCGTCACCGCCTACGATGCCACCGACGTGCCGACACCGCAGCCTCCGCGCGCGCACTGAGCAACGCGTCACGTCATCGCCAACTACCGAATTTTTACCACGCCCGGTGACAGGCTTCCGCTAGACTTGCCGGCGTTTGCCGATCCCCCACACCGAGGTTTCCCCCATGTCCGAACTTCCCTATCGCCGCATTCTTCTCAAACTTTCCGGGGAGGCGCTGATGGGAGACGGGGATTACGGCATCGATCCCAAGGTCATCAATCGCCTCGCCCATGAAGTGATCGAAGCCCAGCAGGCCGGCGCTCAGGTCGCGCTGGTGATCGGCGGCGGCAACATCTTCCGCGGTGCCGGCCTGGCCGCCAGCGGCATGGACCGCGTCACCGGTGATCACATGGGCATGCTGGCCACCGTGATCAACGCGCTGGCGATGCAGGACGCGCTGGAGAAGCTCGGCGCCAAGGTGCGCGTGATGAGCGCAATCAAGATCAACGATGTCTGCGAGGACTTCATCCGCCGTCGCGCGATCCGCCATCTGGAAAAGGGCCGCATCGCGATCTTTGCCGCCGGCACCGGCAATCCGTTCTTCACCACCGACTCGGGCGCGGCGCTGCGCGCGATCGAAATCGGTGCCGACCTGCTGCTCAAGGCAACCAAGGTCGACGGCGTGTACGACAAGGACCCGAAGAAGCACCCCGATGCGGTGCGTTACGACAGCCTGACCTACGACCAGGTCATCCTGCAGGGCCTGGAAGTGATGGACACCGCCGCCTTCGCCCTGGCGCGCGACAGCGACCTGCCGCTGCGCATCTTCGGCATGAGCGAGCCCGGCGTGCTGCTGCGCATCCTGCATGGCGAGCAGATCGGTACGCTGGTGCAGGGCCGCAGCTGAGGCTGGAGAATCGGGAATCGGGATTGGGGAATCGCAAAGGCGCGGAGCTGGCGCCTGCGTCGATGCCTGTCCGTCGAGCGCCCGCAGTGGGAAGCGGCGCCATCAAGTGAACCGGCTGCGCGGGTCCTGACGACCCGCGAGTCGTGAAACCCCAGTCCCGGCTATAATCCCCGGATTCAGCTCCACACGGATTCCGGCGATGCTCAACCAGATCAAACAAGACGCGCTCACGCGCATGACCAAGAGCATCGATGCTCTGCGCCATTCCCTGACCACGGTGCGCACCGGCCGCGCCTCTCCGGCGCTGCTGGACAACATCAAGGTCAAGGCCTACGGCACCGACACCCCCCTGAACCAGGTCGCCAGCATCAGCGTCTCCGAAGGCCGCTCGCTGGTCATCAGCCTGTTCGACAAGGGCATGATCAAGGACGTGGAAAAGGCGATCTACGCCTCTGATCTGGGCCTGACCCCGACCGTGGTCGGCACCGTGATCCGTCTGAACCTGCCGCCGCTGACCGAGGAGCGCCGCAAGGAGCTCAGCAAGGCCGTGCATGGCGAGGGCGAAGACAGCAAAGTGGCCATCCGCAACATCCGTCGCGATGCCAATCAGCAGGTCAAGGATCTGCTCAAGGACAAGGCGGTCACCGAAGACGAGGCGCGCAGCGCCGAAGACGACATCCAGAAGCTGACCGACAAGGCCATCAAGGATGTGGATGAGGTCGTCAAGGCCAAGGAACAGGAACTGATGACGGTCTGATCGTGGCATCGCCTGCCATGCATCCAGCACCTTCCGCTGCCGCCGTGCCGCGCCACATTGCCATCATCATGGATGGCAACGGGCGTTGGGCGCAGCGTCGGCGCCGTCCGCGCATGATCGGTCATCGCGCCGGTGCGCGTGCGGTCAATCGCACTATCGATTTCTGCCTGGAAAAAGGCGTCTCGGCACTCACCCTGTTCGCGTTCTCCAGTGAAAACTGGGGGCGCCCGCAGGAGGAAGTCGATGCGCTGATGAAATTGTTCCTGCATGCGCTCGATCGCGAGGTCGACGAGCTGCAGCGACGTGGCGTGCAAGTGCGCTTCATCGGCGATCGCGGTCGCTTTGCCGCGCCGCTGCGCGAGCGCATGGCCGCTGCCGAACGCATCACCGCCGCCAATTCGCGCCTGGTGCTGAGCATCGCCGCCAGCTATGGCGGCCGCCAGGACATTGCGCTGGCCGCGCGGGCCCTGGCCGAAGAAGTGGCGGCCGGTCGCCTGCAACCGCAGCAGATCGACGAAGCGCTGCTGGCCAGCCGTGTTGCATTGGCCGACCTGCCGGCGCCGGATCTGTTCATCCGCACCGGTGGCGACACCCGCATTAGCAATTTCCTGCTGTGGCAGCTGGCCTATACCGAACTGTGGTTCACCGAAACCCTGTGGCCGGAGTTCGATGCCGGCGTGCTGCAGCAGGCACTGGATGACTATGCCGGGCGCGAACGCCGCTTCGGCCTGACCAGTGCCCAGATCGCCGACAAGGCGACGGAGAGCTCCTCCGCATGACCAAGACCCGTGTGATTGCCGCGCTGATCATGGCGCCGCTCGCCATCTGCGCGATCGTGCTGCTGCCCACGCAATGGCTGGCGGCGCTGGCGGCGATCCTGTTCCTGACCGGTCTGTGGGAGTGGCTCAAGCTCTCCGGCATCGACGACAGCCTGCCGCGCACCGTGCTGCTGATGCTCAATCTGCTGCTGATGGTGCTGATGGTGTGGGCCTCGGCCGGCTCCATGGTGCTGTTCCAGATCGCCGCCCTGGTGGGGGTGGTCTGGTGGCTGCTGGCGCTGCTGTGGCTGCGCTTTTTCACCTTCGGTGCCGATCACGGCAATGGCCAGGCGCGCGCGCTCAAGCTCGCCGCCGGCACGCTGGCGGTGCTGCCGGCCTGGGCCGCGCTGGTGCTGCTGCATGCCAACCCGGACAAGGGCAACCTGTGGCTGCTGACCGCGCTGACCATGGTGTGGGCGGCCGATTCGGGCGCCTATTTCGCCGGCCGCGCGTTCGGCAAGCACAAGCTGGCGCCGCGGGTCAGCCCCAACAAGACCATCGAAGGCCTGCTCGGCGGCATGGTCGCCGGCATCGTGGTCGCGTGCGCATTCGGCTGGCTGGCCGGGCTGACCCTGGCGCATGTGCCGCAGCTGGTCCTGGTGGCGGCAGTGGCGGTGCTGGCCTCGGTGCTGGGCGATCTGTTCGAGAGCCTGCTCAAGCGCCATGCCGGCGCCAAGGACTCGGGCGCGGTGATTCCGGGCCACGGTGGCGTGCTGGATCGTATCGACGGCGTGCTCGCCGCCCTGCCGGTGTTCGCACTCGGCAAGGAAATTCTCGGATTCTAGACATGGCTGGCTCCCCTCTCCGTCAGGTCGCCGTGTTCGGCGCCACCGGCTCGATCGGTGCATCGGCACTGGATGTGATCACCCGTCATCCGCAGCGGCTGCGCGCCAGTGTGCTGTCGGCCGGCAGCAAGGTCGACGACCTGTTGGCGCTGTGCGCCACGCATCGCCCTGCGCATGCAGTGATCGCCGACCCATCCCTGTACCCGGCGCTGCGCGACGGTTTGCGTGCGGCCGGACTGGCCACCCAAGCGCATGCCGGCAGCGAGGCCCTGGACGCGCTGGCGGCCAGCGATGCCTGCGACACCCTGGTCGCGGCGATCGTGGGAGCAGCCGGCCTGCCGTCCACGCTGGCCGCGGCCGGCGCCGGCAAGCGCCTGTTGCTGGCCAACAAGGAATCGCTGGTGCTGGCCGGCGAACTGCTGACCCGCACCGCGACAGCGGCCGGCGCCGAGATCATCCCGATCGACAGCGAGCACAGCGCCATCTTTCAATGCCTGCGCTCCTGCGACGCCAGCCGCGGCGTGCGCCGGGTGATCCTGACCGCGTCCGGCGGGCCGTTCCGCGGCTGGGACCGCGCCGCGCTCGGCGCAGTCACGCCCGCGCAGGCGGTCGCCCATCCCAAGTGGTCGATGGGGCCGAAGATTTCGGTGGATTCGGCGACGCTGATGAACAAGGGCCTGGAAGTGATCGAAGCGCATCACCTGTTCGGCCTGCCCGGCGCGCAGATCGATGTGCTGGTGCATCCGCAGAGCCTGGTGCACTCGCTGGTGGAATTCGTCGATGGCTCCACCCTGGCCCAGCTCGGCCTGCCCGACATGCGCACCACGCTGGCGGTCGGCCTGGCGTGGCCGGAGCGGGTCGAGTCCGGCGTTGGCGGGCTGGACCTGCTGACCCAGGGACGGCTGGATTTCGAGGCGCCGGACACGGCCGCATTTCCGTGCCTGCGCCTGGCTTGGGAGGCGCTGGAGGCCGGCGGCACTGCGCCTGCGATCCTGAACGCGGCCAATGAAGTGGCTGTTTCAGCGTTTCTTCAGGGCCAGGTGGGTTTCCTAGCGATTCCCGCGTTGATCGAACACACACTGACAACGCTCCCACGGCACAATGCCGACTCCCTCGACATCCTGCTTTCTGCCGATGCGCAAGCGCGGCAGATCACCGAACGCGCCCTCGCCCATCACCGCCTTCATGCCTGATCGATTTACGCAACCGAGTTGCATCCATGGGTGATTTCATCGGTTCAGTCTGGTGGATGATCGTCAGCCTGGGCGTGTTGGTGACCTTCCACGAATTCGGCCACTTCTGGGTCGCGCGCCGCTGCGGCGTCAAGGTGCTGCGCTTTTCGGTGGGCTTCGGCAAACCGTTGTGGATGCGTCGCGACCGTCACGGCACCGAGTTCGTGGTGGCGGCCATTCCGCTGGGCGGCTACGTCAGGATGCTCGACGAGCGCGAAGGCGACGTGCATCCGGCCGAGCAGGACCAGGCCTTCAACCGCAAGACGGTGTGGCAGCGCATTGCCATCGTGGCCGCCGGCCCGATCGCCAACCTGCTGCTGTGCATGGCGATGCTGTGGGCGATGTTCGTGGTGGGCAAACAGGATTACTCGGCCACCGTCGGCCGCGCCGATGGCCTGGCTGCCGAAGCCAGCCTGAGCCCGGGCGAGCGCCTCGTGCGCATCAATGGGCGCGATGTCAGCAGCTGGAGCGATGCCAGCATGCAGCTCACCACCGCGGCGATGGACAAGCGCGATATCCGCGTGCTGACCGCCGCCGAGGGCGCCGGCAACCGCGAGCACACCTTGCGCCTGTCACAGCTGCCGGCCGGCTTTGACGAGCGCCGCGTGGCCTCGCTGGCCGGCATCGGCTGGCAATTCATGCTGCAGCCGCCGGTGGTGGGCCAGGTGGTCGCCGGCTCCGCGGCGCAGGGGCTGCTGCAGCCGGGCGACCGCATCGTGGCCATCGACGGCCAGCCGATCCGGTCGGCCGACGAGATCCCCCCCCAGCTGCAGGCGCTGGGCGCGCAGGGCGGTACCGGCATGATCGAGGTCGCGCGCGGCGACGACCGGCTGGCGCTGGAAATCGCCCCGCGCCGATCGCCGCAGGGGCAGTGGCTGCTGGGCGTGGGGTTTGCGGCGGTGCAGGCGCCGGCCTACGACAGCCGCCAGCAGTACGGCATATTCGCCGCGGTGCCGGCCGCGATCCGTGAGACCGGCAAAATGACCGCCGATTCGCTGGGCATGATGAAGCGCATGCTGACCGGCCAGGCCTCGGTCAAGAACATCTCCGGCCCTGTCACCATTGCGCGCGCCGCCAATGCGTCTGCCGAACGCGGGCTCGACTGGTTCCTGTATTTCCTGGGGTTGCTGTCGCTCAGCCTGGCGATCATCAACCTGATGCCGATCCCGATCTTGGACGGTGGGCACCTGCTGTATTACCTTATCGAGTTGATCAAGGGCAGCCCGATCAGCGAACGGGCCATGATTGCCGGGCAATATGTCGGCCTGGCGGTCCTGGCCGGGTTGATGGGACTGGCGTTCTATAACGACATCCTCGGCCTGGTTCCACGATGAAGCTGCCCCACTCTTTCCGCCTGTTGTCGTCGTCATACGTCGGCATCCAGCAACACCCGAAATCGACTCCAACCGGATGTGACATGACGCGTCTTCCCACTCGCCGCCTGCTTGCCCTCGCTCTTGCCGCCGGCCTCAGCCTGCCAGTCGTTGCCCTGGCCGCAGAGCCGTTCGTTGCCAGCGACATCCGCGTCGACGGCCTGCAGCGCATCGCCTCCGGCACCGTGTTCACCTATCTGCCGGTGAACCGCGGCGACACCGTGGACGATGGCAAGGTCGCCGACTCGATCCGTGCGCTGTACCGCACCGGCTTCTTCGAGGACGTGCAGCTGGATCGCCAGGGCAACATCCTGGTGATCACGGTCAAGGAGCGCCCGGCGATCAACAAGCTCACCGTGACCGGCAACAAGGACATCAAGTCCGAGGAACTGCTCAAGGGCCTGGGCGATATCGGCCTGACCGAAGGCGGCACCTTCGACCGCCTGAGCCTGGACCGCGTGACCCAGGAACTGACCCGCCAGTACAACAACCGCGGCAAGTACAACGTCGAGATCACCCCGACGGTCAGCCCGCTGGACCGTAACCGCGTGGACGTGGCGATTGCGATCAAGGAAGGCAAGGCGGCCAAGATCCGCCACGTCAACCTGATCGGCACCGAGAAGTTCGCCAACGAGGACATCCTGGAGAACTGGGAATCCAAGGAGCACAACTGGGCCTCGTGGTATCGCCGCGACGATCAATACTCCAAGGAAAAGATGTCCGGCGACCTGGAGAAACTCAACTCCTGGTACCTGGACCGCGGCTACGTGGACTTCAGCATCGATTCCACCCAGGTGTCGATCAGCCCGGACAAGCGCGACATGTTCGTCAGCGCCGGCGTCACCGAGGGCGAGCAGTACAAGATTTCCGAGATCAAGGTCACCGGCGACACCGTGCTGCCGCAGGCCGACATCGAGCGCCTGGTCATCCCCAAGGCCGGCGACATCTTCTCGCGTGCGTTGCTGGAGTACACCTCCGATGCGATCACCAATACCTTGAGCAACGTCGGTTACGCCTTCGCCAAGGTCAACCCGATCCCGACCCCGAACCGCGAGGACCGCACTGTCGCGGTGAACCTGCAGGTGGTGCCGGGCCCGCGCGTGACCGTGCGCCGCATCCTGTACAAGGGCAACAGCCGCACCTCGGACGAAGTCCTGCGCCGCGAGATGCGCCAGTTCGAAAACACCTGGTATTCGCAGGCGGCGATCGACCGTTCCAAGATCCGCCTGCAGCGCCTGGGCTACTTCGAGAGCGTGGATGTGGAAACGCCGGCCGTGCCGGGCAGCAACGACCAGGTCGACGTGGTCTACAACGTCAAGGAGACCACCTCCGGCAGCTTCGTGTTCGGCCTGGGCTACTCGCAGAGCTTCGGTGTGACCACCTCGGTGCAGTTGTCGCAGAACAACTTCCTGGGTGGCGGTAACCGGGTGGCGGTGGAAGCCTCGCGCAGCAGCTACCAGCAGCGCTACGCGTTTTCCTACACCAACCCGTTCTTTACCGACGACGGCGTGTCGCTGGGCTACAACCTGTCCTGGCGCTCGCTGGACTACTCGGACTTCAACACCGCCCAGTACAACAGCAAGAATGGTTCGGCGCAAGTGGTGTTCGGCGTGCCGATCACCGAGAACGATACCGTCTCGGCGATGGTCGGCATCGACAGCAATCAGATCAATACGTTCCAGGGCCAGACCCCGCAGGCGATCATCAATTACATCGATGCAATCG
Source organism: Xanthomonas campestris pv. asclepiadis (assembly GCF_020784175.1). GTDB lineage: Bacteria > Pseudomonadota > Gammaproteobacteria > Xanthomonadales > Xanthomonadaceae > Xanthomonas > Xanthomonas campestris_D. Next base: position 35,809 of record NZ_JAJGQM010000016.1, read on the forward strand.
GTACTAGCACCTTCCATGCCTGGCGCACAGAGCTGGGCTGGGCACGCGATACCCGCAACGACTTCTTCATGCCCACCCGTGGCATGTACCAGCGCGTCGGCCTGGAGACCACCCTGCCCGGCTCCACGGTTGAGTACTACAAGTTCAACTACCAGATCTCCAACTACTGGCCGATCATCCCGGCGATCGTGTTGAACACCCGCTTCGAGCTGGGTTACGGCGACAGCTATGGCAATGACAGCCGCCGCGACATATGCGGCGTAGTCACCAACAATAACAACAGCCCCACCTACACAGAGCAAGGCTGCAACGGCAGCAACCTGATCCGTACTGTCACTGCGACCGGGCTGCCTTTCTACGAGAACTTCTACGCCGGCGGTACCAACTCGGTGCGCGGCTTCGAAGACAACACGCTGGGTCCGCGTTCGGAAAGCACCTTCAACTACACGCGCGGCCAGCCGCTGGGTGGCTCGTTCAAGACCGTCGGTTCGGTGGAAATGTACTTCCCGAAGCTGTTTGACAGCCCGTCGGCACGCGTGTCGGCGTTCTTCGACTTCGGTAACGTCTACGACGGCGTGGACAACTTCAAGGCCAATGAGCTGCGCGCATCCACCGGCGTGGCGCTGTTGTGGCGCGCACCGGTCGGCCCCATCTCGATCAGCTACGCGTTCCCGCTGAAGAAGGAAGACAACGACGAGATCGAACGTCTGCAGTTCACCTTCGGCGGCCAGTTCTAACAGCGAACGGCAACAAAAAAGGCGGCCCGCGCAAGCGGGCCGCCCGTGTATCACCGGTTGGATGTCGGCCGCTCAGAACCAGCTGTCGAACCATGTGGAGACGGTGTTGGACAGGCAGCTGGCGATTTCGCCCGCCGGCAGGCTGAGACACTGCAGCTGCTGCTCACCGGTTGCCCTGCCCTGATCGACATCGAAGGATTGGGCCGATGCAGTTGCGACCGCGCCCATCATGACCAGACCACCAAGGATGGAAAGAACGGTTTTCATATGCTTGCTCCTGGATTCGTCGCTGATTGCGACAGGACCCTAGATACGCAGGCTTTGTTGGGAACTGTTTAATGGTGTTTTTTCCCCGTTAAAGCGGCTCTCCCATATTTACAAGAGGTTCACCCTGATGCGCTTGACCGCCAGTGCGATTGCCGAACAATTTGGTCTGACCGTCGTCGGTGATGGCTCCACCGAAGTCAGTGGCGTCGCCACCCTGGCGCATGCCGGCGCGGGGCAACTGAGCTTTCTATCCAATCCGCGCTATCGGCCGCAGCTGGGCCAGACCCAGGCGGCCGTGGTGGTCCTGCGCGCCGACGATGCGCAGGACGCACGCGGCACCGCGCTGGTCGCCAAGGATCCCTACACCGCCTTCGCCAAGATCGCCGCCTTGTTCGATGTGGCGCCGGTGCGCGAGCCGGGCATTCACCCTTCTGCGGTGATCGATCCCAGCGCACAGGTCGCGCCGAGCGCACACGTCGGCCCGTTCGTCAGCATCGGGGCGCGCAGCCGCGTGGGCGATGGCTGCGTGATCGGCACCGGCAGCATCATCGGCGAGGACTGCGTGGTCGATGACGGCAGCGAGCTGCTCGCCCGCGTCACCCTGGTCACCCGGGTGCGCCTGGGCAAGCGCGTGCGCATCCATCCCGGTGCGGTGATCGGCGCCGACGGCTTCGGCCTGGCGATGGATGCCGGCCACTGGATAAAGGTGCCGCAGCTGGGCGGTGTGGTGATCGGCGACGATTGCGAGATTGGCGCCAACACCTGCATCGACCGCGGCGCACTAGAAGACACCGTGCTGGAAGAAGACGTGCGCGTGGATAACCTGGTGCAGATTGCGCACAACTGCCACATCGGCGCACATAGCGCCATCGCCGGCTGTACCGGAATCGCCGGCAGCGCCAAGATCGGCCGTTACTGCCTGCTCGGCGGGCATGTCGGCGTGGTCGGGCATCTGGAGATCTGCGACAAGGTCGTGATCACCGGCAAGTCGGTGGTGCGCAATTCCATCCATGCGCCGGGCGAGTATTCGTCCGGCACCCCTCTCACCGACAATCGCACGTGGCGCAAGAATGCCGCGCGCTTCAAACAACTCGATGTGCTGGCAAGGCGCATCCTGGCTGTGGGCAAGGAGAAAGAATGAGTCACCCCACTTACGAGCTGCCGATCGACGTCAACCAGATCCAGACGCTGATCCCGCACCGCTATCCGTTCCTGCTGATCGACAGGGTCATCGAGCTCGACCTGGATGCCAAGCGCATCGTCGGGCAGAAGAACGTCAGCATCAACGAGCCATTTTTTCAGGGCCATTTCCCCAGCCGCCCGGTGATGCCCGGCGTGCTGATCATCGAGGCACTGGCGCAGGCCGGTGGCGTGATGACCCAGCTCGGGCTGGGACGCGACGCGCTGTCCAAGCTGTTCTACATGGTCAAGGTCGACAATGCCCGCTTCAACAAGCAGGTGGTGCCGGGCGACGTGCTGATGCTGGAAGTGCAGATGAAGCGCCTGATCCGCAACATGGGATGCTATTACGGCGAGGCCAAGGTCAACGGCGAAGTCGTGGCCAGTGCCGAAGTCATGTGCGCCGGCGCCAAGGAATAACCCGTTTTTGGAGGTGAGACACGATGCGTGATCAAGCACCCTTGATTCATCCCACCGCCGTCATCGATCCGGCGGCGCAACTGGCCAGCGATGTGCGCGTGGGCGCGTTCTCGTTGATCGGCGCCGATGTGCAGATCGATGCGGGTACCGAGGTGGGGCCGCATTGCTCGATCCACGGCCCGACCCGGATCGGTCGCAACAACCGCTTCATCGGCCACGCCGCGATCGGTGGCGAACCGCAGGACAAGAAGTACGCCGGCGAGCGCACCGAACTGGTGATCGGCGACGGCAACGTGATCCGCGAATTCGTCACCATCAATCGCGGCACCGGCGGCGGTGGCGGCATCACCGTGGTCGGCGACGACAACTGGATGCTGGCCTACACCCATGTGGCGCACGACTGCCATGTCGGCAACCACTGCGTGTTCTCCAACAACACCACGCTGGCAGGCCATGTGACCGTGGGCGACTACGTGATCATCAGCGGCTTTGCCGGCGCGCATCAGTTCTGCCGGATCGGCGCGCACGCCTTCCTGGGCATGGGCGCGCTGACCAACGGCGACGTGCCGCCGTTCACCATGGTCGGCAGCGAATCGCTGGGCCGCCCGCGCGGCATCAACAGCGAAGGGCTCAAGCGTCGCGGCTTCGATGCCGAGCGCATCACCGCGATCAAGCGCGCCTACCGCACGCTGTACGTCGCCGGGCTGCCGCTGGCCGAGGCCAAGCTGCAGCTGGCCGAACAGGCCAAGAGCAGCGAAGACGTGCGCGGGCTGCTCGAGTTCATCGAGGCGGCGGAAAGGCCGTTGTTGCGATGAAGGCCGGGATTCGGGATTCGGGATTGGGGATGCAAAGCGTCCACACCACACCGGGCGAAGTCGTGCACGACGCGCTGGCCAATCCCCAATCCCCAATCCCCAATCTCCGCTCTCCACGCATCGCGCTGATCGCCGGCGAAGCCTCCGGCGACATCCTGGGTGCGGGCCTGATCGAACAGCTGCGTCGCCGCTATCCGGCTGCCGAATTCGTCGGCATCGGCGGCGATGCGATGCGCGGGGCGGGCTGCCAGACCTGGTTCGATGCCAGCGAACTGGCGGTGATGGGGCTGACCGAAGTGCTGCAGCATCTGCCGCGGCTGTTGAAGCTGCGCCGCGCGTTTCGTGAGCGTGTGCTGGCATGGAAACCGGACGTGTTCATCGGCATCGATGCACCCGATTTCAATCTGTCGGTCGAGCGCTGGCTCAAGCAGCGCGGTGTGCGCACCGTGCATTACGTCAGCCCCTCGGTCTGGGCCTGGCGCGAGAAGCGTGCGGAAAAGATCGGTGCCAGCGCCGACCTGGTGCTGTGCCTGTTTCCGATGGAGCCGCCGATCTACGCCAGGCACGGCATCGATGCGCGCTTTGTCGGCCACCCGATGGCCGACGACATCGCCTACCAGGCCGATCGCGCCGCCGCGCGCGCCAGGCTGGGTCTGTCCGCGTCCAGCACCGTACTGGCGGTGTTGCCCGGCAGCCGGCATGGCGAAATCAGCAAGCTCGGCGATACCTTCTTCCAGGCCGCCTGGCTGGTGTCCGAGCACCTGCCCAACCTGCATGTGCTGGTTCCCGCTGCCAACCCCGGCTGCAAGCAGCTGCTGGCCGAGCAGTTGTCGCGCTCGTCGCTGCCGGTGCTGCGTTCGCACCTGCTCGATGGCCAGGCGCGCACCGCGATGCTGGCCGCCGACGTGGTGCTGCTGGCGTCGGGCACCGCCACGCTGGAGGCGATGCTGGTCAAGCGTCCGATGGTGGTCGGCTACAAGGTCGCCCCACTGACCTACCGCATCGTCAGAACGCTGGGCCTGCTCAAGGTCAACCGCTACGCGCTGCCCAACATCCTGGCCAACGACGACCTCGCCCCGGAGCTGATGCAGGACGACTGCACCCCGGAGCGCCTGTGCGTGGCCCTGCTGGACTGGTTCAAGCACCCGGAAAAGGTCGCCGCCCTGCAACCACGCTATCTCGCCCTGCACGCCGAACTTCGCCGCGACGCATCGGCACGCGCGGCCGATGCGGTGGCTGGGCTGCTGGAGGGCCGGGATTCGGGATTCGGGATTGGGGATTCGGCAGGAGCAAAAGCGTGAAGATCATCGCTGCGGGCGCTCAAGCCCAGGCGCGCCAGTCGCACTTGTTCGGCCAATCCCAAATCCCCAATGCCGAATCCCGGCGTCTGATTGCCGGTGTCGACGAAGCCGGGCGCGGCCCGCTCGCCGGGCCGGTGGCGGTGGCGGCGGTGGTGTTCGACCCGAGCAAGCCGCGCATCAACGGGCTGGACGATTCCAAGCAGCTGAGCGCGCAGCGGCGCGAGCAGTTGTATGCGCGCATCGTCGAGCGGGCGCTGGCGTGGTCGGTGGTGCTGATCGACAGCGAAGAGATCGACCGCATCAATATCTACCAGGCGACCATGCTCGGCATGCGGCGTGCGGTGGAGGGCGTGGCGCATGTGGCCGGGTTTGCGCGCATCGACGGCAACCGGGTGCCCAAGGGCCTGCCCTGCCCGGCCGAGGCCTTGATCGGCGGCGATGCGCTCGATCGCGCCATCATGGCCGCCTCGATCGTGGCCAAGGTCACCCGCGACCGCCTGATGCACGAGCTGCACGCGCAACACCCCGAATACCGCTTCGACCAGCACAAGGGCTACGCCACGCCGGTGCACCTGGCCGCGCTGCGCAGCCATGGGCCGTGCCCGCAGCACCGTCGCAGCTTCGCCCCGGTGCGGCGTGCGTTGGGAATCGAGGCGGCGCAGTCGCCGTGGGACGAGCCCTGCGCGGACCCGGCCGATGAGCTGCTGCTGGCCGACTGACCGACCGCCCTCCAGGTGAACCTGGAACGGTAATGGCGTTCTCCCATCGCCTGGCGCGCATGCCGCCGCTGCGGCCATGGCTTGGAGCGTCGCGTCCCGAACGCGCGGCCCCGCACGCTCCCCCGATCCGCGCAATCGCCACCGCTGCGCTGCATCCAGCTAGCCACATCCTGAATCGGCCACACCGCCCAGCCCCCGCGGCAGCTGGCCGCGGCGCCGCGCCGGTGCTGTCAAGCCTTGTCCGACCCGACCACGCTCGCTACCCTGACCACGCATTATTCCGGTCTCGCATGTCCACTTCCCGCTTCGTCCATCTGCACGTCCACACCGAGTTCTCGCTGGCGGATTCCACCATCCGTGTGCCCGAGAAACCGGATCAGGCTGACCCGAAAAAGGCCAAGCAGGCCAACCTGCTGGGCCGCGCGGTCGAACTCGACATGCCCGCGCTGGCGGTCACCGACCTCAACAACCTGTTCGCGCTGGTCAAGTTCTACAAGGCCGCAGAAGGCGTGGGCATCAAGCCGATCGCCGGCGCCGACGTGATGATCGCCACCCCGGACATGACGCCCTGGCGCATGACCCTGCTGTGCCGCGACCGCGAAGGCTACCTGAGCCTGTCGCGGCTGCTGACCCGCGCCTGGATGGAAGGCCACCGCCCCGAGGGCGGCGTGGCGATCCACCCGGAGTGGCTGCAGAGCGGCCACGCCAACCTGTTCGCCCTGGCCGGGCGCGACAGCCTGGCCGGGCGCCTGTTCGGCGAAGGCCGCGCCGACCTGGCCGAGCAGCAACTGGCCGACTGGCAGCGCGTGTTCGGCGACGGCCTGCATCTGGAACTGACCCGCACCGGGCGCCAGGGCGAAGAACGTTTCAACCAGTTCGCGCTGCATGCGGCCGGTGTGCGCGGCCTGCCGGTGGTGGCCAGCAACGATGTGCGCTTCCTGTACGCCAGCGACTTCAATGCGCACGAGGCGCGGGTGTGCATTTCGTCGGGCCGCGTGCTCGATGACCCCAAACGCCCGCGCGAGTACAGCGACCAGCAGTACCTGAAGTCCGGCGACGAAATGGCCGCGCTGTTCGCCGACGTGCCCGATGCGATCGACAACACGCTGGCGCTGGCGCAGCGCTGCAATATCGAGATGCGCCTGGGCACCTACTTCCTGCCCGCCTATCCGGTACCCGAAGACGAGACCCTGGACAGCTGGATCCGCAGCCAGTCGCGCGACGGTCTGGCCGCACGCCTGGAAAAGAGCCCGATCGCGCCCGGCAAGACCCGTCAGGACTATGTCGACCGGCTGGAATTCGAGCTGGACACCATCATCAAGATGGGCTTCCCCGGCTACTTCCTGATCGTGGCCGACTTCATCCAGTGGGGCAAGAACCAGGGCATTCCGATCGGCCCGGGGCGCGGTTCCGGTGCGGGCTCGCTGGTGGCGTGGGCACTGCAGATCACCGATCTGGATCCGCTGCCGTACAACCTGCTGTTCGAGCGCTTCCTCAACCCCGAGCGCGTGTCGATGCCCGACTTCGACATCGACTTCTGCATGGACCGCCGCGACGAGGTGATCGACTACGTGGCGCGCAAGTACGGGCGCGAACGGGTCAGCCAGATCATCACCTACGGCACCATGGCGGCCAAGGCGGTGGTGCGCGACGCCGGGCGCGTGCTCGGCTTCAGCTACGGCCTGGTCGACAGCGTGGCCAAGCTGATCCCCAACATCCTGGGCATCACGCTCAAGGATGCGATGGGCGAAGGCAAGGACTCGGAGATGGCCTCGCCGGACCTGATCCAGCGCTACCAGGTCGAGGACGACGTGCGCGACCTGATGGATCTGGCCCGCCAGCTCGAGGACCTCACCCGCAACGCCGGCAAGCACGCCGGTGGCGTGGTGATCGCGCCCGAGCCGCTGTCCGAATTCTGCCCGCTGTTCGCCGAACACGACGAGGACGGGCGCGGCAAGAATCCGGTCACCCAGTTCGACAAGGACGACGTCGAAGCGGTCGGGCTGGTGAAGTTCGACTTCCTCGGCCTGCGCACGCTGACCATCATCGACTGGGCGGTCAAGGCGATCAACGTGCGCCACGCGCGCGCCGGCATCGACCCGATCGACATCACCACCATTCCGCTCGACGACGTGCCCACCTACAAGGGCGTGTTCGCCTCGGGCAATACCGGCGCGGTGTTCCAGTTCGAATCCTCGGGCATGCGCCGCCTGCTCAAGGACGCGCGCCCGGACCGTTTCGAAGACCTGATCGCGCTGGTATCGCTGTACCGCCCCGGCCCGATGGACCTGATCCCGGACTTCAACGCGCGTAAGCACGGCCAGCAGGAGATCATCTACCCGGATCCGCGCACCGAAGCCATCCTCAAGGACACCTACGGCATCATGGTGTACCAGGAGCAGGTGATGCAGATGGCGCAGATCGTCGGCGATTATTCGCTGGGCGGCGCCGACCTGCTGCGCCGTGCGATGGGCAAGAAGGTGCCGGCCGAAATGGCCAAGCACCGCGAGATCTTCCGCGAGGGCGCGGCCAAAGGCGGGGTGGGCGCGGCCAAGGCCGACGAAATCTTCGACCTGATGGAGAAGTTCGCCGGCTACGGCTTCAACAAGTCGCACGCCGCCGCCTACGCGCTGGTCAGCTACCAGACCGCGTGGCTGAAACGGCATTACCCGGCCGAATTCATGGCCGCGACGCTGTCCTCGGACATGGACAACACCGACAAGGTGGTCGGCTTTCTCGATGAGGTGCGCAATCTCGGCCTGACCGTCAAGCCGCCGCGCGTCAACGAGTCGGCCTACATGTTCGCCGCCGCCAGCCCGGACACGATTCAGTACGGCCTGGGCGCGATCAAGGGCGTCGGCCAGGGCGCCTGCGAGGCGATCGTCGAAGAACGCCAGCGCGGCGGCCCCTACACCACGCTGCTGGATTTCTGCACGCGCGTGGGCACCGCCAAGCTCAACCGGCGCACGCTGGAAGCGATGATCAACGCCGGCGCCATGGACGGGCTGGGCAAGAACCGCGCCTCGCTGATGCTGCAGCTGCCGGAAGTGGTCAAGGCCACCGAGCAGCTGGCGCGCGAGCGCGCCTCGGGCCAGAACTCGTTGTTCGGCGGGCCGGACCCGAGCGCGCCGGCGTTGCGCCTGGACCTGCCGGAAAGCAAGGAATGGCCGCTGGGCCAGTTGCTCACCGGCGAGCGCGAAACGCTGGGCTTCTATCTCAGCGGTCACCCGTTCGACCCGCACCGCGACGAAGTGCGCGAGCTGGTCGGCTGCGACCTGGGTTCGCTGGAAAAGATCCTCGCCTCGCAACAACGCGGCGGCGGTGGTGGCGATGGCGAAAAACGCGCCTGGCGCCCGGAAGTCAGCGCGATCCTGGCCGGCCAGGTGATCGGCGTGCGGCGCAAGGGCGACAGCCAGGTGTTCGTGCAGCTCGAAGACGGCCGCGGCCGGGTCGAATGCAGCGCGTTCTCCGATGCGATGGCCGAGTTCGGGCATCTGCTCACCCGCGACCGCATCCTGATCGTCAAGGGCGGCCTGCGCGAGGACGAATTCAACGGCGGCTACAGCCTGCGCATCCGCCAATGCTGGGACTACGAGCAGATCTGCGCCGACCATGCGCAACGCCTGTCGCTGCGCCTGGACCTGCGCGAGAAACAAGCCTGGAAGCGCATCGACGCGCTGCTGGCCAAGCACCGCCCCGGCAAGACCCCTCTGCGCCTGGACCTGCTGCTGCGCGCCCCGACCGGCGGCGTGGCCGGCATGCTCGACCTCAACGGCAGCCACTCGGTGCGGATCGACCAGCAGCTGATGGACAGCCTGCGCGCCGACCCCGCGGTGCGGACCCTGAAGATCAAGTACAGCCCTCCGTGGGCGTGAGGGGGCCGGGATTGGGCATTCGGGATTGGGGATTCGCAACGGCGGTCTACTGCCACGTCGAAGCCGCGATAGTGCTCTTGCGAATCCCGAATCCCGAATGCCCAATCCCGGCCATGCCACCGAACGGCTCCGTACGGGCCGACGGCACCGCTTCAGCTACACTCCCCGCCTTACGTTGACGACACCACTGCATGAATCCTAACTACCTCGACTTCGAGCAACCCATCGCCGATCTGGAAGCCAAGATCCAGGAACTGCGCAAGGCCAGCACCGGCCCTGCAGTCAACGTGGACACCGAGGTACGTGCGCTGCGCGACAAGCTGCGCGTGCGTACCGCACAGATCTTCCGCGACCTGTCGGCCTGGCAGGTTTCGCAGCTGGCGCGCCACCCGCAGCGCCCGTACACGCTGGACTACATCAACACCATCTGCGACGAATTCCAGGAACTGGCCGGCGACCGCGCCTATGCCGACGACAAGGCGATTGTCGGTGGCCTGGGCCGCATTGATGGCCGCGCGGTGGTGATCATCGGTCACCAGAAGGGCCGCGACACCAAGAGCAAGGTCGCCCGCAATTTCGGCATGCCGCGTCCGGAGGGCTACCGCAAGGCGCTGCGGCTGATGAAGCTGGCCGAGCGTTTCCGCCTGCCGCTGCTGACCTTCATCGACACCCCGGGCGCCTACCCCGGTATCGGCGCCGAGGAACGCGGCCAGTCCGAAGCGATCGCCCGCAACCTGCTGGAGATGGCCGAGCTGAAAGTGCCGGTGATCTGCACCGTGATCGGCGAAGGCGGCTCTGGCGGCGCGTTGGCGATCGGCGTGGGCGACCGCACCTTGATGCTGGAATACGGCACCTATTCGGTGATCTCGCCCGAAGGCTGCGCCTCGATCCTGTGGAAGGACGCGGCCAAGGCCAAGGACGCCGCTGAGCAGCTCGGCCTGACCGCCAAGCGCCTGAAGGGCCTGGGCCTGGTCGACAAGGTGATCCGCGAACCCACCGGCGGCGCGCATCGCAATCCCGAACAGATGGGCAAGCGCCTCAAGGCCGTGTTGCTCAATGAGCTGGAAGCGCTGGAAAAGCTGCCGGTCGAAGGCCTGCTGCAGCGTCGTTACGAGCGCCTGCGCAGCTACGGCGCCTACGAAGGCAACTGATCGGCGGTGTGCCGAGGCGATGGTGCTGCGTGCACCATCGCCAGCCAGCAAGACGATTGGCCACCATGGAAGGACCTGTTCGGATATGAGCCCGCTGCTTCTGCTGTCGCTGGTGTTGCAGGCCGCCTGCTGCGTGCACGTGGTGCGCAGCGGACGCCCGCTGTACTGGATCATCATCCTGCTGGCGTTTTCGTTGCTGGCGGTGTTGATCTACGTGTGCGTGGCGGTGATCCCCGACCTGCGCAACGACCCCACGGCGCGCCGTGGACTGCGCAAGGTGCGCCAGCGCATCGATCCGCAGCGCGAACAGCGCGACGCCTCACGCCAGCTGGATGTGGCCGACACTCCCGAAAATCGACGCAGGCTCGCGCAGACGCTGCTGGAACAGGGCGACTACGCGCGTGCGGCCGAGCTGTATCAAGGTGCGCTGCGTGGCATCTACCGGGACGATCCGGACCTGATGCTGGGCCTGGCCAAGGCCCAGTATGGCTTGGGCCAGGCCGCAGACACACGCAAGACCCTGGACGCGTTGATCGCAGCCAATCCAAACTTCCGCTCGCATGACGGGCACCTGCTGTATGCGCGCGCAGTCGAAGACAGCGGCAGCATCGACGAAGCGCTGCACGAGTACGAAACACTTGCGCAAGGCTATCCGGGCGAGGAAGCACGCGTGCGTTATGCGCAGCTGTTGTTGCGCGCCGCGCGCCCGCAGGACGCCAAGGCCATCTTCGAGCAGGTGCTGCGCCATGCAGCCGCCTCGCCCAGGCATTACCAGCGCGAACAGCGTGCCTGGATCGAGATGGCACGCAAGGGATTGAGCGAGCTCGGCATCGACGCGTGATCGCCACCGGCAGCGGCCGACCAGCTGTGGCAAGCCTGGACGCAGATTGCTCAGAGCACAACGCCAGCCCGCGACCATGGCTGCAGACATCCCCGGATCCCGCGTTTGTCGCACATGCGTGTCGGCCACTGTGCTGGACCCGGCGTGGATTCGCCCAGGTGATGCCGCCGTCGGCGCGCGGCGTCGCCTCTGAACCCGCATGCGCCTAAACCCGCATGGGTCGAATCACCCATCGTCGGCTGCGCATCGACAGCCATCCATGGCCTTCAGACAGGCGCACGCGCTGCCTGTTCTTCAACTGCGCTCAGAACGGCTTGGCCAGCACCAGCCAGATCACCGCGACGAGCAACACCACCGGCACTTCATTGAACAGCCGCAGCGCGCGACCGCTGGGCACGCTGCGGCCCTGATCCACGCCCTTCAACCAGCGCCCGGCCACGATGTAATGCGCCAGGATCAAGGCCACCGCAAACAGTTTTGCGTGCAGCCAGCCACCGGCCACCATCGTCGGGAAATCCGGAATCACCCGATAGCCCTGCCACAGCACCGCGCCCAGCAGCAGCGCCAGCCCCAGCATGCTGTGGCCGAATTTGTAGAGACGGCGCCCCATCAGCACCAGGCGCGTACGCACCGCAGGCTCGGCACCGGCTTCGGCGATATTGACCAGGATGCGTGGCAGGTAGAACACCGCCGCCATCCATGCAGTGACGAACAACAGATGGAAGGTCTTGATCCACAGGTACAGGGTCATGTGCTGGCTTCGCTGGCTGGCGTAGGATGGCCCGCATTTTCACCTATCCGCTGACGCGAAAGCACCTGACGTCCATGTCCGAACCCGACGACAAGCAGTACGACGCCCACTATTTCCGCCGCTGGTACCGGGATGCCGGGCTGGCCGACCCAGCGCGCCTGCGACGCAAGGTCGCACTGGCGGTGAGTCAGGCCGAGTACTATCTGGAGCGCCCGATCCGCAGCGTGCTGGATATCGGTTGCGGCGAAGCAGCCTGGCGCGCGCCATTGTTGGCGCTACGCCCCAAGCTGAGCTACCTGGGTTTCGACAGCAGCGCCTATGCAGTGCAGCGTTACGGACGCAGCCGGCAGATCCACCCTGCCCGCTTCGGCGATTTCGCCTGGTTGCGCCCCTGCGCGCCGGTGGATCTGCTGATCTGCTCGGACGTGCTGCATTACGTGCCCACGCGCGAGTTCAACCAGGGGCTGCCGGGGCTGGCCGAGATGTGCGCGGGCGTGGCGTTTCTGGAGGCGTTTGCCGAAGAAGACGCCTTCGAGGGCGACCACGAGGGCTTTCAGGCGCGGCCGGCGCGTTGGTATCGGCGCCGCTTCGCCGGCGTGGGGTTTGCTGCACTCGGCTCGCACTGCTGGTTGTCGCCGCAGTTGGCCGATGACGCGTCTGCGCTGGAGCGCGGCTGAGCAGGACGTTGGCTGGTTGAGGCACGCATGGCGCGTGGCTTCGCCACGCACCCTCACCCCAACCCCTCTCCCGCAGGAGAGGGGCTTTATTCCCTTCTCCCGCCGGGAGAAGGTGCCCCGCAGGGGCGGATGAGGGTATGTGCGAAGCCTGATGCTGGTTGAGTACCAGTGGCGGTTGAGTGCACTGGAGCTTCGCTCCGTACCTCACTCATCCCTTCCCTGCAGGAAAGAGGGCTCGTTCATTAGCCGTATGTTTCTGAGACGAACACTGGCTTTCGGTTGCCCCAGTCGTCCGAAAAAAATCACCAATCGCGGCAACGCAAATCGCGGCAAATCAAACCGCTAGCGCCCGCCATAGGTTGTATGACAGCCTCTACCGTCCGCAGCCCCATTAAGGTGCAAATGCGCCAAAGGGGGTATGCTGCGCGGCAGCAAAGAGCCGCACGGATGGGTGGAATGCTTTATCAACTGCACGAGCTGACCCGCAATCTGCTAGCGCCTTGGGTGCACCAGGCCCAGGCGAACGCCAAGATGTTTTCCGACCCCGACAGTCTGTGGGCCTCGCTCCCGGGCGCCGAACGCATGGCGGCCAGCAACGAGCTGTTCCATCGCCTGGGCAAGGAATACGAAAAGCCGGCCTGGGCGCTCGACGATGTCGAGGTCGACGGCCACTCGCTGCCGATCATCGAACGCGAGGTGCTGAGCAAGCCGTTCTGCCGTCTGCTGCGCTTCAAACGTTTCAGCGACCATGTCGAGCTGATCGGCACGATGAAGCAGCAGCCAGCCGTGCTGGTGGTGGCGCCGTTGTCCGGCCACCACGCCACCCTGCTGCGCGACACCGTGCGCACGCTGCTGCGCAACCACAAGGTCTACGTGACCGACTGGGTGGACGCGCGCATGGTGCCGCTGGAAGCCGGTGCTTTCCGGCTCGAGGATTACATCAGCTACATCCAGGAGTTCATCCGTCACATCGGCGCCGAGCGCCTGCATGTGGTGAGCGTGTGCCAGCCCACCGTGCCGGTGCTTGCGGCGGTGTCATTGATGGCCACCAACGATGAGCCCACGCCGCGCTCGCTGGTGATGATGGGCGGGCCGATCGATGCGCGCCGCAGCCCGACCCAGGTCAACAACCTGGCTACCGAGAACGGCATCGAGTGGTTCCAGAACAACCTGATCCATACCGTGCCGTTCCCGTATCCGGGCCATGGCCGGCAGGTGTATCCGGGCTTCCTGCAGCATGCCGGTTTCCTGTCGATGAACCCCAATCGGCACGTGATGTCGCACTGGGATTTCTACACCGACCTGGTCAAGGGCGACCTGCAGGACGCGCAGGCGCATCGGCAGTTCTACGACGAATACAACGCCGTGCTCGACATGCCGGCCGAGTATTACCTGGACACCATTCGCGTGGTGTTCCAGGACTTCCTGCTGCCGCAGGGCAAGTGGAAAGTGGATGGCCAGCTGGTCAAGCCCTCGGCGATCCGCAACACCGCACTGCTCAGCATCGAAGGCGAACTGGACGATATCGCCGGCCTCGGCCAGACCGAAGCGGTGCACGATCTGTGCACCGGGATCGATGCGGCGCATCGCCGTCATCTGGTGGTGGAAGGTGCCGGTCATTACGGCATCTTCAGCGGCCGTCGCTGGCGCGAAGTGGTGTACCCGCAGGTGCGCGAATTCATCGCTCGCTACGATGCCGACCCGGTGGGCAGCCGCGATCCGGCCACCGTCACCCCGATCCGCAAGCGCGGCAAGCGCGCCTGATCGGCTGAAAAAACGCCCCTTGATCGAAAGAGATCAAGGGGCGTTTTTTATGGGCAGATTGTTGGTTCAAGCCAAGACGGGGCACTACTTGGCCGAGCGCGCGGCGCCCTGGCCGCTCGCGGGACACGCCGTGCATCCGTCCGTGGAGGCTCGGTGGCGGCATCCATGCCGCCACACGGTCCCGCAAGCGGCAAGGACACCGCACCAGAGAGTTGGTCGGTGGTCGCGCGACGTACCTCGGACCTTGACCCGGCGCATCCCTATCGAACAATGCGCCTTACGCACTGCTCTTAAACTTTACGCACCGACCATCCCGACGGGTCCTTGCCCGCCCACTGTCGCGGGACCTTGAGCGGCATGGATGCCGCGCCAGAGCCTACAGGGACGTACTTGCGGCGTGTCCTGCCCGGCCGACAGGCTCGCACCAGTGATCACCCAGGTGAAATAGAACACACCGGTGACCAGCGACAACAGCATGTAGAACAGCGCGCCGTAGGTGCGCGGATCGGCAGCCACGCTGAAGAACCTGCCGAACCACGAACTGCGTTTGGGCGGTAGCGGCGGGCGCAGTGCACGTGTCACCGTCACTTCGGTTTCGCGATAGATCTCGGCCACTTCATCCGGCGCGCCGTAGCTGCCTGCCACGCCGGCGATCACCTCCGCTTCGCTCTTGCCGGCGTGTTCGGCCAGTTCGGCGCGCAGATATTCCTCGGCGTCGTAAAGCGCATCCTGGATCATCGCCGGGTCCGCGCCGGCCAGGGCCTGGCGCAATTGCGCCAGGTAATCGGGAATGGTGGTCGGCAACGGACGTGCCTGCGCAATGGTCGTCATGAGTGAGTCCCCTCCAGCACTGAGTCAACGGAATCGCGGGTGGCGCGCCAGGCGGCGGTCCAGTCGCGCAGGCAATCACGCCCGGTTTGGGTAATGCGGTAATAGCGCCGCGGCGGACCGGACGCGGACGGCTCGACATGGCTGTGCAGCAGCCCTGCACCTTCCAGATTGCGCAGCACCGGATACAGCGCGCTCTGCTTGCCGCTCAGCACGCCGTCCAGCCGCTCCAGCCGCTTGGCGATCAGATAGCCGTACAGCGGCTCCTCGGCCTGCGCCAGCACTGCCAGCAGGGCCAGCGACACCGTGCCGGCACTCAGCTCCTTCTGGAATTTCCGCAGGTAGGCATCGGGTTCGCTCATCGGCCATCTCCGCTAGGTCGAAGGCAATGCTATTGCGAAGTTGGGTATAGTGAATGTGCCGGTAGTCATGGGAATCGGGAATCGAGAGTTGGGAATCGGAGAAGCAGTCCTCGATCGTCCCAACGCTTATGTGTTCTGCGATCGCTCCATTGCTTGCGTATCGAACGCCTATTCCTGAGGAAGTCATGCACCGCCGATGAAGCGTGCTCTACCGATTCCCTACTCCCGATTCCCCATTCCCGGCTTCATCAAAGCGCTCATGTGCTTAGAACCATTGGGTTACTCCCTTTGCGGCAGCGCTCCACTACAGTCATTGCCCACTGGGCCGATACCACTCGCTCAGACGACTCACTTTTTCGATAGGGCGACACGATGCGACTAGCACGCTTGGCACAGCCGGCCATGGCTGAAACTTCCTTTGGCGCCACCCGGCGCCTGTGCTTGGCGATCGGGTTGTCACTGCCGGCACTGGGGTTTGCGCAGGCGCAGACCGCGCCGGTCAATGCCGAGCAGACCCAGCCGGAACCGGCGAAGGCAGCGCCTGCCGCTCCTGCGGCGCCCGTGACAGCCAAGGGGTATCCGCTCGAAGCGCAGGGCTGGGGAGCCAAGCAGGGCGGCAACATGTGGCAGGTGCGTTGGGCCGAGGACTGGTCGTATCTGAAGGATCCTTCCAAGCGCAAGAGCCCGTTCGATCCGCTCAAGTACATTCCGTTCAATGAGTCGGGCGATGTATATGTCTCGCTCAGCAACGAGCTGCGCGTGCGCAGCAACACCATCACCAATCCCGGTCTGATTCCCGGCAGCCACTCGCAGCAGCAGTATCTGTTGCGCGCGTTCTTCGGCGCCGACCTTCATGTCGGCGAGCACTTCCGTCTGTATACGGAACTGGCGCACGGCAGCCTGGATGGACGCAACGAGGGTGCCAAGACCGGTACGCAGGAAAACAACGCGATCCTGCAGCAGGTGTTCTTCGATGTGAAAGGACGCGTCAACGATGCCGACCTCGGCCTGCGCGTGGGCCGCCAGGTGTTTGTCGATGGCCCCACCACGCTGATGGCATTGCGCGACAACACCGATATCTTCGTGACCTTCAACGGTGTGCGCGCCTGGGCGATCGGCGAAAAGACCCGTGTGGACCTGTTCGATTTCAACTTCAACCTGGATGGCACCGAAGGCCTGGGCGACGATCGCATCGACCGCTCGCGGCATTTCCGCGGCGTGGTCGGCGGCTATCGCATGCCGACCGCCAAGCCGATGTACCTGGAGCCGTTCTTCTACCAGTTCCGCAACGACAATCAGGTCTGGGGCCGGCAGACCGCCGAAGAAAACCGCAACTATTACGGCCTGCGCCTGTGGGGCAATGTGGGCAAGCTGCGCACCGACTCGTTCGTGACCGTGCAGCGCGGCAGCTTCGGCGGGCGCGACCTGCGTGCCTACATGGCCAGCACCTCCAATGCCTGGTCGCTTAGCGAATCGGGCTGGAAACCGCGCCTGGGCTTCCATAGCGAAATCGCTTCCGGTGGCGGTGGCACCTCCGGCACCGGCACGCTGCGCAACAACAACTTCCTGTACGGCAATACGATCTACTTCAGCTGGGCGACGTTCTTCGGCCCGGTCAACCTGGTCACTGCCGCGCCCACGTTCACCTTCTCCCCCACCTCCAAGATCACCGTGAACCTGGAATGGGAAACCCTGTGGCGACAGACCACCAGCGATGCGATCTACAACAACCAGGCACGCGCCTACGCCCGCACGCAGAGCACCGGCGAGCGCCGCATCGGCACCATGCCGCGCATCAACGCCACCTGGAACATCGACCCGAACTGGTCGGTGACCTTCCGCGCCGAACACCTGATGGCGGGGCCTGCGCTCGAGAAAGCCGGTTACGGCGATTCGACCTTCGTGATGGGCTGGTTGAACTTCCGCTTCTAAGCCGGTGACGTCACGCTGAGACGGTGACTGACAACGCCGTCCGGGATCGGTTCCCGGGCGGCGTTTTTCGTTATGGGATCGTCGACACGTGCTTGCCTGCGCTGTTGTCCGCTTCTGCAGTTGCAAGCGTCACGGCGTGCCTTGCGTCGCTGCTGTCTGCGCCAGCTTGCTTGCCGCCAATGGCATCTGCAGGTTGGCATGATCGCCACGTGCGTAACGCGGCAGTTGCAGCGTCTTTCCATCCTTGCCCGCGGTGATGTCGCGTCCCGGTCGGATCAGCGTGGCGGGCAGGTGATCCAGGCGCTGCACCAGCGTCTGTTGCTCGGCGGGATGCGCACGTAGCCACAGCACTGCCGAGGTCAGTCGCGTTGTCGCGGCCAGATCCTGCAGTTGCCATTGATACTGCACGCTATCCATGTGCTCCACATCGGCGAACACGCAGCCGATTGCATTGGCGACACAGGCGAAAGTTACTGTTGGCGCGGCAGGTACGGCACTGGTCGGCACCTTGCGGTCCTGTTCCAGCTGCGTACGAACGTCGACATGGCAGGCCCAGGTGTAGTAAGGCGCGGTCAGTGCACGGGTTCGTTCGACATCCAGCAGCGGTGCTGCCAACCTGTCGTACCAGCGCTGCTGCTCGTCGTCGGCTCCAACGACTGCGCGGTAATTGGCGCTGACCAGGCGTGCTTCGCCGCGTAGCCCCCCACACAGGCTGGTCTCATCCATCGTCAACGGCGCAAATGCCGCTTGGCAATGCGCAGGTAACGGCTGGGTGGACGGCAGCTCGCTCAGCATGCCGGTGAACAGCTCGGCGTTACCGCGCAACATGGCTGCGCCGATCATCGTCGCCATCAGCGTGTCGTTACTGCGCAGCAACAC
Organism: Xanthomonas campestris pv. asclepiadis; assembly: GCF_020784175.1. Lineage (GTDB taxonomy): Bacteria > Pseudomonadota > Gammaproteobacteria > Xanthomonadales > Xanthomonadaceae > Xanthomonas > Xanthomonas campestris_D. The sequence continues at coordinate 54,307 of NZ_JAJGQM010000016.1, forward strand.
GCGTGCCACCTGCGCATCCGCACACACGCCGGACAGCGCCGCCTGCTGGCGACCCTGGACGAAGTCCAGCGCGTGCCGGGTCATCGGCAACCTCAGCGCCTGCAACTCGGGCAGCGGTGTGTCGGCACGGGCCGGAAACAGATTGCGGTAGGAAGCATGCGATGACAGGGTGGCGGCGCGCTGCAGCAGCGGTGCCTGTGACATCAGCGCATCGGCATAGGCTTGTGGCTGGGCGCGCACCTTGTCCAGGCAGTCCGGGGTGGACCAGTTGCACTTGGGCGTTGCGGCGGCCGGCCACGGCGGCGTGCGCGGATAGCGCGCTGCGTCGCTGACGAAACCGGCCGCAATCCTGGCGTGCGCAAACCGCTGCAGATCGCGCGCCAGCACTCCTTCCTGTTCGGTAGCCGGCACGGCATACGGCAGCAACCAGAGTGCCGCAAATAAATTCGAGCCTGCCGGCGCTGCGGCCGGTGGCTGATCGATCTGTGCCAAGGCCTGGCGCTGCGCGTCGGGGATTGGCCAGCGCGCGGAGATGGCATACAGCGCCACCAGCACGACGATCAGGATGCATAGGCCAAGCAGGGCCGACTTGAGGAATTTGGCGAGCATGCGGCGGCAACCGTCCGTGGATGAGCTGCGTCATCTTAGAGCGGCCTGAGCAGACCCGCGAGTTACATGGCGCCGATGCGCACTTGCCGTCTCCCCGGCGAACAGAGCGCGCCATGCGCCTGCACCGGGCGCGGCCGAATGCCTACAATGCATGCATGTCCGAATCCCCCACTCCGCATCCCCGCCCTTCCCTGCAACGCGTCTTTCTGACCGGTTTGCTCACTCTGCTGCCGGTCTGGTTGACCTGGGTGGTGGTGAAGTTCGTGTTCTCGCTGTTGTCAGGCATCAGCAGCCCATGGGTGGTGCCGTTGTCCGAACGCATCGCTGCCTCGTTCCCCGATTATCTGGGCTGGATCAAGGCGCTGTGGGTGCAGAACACCATCGCGCTGGTCGCCACCGTGGGCGTGATCCTGTTCGTCGGCATCCTGAGCCGGCGCGTGATCGGCCAGCGCCTGCTGCGCTGGTTCGAGGCGATCATGCGACGCATCCCGCTGGCCAGCGTGGTGTACGACAGCGCGCGCAAACTGCTCGACATCCTGCAGACCCAGCCCGGCAGCACCCAGCGCGTGGTGCTGATCGACTTCCCGCACCGGGACATGAAGTCGGTCGGCCTGGTGACGCGGGTGATCAAGGAACAGGGCACCGGCCGCGAGCTGGCCGCGGTGTATGTGCCGACCACGCCCAACCCGACCTCCGGCTATCTGGAGATCGTGCCGGTGGAGCTGCTCACGCCCACCGACTGGAGCGTGGATCAGGCCATGAGTTTCATCATCTCCGGCGGCGCAGTGGCGCCCGACTCGGTTCCCTTCACTCGCACGGCGGATCGCTGAAGCCATGACACAGCCGCGTATCCTCGACGATCGTGCGGTCCGCCTGTTCATTGCGCTGGCCGCGTTCTTCTGCGTCAACGCGGCATTGGCCGAGTTCATCGGCGTCAAGATCTTCGCGCTGGAAGACACGCTCGGCATCGCACCGTTGAACTGGAACCTGTTCGGCCAGACCGGCTCGCTCAGCTTCACCGCCGGCACCTTGTTGTGGCCGGTGGTGTTCATCATGACCGACACCATCAACGAGTTCTTCGGCAGCCGCGGGGTGCGTTTCATCTCGTGGGTGGCGGTGGTGCTGATCGGCTACGGCTTCGTGTTCGCGTTTGCGGCGATCGCATTGGCGCCGGCAGCCTGGTGGGTCACTGCGGCGCAGGGCCAGGGCGTGCCCGACTACCAGGCGGCCTTTGCAGCGGTGTTCGGCCAGGGCCTATGGACGATCGGCGGCTCGCTGGTGGCGTTCCTGTTCGGCCAGTTGATCGACGTGTCGGTGTTCCATCGCATCCGCCGCGCCACCGGCGAAAAGCACGTGTGGCTGCGTGCCACCGGCTCCACGGCAGTGTCGCAACTGGTGGATAGCTTCGTGGTGATCTACATCGCCTTCGTGCTCGGACCGCAGCACTGGTCCATCGACCAGTTCCTGGCGGTGAGCACGCTCAACTACGTCTACAAGATGGGCTTTGCGATTGCATTGATCCCGCTGCTGTATCTGGCGCGCCGTGCGATCGGCGCATACCTGGGCGCCGAGCGCGCCGAGCAGCTGCGCGAAGAAGCCGCCTCCGGCTGACAACGCGGAAGCCTGCCGGCCGCATCGCTGCAGGGCAACGACCGGCGCCCGGGGCGGCGGCATCGAACCGGCCCCTTGGTCTTGCGCGCAGCCCGCCTGCCGCCCGTTCGCTGCGCTTGCCGATCATGCGAAGGCCGCAGCGGCCGCCCATCGAAATTTTGTTCAATCCGCGGCTGCGGTCGCCAGCCATGCTGGTGCGCCCCGCTACGGATTCCGCGCCATGGACCATCTTGTCGCAATGGCCAGCTTTGCGCTGGTGTGCTCGATTTCGCCCGGGCCGGTCAACCTGGTCGCGCTGAGCACCGGCGCCAGTGCCGGCGCGCGTGCCGGGCATGGCCACGTGATCGGCGCCACCGTCGGCTTCGTCGCGCTGCTGCTGTTGGTGGGCCTGGGACTGCAGCAGGTGTTGCTGCGCTGGCCGCTGCTCGGCCGTGCCTTGCATCTGGCCGGGGTGGGGTTCCTGCTCTACATGGCCTGGCGCCTGCTGCGCGACGATGGCGTCATCCACACCGACGGGGCGCGCCCGGCTGCCTCGTTCTGGACCGGTGCGGCGATGCAATGGCTCAACCCCAAGGCCTGGTTGGCTGCGACCTCCGGCGTTGCCCTGTATGCGACGGCAGGCACCACGCAACTGGCGGGTTTTGCGGCGTTGTATGCGCTGGTCTGCTATCCCTCGCTGGCGTGCTGGTTGCTGGCCGGCGCAGCGCTGCGGCGGCATGTGCAGGTGCCTAAACAGCTACGGCGCTTGAACCGGGTGTTGGCCGCGCTGCTTGTGCTGAGCGCGGTCTATCTGATGATGGAATGGGGCACGGCATCGCGATAACGCCCTGGTGTCACCGCCCAGGCGCGTTTGAAGCTGCGCTGCAGGTGCGCCTGGTCGGCGTAGCCATGCGCATAGGCGACCTCGGCAATGCCGCCACCGCGCCGCAAGGCCTCACGTGCACGCTGGAAACGGCAGTCCAGCAGGTACGCATGCGGGGTCATCCCGTGGGCCTGACGAAAACCGCGAATCAGCCGCGGCGCGGGCATCCCGGCCAGCGTGCACAGCTCGCGCAGCGATACCGCACGCGCATGATGGGTCTGCAGATACTCGGCCACCTGTCGCATTGGCCCGGTATCAACCGCAAGCGCACGATGCATCGGCTCCACATGCAGATGCAGCCGCGCCACGAAGGCGATCAACGCGCTCTCGCGTGCAAGCGCATCGGCATTGCCATCGATCAACACGGCATGCATGCGCTCGAAGGCGGCATAGGCTGCCGGGGTCTGGCACAGCGGTGCTGCCAGCATGTGCACATCCGCGTTGGCGGCCAGGCCGAGTGCGCGTTGCTGTTCGCGCAGCCACGCCACGTCCAGATACAGCATGCGGAACGACCAGTCCTGCTGCTGATCCGGATTGCAGGCATGCACATCGCCCGGGTTGATCAGGGTCAGCGACCGCGCGCCCACCTGCGCCCTCATGCGTCCATTGCGATAACGCGCAAGCCCGCGGTCGACCGCGCCCACCGACCATTGCTCGTGTGTATGCGCGGCATAACACAGGCTGCGGCTGTTGATCACCTGGCGCAGTTCGACGAAGGGCAACGCCGGATCGCGCCAGAAGCCCTGCCCACCCTGCACGGGCACCTGCGTCCCGCATGTCGATTCATCACTTGGCATGTGCGCAAGCCTATCGCACTGCAACATGCCTGCGTGCTGCAGGCGTGCGTAGTGTGCTTCATGAATTCCAGGCGCGCCCCGTGCGCCGGATGGGTGGCCGGAACGGTGCGGATCGGGCAAGCTCCCCGCTCGCTTGTTCCCGGAGCCGGTAATGCCCCTCAGCTTTTCCCGCCTGCTGTCCCTGGCCCTGGCCGCCGTGCTGAGCCTCTCAGTGGCAGCGCCCGCCGATGCGGCCAAGAAGAAGACCGGCAAGGCACAGACCACGCAAACGCGCGCGAAGGCGAGCAAAGGCAAGAAGGCCACCAAGCCGGCCGCCAGAACCACCAAGGCCGCCAAGGGTGGCAAAGCCGCCAAGCCCAGGCCGCGTGCAGTGGCCGCACCGGTGGTGCTGACCAAGGCGCAGCAACTCAACCTGCTCTACGACCAGTACTGGGATGCCTCGCTCAAGCTCAACCCGCTGCAGGCCACCTTCCAGGGCGAGACCCGCTACAACGACCAGCTGCCCAATTTCCTGTCGCCAGCGTTCCGGCAGCAATCGCACGACTTCACCGTGCTGTGGCTGGGCAAGGCCGAGGCGCTGGGGCCGGACGGCCTGAGCGGACAGGACCTGCTGAGCTACCAGATCTTCGTGCGCGATGCGCGTAGCGCACTGGCGGCCGAGCAGTTCCCCAGCTGGATGCTGCCGATCAACCAGTTCTACAACATCGCCAGCATCGCGGTGGTGCTGGGCTCGGGCACCGGCGCGCAGCCGTTCAAGACGGTCAAGGACTACGACAACTGGTCGCGGCGCGCCGTCGGCATCCCGGACCTGTTCGACCAGGCGATCACCAACATGCGCGCCGGCATGCAGGCCGGCGTGGTGCAGCCGAAGGTGCTGATGCAGAAGGTGCTGCCGCAGCTGGACGCAATCATCGCGCGCAATGCCGAAGACAGCCTGTTCTGGGGCCCGGTGCGCAACCTGCCGGCAGACATGCCCGAGGCCGACAAGCAGCGCATCACCGCCGAATACAAGCGCCTGATCGAAGTGCGGATCATGCCGGCGTACCGGGCGCTGCGCGGCTTCATCGCCACCGAGTACCTGCCCGCCTGCCGTGACACCGACGGCCTGACCGCGCTGCCCAATGGCGCGGCCTGGTACGCCTACGACGTGCGCCAGAGCACCACCTCCGACCTGACTCCGGAGCAGATCCACCAGGTCGGGCTGGACGAGGTCGCGCGGCTGCAGGGCGAGATCGCCGCGCTGGCCAAGCAGGTCAGGTTCCGCGGCAACCTGCCCAAGTTCTACAAGTTCATGCAGACCGACAAGCGCTTCGCGTTCCGCAGCGAAACCGAATTGCTGGGCTATTACCGTGGCCTGCAGGGACGCGTGCAAGCGGCGGTGCCGCGCCTGTTCAATACCCAGGGCATGCCGGCGCTGGAAGTGCGCGTGGTGGAACCGCAGCGTGCGCAGTCGGCCGCCAGCGGCTCGTACATGCGCCCCAGCGGCGACGGCAGCACGCCGGGGGTGTTCTACGTCAACACCTCCGACCTGGACGCGCGCAGGACCTGGGAGACCGAAAGCCTGTATCTGCACGAGGCCATCCCCGGCCACCACTTCCAGCTCGGGCTGCAGCAGCAGCTGACCGACCTGCCCAAGTTCCGCCGCCTGGGTGGCGAGACCGCGTATATCGAGGGCTGGGGGCTGTACGCCGAATCGCTGGGGCGCGAACTGGGCCTGTATCAGGACCCGTACAATTACTACGGCTATCTGCAGAACGCGTTGTGGCGCTCGATTCGCCTGGTCACCGACACCGGCCTGCACAGCAAGGGCTGGACCCGCACGCAGGCGATCGACTACATGCTCAACAACTCGGCCATGACCCGGACCGATGCCGAGGCTGAGGTGGACCGCTACATGGCCATCCCCGGCCAGGCGCTGTCCTACAAGGTCGGCGAGATGAAGATCGCGCAGTTGCGCGAGCAGGCGCAACGCGAACTGGGCCCGCGCTTCGATGTGCGCGCCTTCCACACCGAGGTGCTCAAGGACGGTTCGGTGCCGCTGGATATCCTGCAGGAGAAGATCCAACGCTGGATCGCCACGCAGAAGGGCTGAGCCAGCTCAGCCCGCCACGCGCGCACGCGCCAGTGCGGCGATATCGCGCGGCGTGGTGCGGCAGCAACCGCCGATCAGCCGCGCGCCGGCCGCCAGCCACTGCGCGTGCTGATCGAACAGGGTGCATGCGCTCGCGCTGCCGGCGTGCCACTGTTTTGCGCCGGCATCGTAGTGCTCGCCGGAATTGGGATACACCACCAGCGGCAGCGCCGTCAGCGCGGACAGCGTCTGCAACGCGGCGGTCACCTGTTCCAGCGCAATGCAGTTGATGCCCAGCGCGATCACCTGCGCGCAGGCATCCAGGGCGGGCACCACCTGCGCCAGCGCGGTGCCATCGCTCAAATGTGCCGCATCGCGCAGGGTGAACGAGAACCACGCATGCAGCTGCGGGAACTCCTCCAGCAGCAGGCGCAGCGCGACGATCTCGTTGGCCGACGGCAGCGTCTCGCAAGCCAGCACATCCACCCCCGCCTCGGCCAACGCGGCGATGCGCGGGCGATGGAAGTCCATCAGTTGCGCCAGCGGCAGCGCGTAGTCGCCGCGGTATTCCGAGCCATCGGCCAGGTACGCGCCATATGGCCCGACCGACCCGGCCACCCATAACGGCGCGTCCTGCAGTTGCGCCTGCAGATGATCGGCGCGCGCCTGTGCAGCCAAGGCCACGCTGCGCGCGATCAGCGCCTGCGACTGCGCCAGATCCAGCCCGCGCGCGGCAAAGCCCAACGGCGTGGCCTGGTAGCTGGCGGTGATGGCGCACTGCGCGCCGGCAGCAAAATAGTCGCGATGTACCTGATAAATCAGCTCCGGCTGCTCCATCAGCACGCGCGCCGACCACAGCGCATCGTTGAGATCGCAGCCGCGTTGTTCCAGTTCGGTGGCGAGCGCGCCATCGAGCAGCACGTAACCGTCATGCTGCAGCGCCTGGCTGAAAGGCGCACCGGCGCGCGGCTGGCGCGGAAGAATCGTCATGCGGGTTGCCTCCTGCTCGCAAGCCATTTGGTGAGTGCATGGGCGCCATAGCACAGCGCCACAAACGGGATGCCGCACCACAGCGCAATGCGCTGCTGCGGATCGAATGCCAGGCCGATGCAGGCCAGCAGACAAAGCGCGAAGCCCAGCAGCGGCGTCCACGGATACCACGGCGCGCGGTAGGCCAGGCTCTCCGGCGCGATGCCGTCGCGCAGCAACTGGCGTCGAAAGACGTAGTGCGAGGCGCAGATACTCAGCCACACCACCACCACCGCAAAACCGGACACCGCCGAAATCGCCACGAACACGGTATCAGCCGCGTAGACGCCGGTGAGCAGCGCCAACAGGCCGCCCAACATGCTCAACAGCAAGGCCGGCAGGGGAATGCCGCGTCTTGTCAGGCGTGCCAGCCGCGCCGGCAGCGTGCCCTCGTTGGCCAGCGACCACAGCATGCGCGCGGCCGCATACAGGCCGGAATTGGCCGCCGACAGGATCGCGGTGAGGATCACCGCATTCAAGATGTCGGCCGCATACGGGATGCCCAAAAGCTCGAACGCGCGCACGAACGGGCTGGTGTCCACTGCCGCCTGCTCGGCCGGCAGCAACGCGGCAAGCACCAGCACGGTGCCGACGAACAGCACCACCAGCCGTACCAGCGTGGTGCGGATCGCCAGCGGAATCGCGCGCGCCGGCTGCGCGGTTTCGCCCGCGGCCACGCCGATCAACTCGGTGCCGGAAAAGGCGAAGTTCACCGCCACCATCGTCATCAGGATCGGCAGCGTGCCTTGTGCAAACCAGCCGTCGGCGCGCAGGTGGCGCAATCCCGGCGCCGGCGACCCATCGGCCAACGGCAGCACGCCGATCACCGCCGCGCCACCGAGCACGATGAACAGCACAATCGTGATCACCTTGATCAGTGAGAACCAGAATTCGCCTTCGGCAAACCAGCGCGCCGACACCGTGTTCAGGGCGAAGATCAGCGCGCAGAACAACAGACACCACGGCCATGCAGGCGTGTGCGGGAACCAGTACTGCATGCAGAACGCTGCCGCGGTCAGGCTCGAGCCCAACGCCACCGTCCAGGTCAGCCAGTACAGCCACGCCACCACGTACCCGGTGGCCGGGCCGAGATAACGCGCGGCATACACATGAAAGGCGCCGGTCTGCGGCATCGCCACCGCCAGCTCGCCCAGGCACTGCATCACCAGGTACACCACCAGCGCGCCGATCAGATACGCGATCACCGTACCGAGCGCGCCGGTGCTGGCGATGATGTAGCCGGTATTGAAGAACAACCCGGTGCCGATGACCCCGCCCAGCGACAACATCACCAGATGGCGCACCTGCATGCTGCGCTGAAATTGCGGTGCGGCGGTGGACGACGACTCGGGCATAGGCGTGTCTGATCGGTGGCAGCGCATCCTGCCACGCGCAGCCAGGCGAGCACAGCCATGCGATGGCCAGGCGTGACGTGCAGCCAGATAACGCAGGCTGCCCTGCGGCACGTCGTGCCGCGATCGGCCCACGTACGCTTCGCGCTCGGCCCGGCCTGCACGACACGCTCCGGGCGCGGGCGTATCCTCGTGACTGCTCATCCGGACTGTTGCCATGCCATACCTTCTGCACACACGCACGGCGGCGCAGACGCAGCGCAGTGCCGCCCGGGTGCCGGCACGTCTCGCAGCCCTGGTCGCTGTCGCCGCGCATCGTGCATTCGTGCTGGCCTCGGGGCAGCGCCAGTGTCCGCAATGCGTGCGAGGCGCCGCATGATGCTTTCCGGCATCCACCACGTGGCGATCATTGCCGGCGACTACGCGGTCTCCAAACGGTTCTACTGCGACGTCCTGGGCCTGCGGCTGCTCGATGAGCATTACCGGCAGGCGCGCGACTCCTGGAAGCTGGACCTGGCACTGCCGGATGGCGGCCAGATCGAGCTGTTTTCGTTTCCCGACGCACCGCTGCGCCCCAGCCGCCCGGAAGCACGCGGCCTGCGCCATCTCGCTTTCCGCGTCGAGGATCTGGACGCGGCCGTGGCGCATCTTGCTGTGCACGGCGTGGCCACCGAGGACATCCGCATCGACGAGTACACCGGCCGCCGCTTCACCTTCTTCGCCGACCCGGATGACTTGCCGCTGGAGCTGTACGAGGTCGGTTGAGCACTACAGACCTGGCAGGGTTGGTCACATCTGCCACCGGGGCTCGTCGTAGGGGCATGGCTGATCGTCGCCGTGACTTTCGGTGGATGCGGCGATGCGGCAACGTCGTGAAGATCCATTAATCCCGGGACACAGGAACCGTCCATGCTGCAGATCCGTGCACTGTCCAAGACCTACGCCAATGGCGTACATGCGCTGCAAGGCGTCACGCTCGACATCCCTCGCGGCATGTTCGGACTGCTGGGGCCAAACGGCGCCGGCAAGTCGTCGCTGATGCGCACGCTGGCCACGCTGCAGGAGCCCGATTCGGGCAGCGTCAGCCTGACCGGCGCCGACGGCAGCAGCATCGACGTGCTCACCGACAAGGATGCGTTGCGGTGCCGGCTGGGCTATCTGCCACAGGATTTCGGTGTGTACCCGAAGGTCAGCGCGCTGGACATGCTCGATCACTTCGCCGTGCTCAAGGGGCTCACCGATCGCAGCCAACGCAAGGAGGTGGTCGAGCGGCTGTTGCAGCAGGTCAATCTGTGGGATGCGCGCAAGCGCAAGCTCGGTACCTATTCCGGCGGCATGCGCCAGCGCTTCGGCATCGCGCAGGCGCTGCTGGGCAATCCGCAGCTGGTCATCGTCGACGAGCCCACCGCCGGGCTGGATCCGGAAGAGCGCAATCGCTTTCTCAATCTGCTGGCCGAAATCGGCGAAAACGTCGTGGTGATCCTGTCCACCCACATCGTCGAAGATGTCACCGACCTGTGCCCGACGATGGCCATCATGAACAAGGGCCAGGTGCTGCTGACCGGGCGGCCCGCCGATGCGATCGACATGCTGCAACAGCAGGTCTGGCGCAAACAGGTCAGCAAGCAGGCATTGCCCGATTACGAGGCACGCTTCACCGTGCTGTCCACACGCCTGATTGCCGGCCACCCGGTGATCCACGTGTTCAGTACCGATTGCCCGGAGCCGGGTTTCGAACAGGTCGCTCCCGATCTGGAGGACGTCTATTTCCAGCGCCTGCGCAAGCAAGCGCTGGCCGCCTGACGGAGCGCTGCGATGATGCTGGCGTTCCTGCGCTTCGAGCTGCGCGAACAACTGCGCTCGCCCTTCCTGTGGTTGCTGGCTGCGTTGTATGCGCTGCTTGCGTTTGCCGCGCTGTCCAGCGATGCGGTGCAGATCGGCGGTGGCATCGGCAACGTGCTGCGCAATGCGCCTACGGTGATCGCGACCCTGCTGGGGCTTTTCAGCCTGCTCGGCCTGCTGGTGACAACCCTGTTCGTCAGCAATGCCTTGCTGCGCGACTTCGACCTGGGCACTGCCGAGCTGGTGTTTTCCACCCCGGTACGGCGGCGCGACTATCTGCTCGGCCGCATCGGCGCGGCGCTGATCGCCGGCATGCTGATGTATGTGGTGATCGCGCTGGGCATGTTCGCCGCCCAGTTCATGCCCTGGATCGATCAGGCCCGGCTCGGGCCGGTCGCCGTGGTGCCCTATCTGTGGTCGCTGTTGGTGCTGGTGCTGCCCAACCTGCTGTTCACCACCGCGCTGCTGTCGGTGCTGGCGGTGACCACGCGCAGCATCCTGTGGGTCTATATCGGCGTGATCGTGTTCTTCGTGCTGTATGGCGTGAGCCGCGCGCTGATGGCCGATCTGGACAACGTGTGGATCGCCACGCTGTCCGACCCGCTCGGCATCCGCGCCCTGTCGCAGACATTGCGGTATTGGTCGGTAGAGCAGCGCAATCACCAGCTGCCGCCGCTGACCGGCTACCTGCTCGCCAATCGCGCGGTGTGGCTGAGCATGAGCGGTGTGTTGTTTGCCGCCACCTTTGCGCTGTTCCGCACCGAGCGCAGCGGCACGCGGCGACGCCGTGGCGTGGCTTCGGTTGCGGCTGCTGATGCACGTCCCGCCAGCACGCGCGTCACCACGACACGCCTGACGGTCACGCCCAGCTTCGGCGCGGCCACCGCATGGCGGCAACTGCTGCGCCAGATCCGCTTCGACACGCTGGGCGTGCTGCGCAGTGCGCCGTTCGTGGTGCTGCTGATGCTGGGCCTGGCCAACTTCATCCCGACCGCCTTGTTCAACGCGCGTAATTACGGCACCGCCGTGCTGCCGGTGACCTCGTTGATGCTGGAAGCGCTGCAGAACAGCTACAGCTTCCTGCTGATCATCGTGGTGCTGTTTTACGCCGGCGAACTGGTGTGGAAGGAGCGCAGCAACCGCATCGACGGCATCACCGACGCGATGCCGGTCCCGGATTGGGTGCCGCTGCTGGGCAAGTTTGTGGCCTTGTTGGCAGTGATCGCCAGCTTCCAGCTCGCCGGTGCGTTGACCTCGATCGCGTTGCAGCTTGGCCGCGGCTATACCAGCATCGAGCCGCTGCTGTATCTCAAGACGCTGGCGCTTGGCTCGGTCCTGTACGTGTTGATGGGCGGCATGGCGCTGGCGCTGCAGGTATTGAGCAACAACAAGTTCGTCGGCTATGCGCTGCTGATGCTGGTGCTGATCGGGCAATCGGCGCTGTCGATGCTCGACTACACCCAGAACCTCTACACCTTCGGCGGCTGGCCCAATGCGCCGTATTCGGACATGAACGGCTACGGCCACTTCCTGCCCGGCCAGTTGTGGTTCCAGGGCTATTGGGGCCTGTTCCTGCTGGCCCTGCTGTTGCTGTCTTCGGCGTTCTGGCCGCGTGGCGTGGGCCACGGTGTGCGCCAACGTATGCGGCTGGCGTTGCAGCGCCTGCGCAGCCCGACCGGCGCGGCCCTGGCAGTCAGCCTGCTCGGCTTCGCGGCGGTCGGCGGCTGGGTGTACTGGAGCACCAACGTCTACAACAGCTTCCTGTCGCCGGAACAACGGCTGGACCTGCAGGCGCGCTACGAGCGCGATTACCGCAAATACAAGGATCTGCCGCAGCCGCGCATCATCGCCGTCGACAACCATGTCGACCTGCATCCGGGCACCCAGTCGGTCGTCATCGATGCCACCTGGACGGTGCGCAACACCCACCCCACGCCGATCAGCGAGGTGCATATCGGCATGCAGGGCCGCACAGGGGACCGCAGCCTGGTAAAGGTGGATCTGGGCGGGCAGACGCTGACCCTGCACGACGTGCCGGCCGGCTACCGCATCTATCGACTACAGCGGCCGCTGCAACCCGGCGAAGAGCGCGTATTCCGTTTCCGCGTGGACCAGCATCCGCATGGCCTCACCGCCGAGCAGGCGCAAACCGAACTGGTCGCCAATGGCAGCTTCTTCAATAACACCCTGCTGCCCTGGTTCGGCTACAACACGCAGACCGAGATCACCGACCGCAACGACCGCCGCAAGCGCGGCCTGGGCGAACCCACGCGCATGGCCAAGCTCGAAGACCAGGCCGCGCGCGCCAACACCTACGTCAGCAACGATGCCGACTGGCTCAGTTTTGCCAGCACCGTCTGCACCGCGCCGGATCAGATCGCCTTGGCACCGGGCTATCTGCAACAGCAATTCCAACGCGATGGCAGGCGCTGCTTCCGCTACGTGATGGACCGCCCCATGCTCAACTTCTACGCCTACCTGTCGGCACGCTGGCAGGTGCGCAAGGCGCATTACAAGAACATCCCGATCGAGGTCTATTACGACCCCAAGCATCCGTACAACGTGCAACGCATGATCGAAAGCGTGCAGAAATCGCTCGCCTATTACGAAGCCAACTTCAGCCCGTATCAGCACCATCAGGTGCGCATCATCGAATTCCCCGGCTACGCGCGGTTTGCGCAGTCATTCGCCAATACCATCCCCTACTCCGAGTCGATCGGCTTCATCGCCGACCTGCGCGACAGGAACGACATCGACTACGTGTTCTATGTCACCGCGCATGAAGTCGCACACCAATGGTGGGCGCATCAGGTGATCGGTGCGAATGTGCAGGGCGCCACGATGCTGTCCGAATCGCTGGCGCAGTATTCGGCGTTAATGGTGATGGAGCGCGAGTACGGGCGTGCGCACATGCGCCGTTTCCTCCGCTACGAACTGGATCGCTATCTGGAAGGGCGTGGTGGCGAAACCATCGAGGAGTTGCCGCTGTATCGGGTGGAGGATCAGCAATACATCCACTACCGCAAGGGCTCGCTGGCGTTCTACCGGCTGCGCGAGGAGCTCGGCGAGCAGGCGCTCAATCGCGCATTGCAGCGCTTTTTGGCGGCCAAGGCATTCCAGCAGCCGCCCTACACCACCTCGGCCGAGTTGCTGCAGACCATTCGGGCCGAGGCACGCCCGGACCAGCAAGGACTGATCACCGACCTGTTCGAGAAGATCACCTTCTACGACAACCGCGTGGTCAGCGCGCAGGCACGCAAGCGCTCCGATGGCCGCTTCGAGGTGACCGTGCAAACGCAGGCGGCCAAATTGCAGGCCGACGGCAAGGGCAAGGAGCATGCGGTGCCGCTGGACGACTGGATCGAGGTGGCGATCTATGGCGCTCCGGCCGGCAAGGACGCGCAGGCGCCGGTGCTGGCCTTGCAACGGCAGCACGTCACCAGCGCCGCACCCAGTTTCACCATGACCGTCGACCGCCTGCCGATCGAGGCCGGCTTCGATCCGGACAACAAGCTGATCGACCGCGTGCCGGCGGACAACCGCAAGCAGGTGACGCTGCAGTAGCCGAATGAACGCATTCCGCAGCGCGCCTTTCCGCCACCATACTCCACGGTATACATTCCGGTCAGGCCGTCGACGGCGGCCATAGCAATCCCTGGGAGGGGACACATGCGCAAGACCTTCAAGACCCTGATGCTGGCACTGCCGCTGGCCGCCGCCTCGCTGCTGGCCCAGGCCGCCGATTCGCCGGTGGGCCGCTGGAAGACCATCGACGACGAGACCGGCAAGCCCAAGTCGGTGGTGCAGATCGAACAGCTCGGCAACGGCACGCTGAGCGGCAAGGTGGTCGACATCCTGCAGTCCAACCATGGGCCCAACCCGACCTGCGACAAATGCGATGGCGCGCTCAAGGGCAAGCCGATCAAAGGAATGACCATCCTGTGGGGCCTCAAGCCCGACGGCACCGCGGTGTGGAGCGGCGGCTCGGTGCTCGACCCGGCCAAGGGCAAGACCTACAAGGCCAAGGTCACCCTGACCGACGGCGGCAAGAAGCTGCAGATGCGCGGCTACGTCGGCATCGAAGCGCTGGGCCGTACCCAGACCTGGATTCGCGAGTAAATCGGGAATCGGGAGTGGGGAATCGTAGCAGCAGGCGCCCGCGAGGGCGCCTTTTTTGTGCGTGTCCATCTGCGCGTAGCTGTGCAGCGAGCCCTGGCAGGCGACCATCGTCGATCCATAGCGCTGCATGGCCAGCCAAATCCCTGCGCGCCTCAACAACACTGTCGCCTAGCCCTGCTTTGCCCGATTCCCGATTCCCGATTCCCGCCCCCATTCCCGACTAATGCGATAATCGGCTGTCCCCCGCATTACGCCTGCCATGACCCGCACCGCACTCGTCACCACCGCCCTGCCCTACGCCAACGGGCCGCTGCATCTTGGCCATCTGGTCGGCTACATCCAGGCCGACATCTGGGTGCGCGCGCGCCGCCTGCGCGGCGACAAGACCTGGTTCGTCTGCGCCGACGACACCCATGGCACGCCGATCATGCTCGCCGCCGAAAAGGCCGGGGTCACCCCGGAGGCCTTCATCGCCAGCATCCAGGCCAGCCATGAGCGCGACTTTGCCGCGTTCGGGGTGACCTTCGATCATTACGATTCGACCAATTCGCCGGTCAATCGCGCGCTCACCGAGGCCTTCTACACCACGCTGGAGGCCGCCGGTCACATCAGCCGTCGCTCGGTGGCGCAGTTCTACGACCCGGCCAAGGGCATGTTCCTGCCGGATCGCTACATCAAGGGCATCTGCCCCAACTGCGGCAGCGCCGATCAATACGGCGACAACTGCGAGGTCTGTGGCGCCACCTACGCGCCGACCGAGCTGAAGGAGCCCAGGTCGGTGATCTCCGGCGCCACCCCGGAGCTGCGCGATTCGGAGCATTTCTTCTTCGAAGTGGGCCATTTCGATGGCTTTTTGCGTGAGTGGCTGGCCGGCGATGTTGCGCTGCCCGGGGTCAAGGCCAAGCTCAAGGAATGGCTGGACACCGAAGGCGGCCTGCGCGCCTGGGACATCTCGCGCGATGCGCCGTATTTCGGCTTCCAGATTCCCGGCCAGCCGGGCAAGTATTTCTATGTGTGGCTGGACGCGCCGATCGGCTACCTGTGCAGCTTCAAGACGCTGTGCGCGCAGATGGGCGAGGATTTCCAAGCGCATCTGGTCGCTGGCACGCAGACCGAGCTGCATCACTTCATCGGCAAGGACATCGTCAATTTCCACGGCCTGTTCTGGCCGGCGGTACTGCACGGCACCGGCCATCGCGCGCCGACCCGGCTGCACGTCAACGGCTATCTCACCGTGGGCGGCGCCAAGATGTCCAAGTCGCGCGGCACCTTCGTGATGGCGCGTACCTTCCTGGATGTGGGCCTGGAACCGGAGGCACTGCGCTACTACTTCGCGGCCAAGTCCTCCGGCGGCGTGGACGATCTGGACCTGAACCTGGGCGATTTCATCGCGCGGGTGAATGCGGATCTGGTCGGCAAGTTCGTCAACCTGGCCAGCCGCTGCGCCGGCTTCATCGGCAAGCGCTTCGACGGCAAGCTGGCCGACGCCCTGCCCGACCCGGCGCAGTACGACCGCTTCGTCGCCGCACTGGCGCCGATCCGCGAGGCCTATGAGCGCAACGATGCGGCCAGCGCGATCCGCCAGACCATGGCGCTGGCCGACGAGGCCAACAAGTACATCGACGACACCAAGCCATGGGTGATCGCCAAGCAGGACGGTGCCGATGCGCAGCTGCAATCGGTGTGCACGCAGGGCCTGAACCTGTTCCGGATCCTGGTCGCCGCGCTCAAGCCGATCCTGCCGCGCACCTGTGCCGAGGCCGAAGCCTTCCTGTCGGCACCGATGACCAGCTGGGACGACGTCACCCGCCCGCTGACCGCGCACGTGATCCAGCCCTACACCGCCCTGTTCACCCGTATCGACCCCAAACTGATCGACGCCATGACCGACGCTTCAAAAGACACCATGGCCGCACCTGCGGCACCCGCTGTCACTACCGCCAAGCCCGCCCCGTCCAAGGCCGAGACAACGCCGGCGGCCGTTGCCAATCCCCAATCCCCAATCGCCACTTCCAGCCTCATCGGCATCGACGATTTCGCCAAGCTCGACCTGCGCATCGGCAAGGTGCTGGTGTGCGAATTCGTGGAAGGCTCGGACAAGCTGCTGCGCTTCGAACTGGATGCCGGCGAGCTGGGCAAACGCCAGATCTTCTCGGGCATCCGCGCCAGCTATGGCGAACCGGAAACGCTGGTCGGCCGCAGCGTGGTGTTCATCGCCAACCTGGCCCCGCGCAAGATGCGCTTCGGCATCAGCGAAGGCATGATCCTGTCGGCCGGCTTCGACGGCGGCGCGCTGGCGCTGCTGGACGCCGATGGTGGTGCGCAGCCGGGGATGCCGGTGCGGTGAAGCGGGATTGGGGAATCGGGATTGGGGATTCGTAGAAGCCAGAGCTGATTGTCGAGGGAGACCTAACATTAGTGCCTGGCCCGTCCCTGATCCGCCCCTGCGGGGCACCTTCTCCCGGGGAGAAGGAAAAGCAGACACCGCGCCTTTAACCAATCCCCAATCTCGACTTCCCAATCCCCGCCCCTCATGCACCTGGCCCTGTTCGACTTCGACCACACCATCACCACCTGCGATAGCTATGCGCGTTTTCTGCGCAAGGTGGCCACGCCTGCGCAGCTGGCGGCGGCGAAGTGGCAGGTCGGCCCGTGGGTGCTGGGGTATCGGTTGGGCATGGTGTCGGCTGCGGCGCTGCGCGCGCGGGTCACCCGCATCGTGTTCAGTGATCGCTTGCTGGACGAGGTGGCCGCGCACGGCGCCGATTTCGCGCGCACGGGATTGCCGGGTGTGCTGCGCGCCGAGATGATGCAGCGCATCGACTGGCACCAGGCGCAGGGGCATGAAGTGGTGCTGGTGTCGGCCTCGCTGGACCTGTACCTGCAGCCGTGGTGCGCGCAGCATGACCTGTCGTTGATCTGCAACAAGCTGGAACACCACGCCGGCGTGCTGAGCGGGCGCTATGCGGACGGCGATTGCGGCCCGCGCAAGGCCGCGCAGATCCGCCTGCGCTACGACCTGTCGCAGTACGCGTGCGTCCATGCCTACGGCGACAGCCGCGAAGACAAGCCGATGCTGGCGCTGGCGCAGCAGCGCTGGTATCGCGGCAACCTGCTGCACTGACATGCCTACCGCAACGCCCGCCGCATCGCTCGATCTGGTCGAACGCCTCGACCGCCTGCTGCCGCAGACCCAGTGCGGCCAGTGCGGTTATGACGGCTGTCGCCCGTATGCACAAGCGATGGCGAACGGCCAGGCCGACGTCGATCATTGCCCGCCCGGTGGCGACGCCGGAGCACGCGCGTTGGCGCACGTGCTGCAGCGTCCTGCACGCCCATACGATCGCAGCCGTGGCACCCACACGCCGCCGGAGGTGGCCTGGATCGTGGAGGCCGACTGCATCGGCTGCACCAAGTGCATCCAGGCCTGCCCGGTGGACGCCATCGTCGGCGGCGCCAAGCACATGCATACGGTGATCGCCGCGCTGTGCACCGGCTGCGAGCTGTGCCTGCCGGCCTGCCCGGTGGACTGCATCGCG
The DNA here is from genome assembly GCF_020784175.1 of Xanthomonas campestris pv. asclepiadis. Taxonomy (GTDB): domain Bacteria; phylum Pseudomonadota; class Gammaproteobacteria; order Xanthomonadales; family Xanthomonadaceae; genus Xanthomonas; species Xanthomonas campestris_D. The sequence continues at coordinate 72,138 of NZ_JAJGQM010000016.1, forward strand.
CTGCACACGAGCGGCTAGACGGCTGGCCGGACGATGGCGCAAGTGCCAGGCGCGCTACGCCCGGAATCGGCAGTGCCATATGCACCACGATATCTGCACGCCAAGCGTGCTCTCACGGCGCTTGCGTGCTTGCGGCCGGCACCCTGAGCCGGCACATCTTGTGTACACGCCTGGGCTTCCGCACCCGGCTGCGCCCTCGCACTGACTGCCCGCTCGCAGCCAGTGCGGCATCGGCGCCCCCTTGCACGCACCCGCGTTCTGAGCCTCGGCAGCGCCCGGCTCCCACGAACCAGCGGCGCTGGCCTCCAATCACGACATCCCGTCAGGAACGTCCTGACGCGTCCGGCGCATCCGCGCTGCGGATGCGCTCGTATTGATAGGCACTCCTATCGAGGAATCCGCCGATGCGCCCACTCGCCGCTGCCCTTGCCGCGCTCGCCACCGTGTGCCGGCCGATCTCGCCCTTGTTGCTGCTGGTGCTGGGCGGCTTGCCGCTGAGTGCGGCGGCGGTCACCCGTGTGGATGGCGATGCCTTCGATGGCGACAGCGGCGCGCTGCGCTATCGCGAGTCGCACTGGCTGCTCGACGATGGCGGACGCGTCGTGCTGTATCGCTGCCCGGACGGGCGCCCGTTTGCGCGCAAGCAGGTCGATGGTGGCGGCAGCTCGCCCGACTTCAGCCTGATCGATGGGCGCGACGGCTATCGCCAGGGCGTGCGTCAACGCAACGGTGTGCGCGAGATGTTCCAGCAGGAACCCGGCAAGGCCGAGCAGCGCACGCCACTGCCGGCCGACGACGGCCCGCGCGTGATCGATGCCGGCTTCGATGCCTACCTGCGCAACAACTGGGACGCGCTCGCCAGCGCGCCGCAACGCGTGGACTTCGTGCTGCCAAGCCTGCAACGCCAGCTGGCGTTCCGTGTCGAGCGCATCGACGATACCGGCGGCCAGCGCCGGTTTCGCCTGAGCCTGGATGCCTGGTACGGCGCGGCAGTGCCCTCGCTCGAAGTGCGTTATGCAATCGCCGACAAACGTCTGCTGCAATTCCGCGGCGTGGGCAACCTGCGCGACGCGCGTGGCCGCTATCCACACGTACGCATCGTTTTTCCGGACACCGCTGCGCGTGCCGTCGGCGCCGATGAGCTGCGTCAGGCACGCGAGCAGCCGCTGGCCAAGAGCTGCAGCGCCCCGTGAACCAGACACCTGCCATCTTCACGTTCGACCACGCGCGGTTGCGTACAACGGCCCGGTCACCCCTTCCCCATACAGGACCATCGCCATGGCCAAGGCCTACCTCTGGATCAACGCAGTGCTCTACGTCGTCCTGGCAATCTGGTGCACGCTCTCGCCGGCCAAGACCGCCAATGCCGTGGGCTACACCCAGTTGTCGCCGGCCGGGCAATCGGAATATCTGGTCATCTATGGCGGCCTGCAGCTGGGCATGGCGTTCCTGTTCGGCTACTTCGCGTGGATCGATCAAGCGCGCACCGGCCTGCTGGTCGCACTCGCGTTCTACGTGCCGATCGTGCTGTTCCGCAGCGTCTCCCTGGCGCGCCTGTGGCCGGTCTCCGCACCCACGGTGGCATTGGCAGGCGTCGAGATCCTGTTGCTGCTCGCTGCCGTCGTGCTGTGGTTTCAGCAGCGTAAGTGAAGGACAGCGTCCCCCCAGTCCGGTAGCATCGCCCCCACCTCAAAAAACGCCCGACCGCATGAGTGCCATCCCTGGCCACGACGACGATGAAACCGGACGACTGCTGACCGCAACCGCGGGCGGCGACCGGCATGCCTTCGAAGCGCTGTACCGGCAGACCTCGCCGAAACTGTTCGGGGTGTGCCTGCGCATGATCCCGCAACGTGCCGAAGCCGAAGAGGTGCTGCAGGACGTCTTCACGCTGATCTGGCACAAGGCCGGGCAGTTCGATCCCGCTCGTGCACGGGGGCTCACCTGGTTGGCGATGATCGCGCGCAACAAGGCCATCGACCATCTGCGCGCCAATGCCCCGCAACGCCGCAACGTGGCGCTGGACGATGCCGGCGAATTGCGCGCCGGCGACGCCTCGCCGCTGGAGCGCACCGAGCGCGCCAGCACGCGCCGACGCATCGACCACTGCCTGGCAGAGCTTGAACCGCCGCGCAGCGAGTTGATCCGCACCGCGTTCTTCGACGGTATCACCTACGAAGAACTCGCCGCGCGCACCGACACCCCGATCGGCACGGTCAAGAGCTGGATCCGCCGCGGCCTGGCCAAACTCAAGGCATGTCTGGAACGATGAGCACGCCCTTTCCCATCGACCAGGAACCGCCGCGCGACGTGCTTGCCGGCGAATACGTGCTGGGCCTGTTGAGCGCCGACCAGCGCCTGGCTGCCGAACAACGCGTCGCCACCGACGGCCAGTTTGCCCAGGCGGTGACGCAGTGGCAGGAGCATCTGGCGCCGTTGCTGGACGAGATCGCCGCAGTGACGCCGCCCGGCCAGGTCTGGGCACGCATCCGCCAGACGCTGGGCTTCGATACGCCGTTGCACGCAGTGACCGCCGCGTCGTCGGCAGCGCCGCCGGCAAGCGCACCCAAGGCAGCGGTATGGAACAGCGTGCGGTTCTGGCGTTGGGCAAGCGCAGGCGGCCTGGCCACCGCGGCCGTGTGCGTGCTGGCGTTGTTGAACCTGCGCACGCCACCGGCACCGGTGCAGCCGCCGCAGGGCACCGGCCCGGTGGTACAGACACCGGTCACGCCACCGGCGACCACCACTGCGCCAACGACCGGTATTGCGATGACCTCCACGCTGGCCACCGAAGACGGCCGCCCCGGCTATGTCGCGTTGATGGATGCCGACAAGCACACCATCACGGTGACGCCGCTGGATCGCACCGCCACCGCCGACAAGGTACCCGAGCTGTGGCTGATCACGCCGGATGGCAAGGCGCATTCGATGGGCACCTTCGACGACCAGCGCGCACGCCGTGCGCAGATTCCCGATCAGCTGATGCCCATGCTCAGCAACGAAGCCATCCTGGCAGTCACGCTGGAGCCGCCGGGCGGCGCACCGGGCGGTGTTGCCACCGGTACCGTAGTGGCCAAGGGCGGCATCAGCACACTGGCAATGGCGCCCTGATCCGGCACGCCTGACGCCGCCTGCGATCACATCGCAGGCGGCGGCGTTCGCGCAACAGCCTCATCCGCGTCAACCCTGGCTGGCGCGCTTCAATGTGTGCGCAATTGCGCGATTCGTTCGCACCGGCACGCCAAGCGCGCGCACCCATGCGACGATCAAACAGGCTGGTGCATCTGTTTGCCGGCAGCGTCCGTAAAGGGTCACGACTACACACGGAGAACCACGCGTGCCGAGTACTGGCTTTGACCCACATGCCGCACCGCCGCAGCCTGCCGACACCCGCCGGCGTGGCGGGGTCGCAGCGCGCATTGGCAGCCTGCGTCGTTGGGTGGATTCGCAAACCGACGAGCCGCTGGACGAAGCACGCGCAGACCGTATCGACTGGCTGCGTGCCCTACCCTTCATCGCGCTGCACCTGGCTTGCCTGGCGGTCCTGTGGGTCGGTGCGTCCTGGTTCGCGGTCGGCATGGCGGTGGCCTTGTACGCGCTGCGCATGTTCGCGCTGACCGGGTTCTATCACCGCTATTTCTCGCACCGCGCGTTCAAGACCTCGCGCGTGCTGCAGTTCCTGTTCGCTGCCATCGGCGCCACCTGCGTGCAACGCGGGCCGCTGTGGTGGGCCGCGCATCATCGCAACCATCACCGCCACACCGACACCGGCCGCGATCCGCATTCGCCGGCGCAGCACGGCTTCTGGTGGAGCCATACCGGCTGGTTCCTGACCCCGCGCAACTTCCGCACCGACTGGGCGGTCATCCCGGACCTGCGTCGCTTTGCCGAGCTGCGCTTTCTGGACCGCTTCGACATCGTGATGCCGGTGCTGCTGGCAACGGGGCTGTACCTGCTCGGCGACTGGCTGGCGGTTGCCGCGCCCGCGTTGAAGACCAACGGCGCGCAGCTGCTGGTATGGGGCTTTGTGATCTCCACCGTGGCCTTGTTCCATGCCACCTTCACCATCAATTCGCTGGCGCACCGCTTCGGCAGCCGACGCTTCGAGACCCGCGACGACAGCCGCAACAACTGGCTGCTGGCGCTGCTCACCTTCGGCGAAGGCTGGCACAACAATCACCACTTCTTTCCCGGCTCCGCACGCCAGGGCCTGCGTTGGTGGGAGTACGACGTCACCTGGTACGGGCTCACCGCGATGTCCTGGGTGGGCCTGGTCTGGGACCTCAAGCCGATGCCGAAATCGCTCACGCAACGCGCCGAGCGGGTGAGCCGATGAGCGAGGGCAGGATTGCCGTGGTCGGCAGCGGGATCGCCGGCCTGGGCGCAGCGTGGCTGTTGTCGCGCCGCTACGAGGTCACCCTGTTCGAGGCCGCCGATTATCTGGGCGGGCATACGCATACGCACGACATCCAGCTGGACGGCCAGCGCTATGCGGTGGACAGCGGTTTCATCGTCTTCAACCCGCAGCACTATCCGCTGCTCACGCGCATGTTCGCCGAGCTGGACGTGGCCGCGCAGCCGACCACGATGAGCTTCTCGGTGCACGATGCGCGCAGCGGGCTCGAATACAACGCCGGCAGCCTGGGCGGGCTGTTCTGCCAGCGCAGTAACCTGCTCAGCCCCCGCTTCTGGGGCATGCTGGCCGACCTGCGTCGCTTCTATCGACAGGCGCCGGCGGTGTTGCACAGCGAGGAGCGCTTCAGCACGCTGGGCGCGTATCTGCAACGGCATGGGTATTCGGCCGCGTTTCGCGACCAGCATCTGGTGCCGATGGCCTCGGCGTTATGGTCATCGCCCTCGCAACGCATCCTCGACTTCCCGATGGGCCAGCTGATCGGCTTCATGGCCAATCACCACATGCTGCAACTCAGCGGGCGTCCGCAGTGGCAGGTGGTGCGCGGCGGCTCCAACAGCTACGTGCGTGCGCTGCGTCGGCGCTGGCAGGTGCTCGAGCGCCTGTCCACGCCGGTGCATGCGATCCGGCGCGCGCCCAACGGCGTGGTGCTCAGCTCCCCGTGTGGCGAGGAACACTTCGACAACGTGGTGCTGGCCTGCCATGCCGACGATGCGCTGGCCTTGCTCAGCGACGCCACAGCGGCCGAGCGGCAGATCCTGGGCGGCATCACCTATCAGGACAACGACACCGTCCTGCACACCGACGCCAGCGTGCTGCCGCGCGATCGCCGCGCCTGGGCTGCGTGGAACGCGCATGTGCCGGCCGACCCGCAGGCGCCGTGCACGGTGAGCTACTGGATGAACGCCCTGCAGTCGATCGATGCGCCGCAGCCGTTCATCGTCAGCCTCAATCGCGACCACGACATCGCCCCGGACAAGGTGCTGCGACGCATGCGCTACCGCCACCCGGTGCAGAACGCGGCCGCCCTGGCCGCGCAGACGCGCAAGGCCGAGATCCAGGGCGTGCAGCACACCTGGTTTGCCGGCGCGGCATGGGGCTTCGGCTTCCATGAAGACGGCCTGCGCAGCGGCGTGGATGTGGCCCACGGCCTGGGAGCGGACTGGTGATGCAGCTGCTGCGCGAAGCCAGCCCCGATGCGGTACCGCTGCCTCCGGGCGAGGACAGCGGTGCCGGCAGCGTGACGGGCGCGGTGCGCAGCGCGATCTACACCGGGTGGGTGCGGCACCGTCGGTTTGCGCCCAGACCGCTGGCGTTTCGCTACCGGCTGTTCCTGATGTATCTGGATCTGTCCGAGCTCGATGTGGTGTTTGCGCGGCGTTGGCTATGGTCGGTGGGGCGCGCCAATCTGGCGCAGTTCCGGCGCAGCGATTATCTCGGCGACCCGGACGTTCCGCTGGACCAGGCCGTGCGCGATTGCGTGCAGGCCCACACCGGCGAGCGCCCCGATGGCGCGATCCGCCTACTCACGCATCTGCGCTACTTCGGCCATGTGTTCAATCCGGTCAGCTTCTACTACTGCTTCGATCGCCACGGTGGCCTGCGCTGGATCGTGGCGGAAATCACCAATACGCCGTGGCAGCAGCGCCACACCTACGTGCTGCCGGTCGCGCAGGCGCGCACGCATCGCCGGGTGCATGCCTGGCGCTTCGACAAGCGCTTCCACGTCTCGCCCTTCATGGGCATGCAGCACCAGTACGACTGGCGTTTCAGCGTGCCCGATGCGCAGTTGCGCGTGCATATGGACGTATTGGATGCGCTCTGCGACGACACGCCGGACGGCAGCCCTGATGCTGATGGCGCAGGCAGCGGCCACGGTGCCCGCCGCTTCGATGCCACCCTGGTCCTGCAGCGCCAGCCGCTCAACGCGCGCACCCTGGCGCGCACGCTGCTGGCCTATCCGTTGATGACCGTGCAGGTGGTGCTGGCCATCCACTGGCAGGCCCTGCGCCTGTGGCTGCGCGGCAACCCGGTCCACGATCACCCTCATCCGCCTGTGCGAGAACCCCGATGAACGCCACGTCCCTGCCCGACACCGCTGCGCCGCGCGCGGCTTCCTGGACGGACCGCCTGTTGCGCAAGCGCCTGCTGGCCACGCTCGGCGAGCTGCGCGATGGACAATTGCAGTTGCACGAAGCCGATGGCGTCACCACCCTCGGCAACGCCAGTGGCGCCGATGCGCTGCAGGTGCAGTTGCGTGTCATCGACCCCGGGTTCTATCGCCAGGCCGCGCTCAACGGCAGCGTCGGTGCCGGCGAGTCGTACATGGACGGGCAATGGCAATGCGACGATCTGGTCGCGTTGATGCGCCTGCTGCTGCGCAATCGCGACCGCCTGGATGCGATGGAGACCGGCACCGCGCGCCTGGGCGGCTGGGCGATGCGCAGCCTGCATGCGTTCGCGCGCAATACCCGCAGCGGCAGCCGGCGCAACATCGCCGCGCACTACGATCTGGGCAACCCGTTGTTCCGCCTGTTTCTCGACGAGAACCTGATGTATTCCTCGGCGATCTTCGTCGAGGGCGAAGAAGCCCAGGGCGAGGCCGCACTGGAGCGCGCAGCCACGCGCAAGCTCGAGCGCATCTGCCAGAAGCTGCGGCTCGGCCCGCAACACCATGTGGTGGAAATCGGCACCGGCTGGGGCGGCTTCGCGCTGCACGCCGCGCGCGCGCATGGCTGCCGCGTCACCACCACAACCATCTCGCGCGAGCAGTTCGAACTGGCCACCCAGCGCATCGCCGCGGCCGGCCTGAGCGACCGGGTCACCGTATTGTTGCGCGACTATCGCGATCTGGACGGCCGCTATGATCGGGTGGTGTCGATCGAGATGATCGAGGCCATCGGCCATCAGTATCTGGACACCTATTTCGCCAAGGTCGGCAGCCTGCTGGCCGACGATGGCGAGGCGCTGATCCAGGCCATCACCATCGAAGACCATCGCTATGCGCAGGCCTTGCGCTCGGTGGACTTCATCAAGCGGCATATCTTTCCCGGTAGCTTCATTCCCTCGGTGGCGGCGATGACCGGCGCAATCGCACGCGCCAGCGACCTGCGCCTGTTCAACCTGGAAGACATCGGGCCGAGCTATGCGTTGACGCTGCGCGCCTGGCGGCAGCGCTTCATGGCGCAGCTGCCGCAGGTGCGTGCACTCGGCTACGACGAGCGCTTCATCCGCATGTGGGAGTTTTACCTGGCCTATTGCGAAGCCGGCTTTCTGGAGCGCTCGATCGGCGATGTGCATCTCTGGCTGAGCAAGCCGGTCGCACGCCCGCCGCAGTTCGTGCCCGGCCTTCCCGTTGACGCATGAAGCAGCTCGGCAACTATCTGGGCCTGCAGGTGCTGTGGCTGGTAGCCGTCAGCGCGGCCGCGCAGGCGCGCATCTGGCCAACCCTGCTGGTGCTGGCACTGTTTGCGCTGTATCAGCTGTGGCCGTCGCGGCGGGCGCCGGGCGATCCGCAGCTGCTGGTCGCCGCGCTGTCGCTGGGCTTGCTGCTGGACACCACGCTGGCGGCGGGCGGCTGGGTGCGTTACGCCGCACCGTGGCCAGGCACGTTGCTGGCGCCGGCCTGGATCCTGGCATTGTGGCTGGGCTTTGCGCTCACGCTCAACCATTCGCTGGCATCGGTGATGCAGCGGCCATGGCTGGCGGTGCTGCTGGGCGCGATCTTCGGGCCGTTTTCGTACTGGTTGGCGCAACGCGGCTGGCAGGCGGTGGAATTCCAGCCGCCACAGCTGCATGCGGTAATCGTGGTCGGTATCGGCTGGGGCCTGGCCTGCGGTCTGTTGTCGCTGTATGCACGCCGACTGGCGCGACCATCGCCTGAACACCTGAGGGGAGAACTGCAATGAATGCCTGGCCGCTGCTGCATGTGGGCGTGTTTGCGAGCGTGGTGATGGTGGTCGGCTGGCTGTGGCAACGCCGCAGCGGCAATGCCGGCCCGGTCGATGTGCTGTGGGCCGCCTGCCTGGCCATCGCTGCGCCGTATTGCGCGTGGATGTCCGATGGCGCGCTGCTGCCGCGCGTGCTGGTCGGCGTGCTTGGCGGTGTCTGGGGCGCGCGCCTGGCATTGCATCTGGGCGTGCGTGTATTCGGCGACCCGCACGAAGATGGCCGTTATCGCGCCTTGCGCGAGCACTGGAACGGCGACCAACGCAAATTCCTGGGCTTCTTCCTGGCGCAGGCGGTGGTCGTGGTGCTGTTTTGTGTGCCGTTTCTGGCCGCTGCCAGCAACCCGAATCCGGCCTGGAGCGTGTGGAGCACGTTGGCGATTGCGGTGTGGTTGATTGCGGTCGGTGGCGAAGCCCTGGCCGACCGGCAACTGTCTGCGCACAAGGCCAACCCGGCCAATCGCGGCGTCACCTGCCGCAGCGGCTTGTGGCGGTATTCGCGCCATCCCAATTACTTCTTCGAGTTCGTGCACTGGTTCGCTTACCTGACGCTGGCCGTCGGTGCCGGGCCGTGGCCGCTTGCCCTGGCTGCACTGGGGCCGGTGGTGATGTTCGTGTTTCTGTATCGCTTCACCGGCATTCCCTACACCGAGCAGCAGGCGCTGCGCTCGCGTGGTGAGGACTATGCGCAATACCAACGCAGCACCAGCGCGTTTTTTCCGCTTCCCCCTTCGTCCTGAGTCGCCTGGAGAGTCGTATGTCCACTGTTACCGTTCCGCCCTCCTCGCTGCCCGAAGAATCCTTTGCGACCCGGATGGCCGAATCCGGCGTGCTCCCCGACGCCGCATTGCGTTACGGCATCCGCCGGCTGTGCGCGCAGCGCCTGCGCGATGAGCGCACCGGCGGTGCCGATGCCAGCGGCGAACGCCAACGCGCCTTCATCGACAGCCTGCGTGCCAGCGCGATCGCGATCGAAACCGATGCCGCCAATCGCCAGCACTACGAATTGCCGCCACAGTTCTTCACCCTGTGCCTGGGCCGCCGGCTCAAGTACAGCAGCTGCTACTGGGACGCCACCACGCCGGATCTGGATGCGGCCGAAGAACGCATGCTGGCGCTTTACGGTGAGCGCGCCGAACTGGCCGATGGCCAACGCATCCTGGAGCTGGGCTGCGGTTGGGGCTCGCTGACCTTGTGGATGGCCGAGCGCTATCCCGGTGCCACCATCACTGCGGTGTCCAACTCGCGGCCGCAGCGCGCGCATATCCTGGAGCAGTGCCGCGTGCGTGGCTTGAGCAACGTGCAGGTCATCACCGCCGACGTCAACGCGCTGGCGCTGCCGCCGGGCAACTTCGACCGCGTGGTGTCGGTGGAGATGTTCGAGCACATGCGCAATTACCGCGAGCTGCTGGCGCGCGTCGGCAGCTGGTTGGCGCCGGGCGGCAAACTGTTCGTGCATATCTTCTGTCACCGCGACCTGGCTTACCCGTTCGAAGTGGCCGGCGAAGACAACTGGATGGGACGGCATTTCTTCACCGGCGGGCTGATGCCGGCGGCCGATACCTTGCTGCATTTCCAGCAGGACGTGGTGATCGAACAGCGCTGGGTGCTGTCGGGCGCGCATTACGAAAAAACCGCCAATGCCTGGCTGGAAAACCAGGACCGCCACCGCGCGCAGATCATGCCGCTGCTGAAGCAGACCTACGGCGAGGATGCGCAGCGCTGGTGGCAGCGCTGGCGGATGTTCTGGCTGGCCTGCGCCGAGCTGTTCGGTTACGACCAGGGCCGCGAATGGGGCGTGGCGCACTATCGCTTCGTCAAACGCTGATCGCGGCGCGCGCGTCGAAACGACGATGCGAACCGCATGCGTGGAGCGCAACATGTCGGCGTTCCACTGATGCAGGCGTGTCGACAAACGCGTTGGCACTCTTGCCAAGCCAACGTGCGATCCGTTTTTCGCCACTGTCTGCTGACAACGCTGCGATGCATGCCGAAGCGCATACGCGCAGATGACACGCGATCGGCGCGCGCGATCGCCCCGCGATCGGCGCGCCGCCCTGCGATCAGCTCGCCGCAGCGGTGACCACGATTTCCACCTTCCATTCCGGGCGCGCCAGTTTGGCTTCGACCGTGGCGCGCGCGGGGGTGAAGCCGTGCGGCACCCATTCGTCCCAGGCCTTGTTCATGCCGTCGAAATCGGCGATGTCGGCCAGGAAGATCTCCGCGCGCAGGATCTTGGTCTTGTCGCTGGCCGCCTGCGCGAGCAGCTTGTCGATTTCGCCCAGCACCTGGCGGGTTTGCCCGGTGATGTCTTCGCTGGTGTCTTCGGCAATCTGGCCGGCCAGGTAGCACACCCCGCCATGGACGGTCATTTCCGACATCCGCGGACCCGCATCGAATCGCTGCACCATTTCAGACTTCCTACGGTTGATTGACCCGGGCATTGTCCCGCGAATGCGGCAAACGTGCAGCCCCGGCGCGCACGTGCTGCGCCAGCCACGCCCCCACCCGCACCACCCAGGCCACGATCAACACGATGGCGCTCTTCTGGCTGATGCCCAGCGGCGCGCTGGTGACCGTGACGTGGAACAGCAACACCGCAAATGCGCTCAGGTCCAGGCCGAACGCGATGGCGAAGTGGCCTCGCCACACGCAATCGCGGCGGAAATACCAGGATTGCAGCAACACCGCCGCGATCACGCACAGAAACGTCATATCGGCCGATAGCAGATGCACCAGCATGGCTGCGTCAGGCGCCAGCTCCGGCATCCAGCTATCGCCGATCGAGACCATGCTCAAGCCCACCGCCGCCGCCCAGAACAGCCCCACCACCGTGCGGCTGCGCGCGGGCGGTGCGAGTGCCGCATGCAGGCCCAGCGCCATCCACGCCATCGCGGCAGCCAACACGCAATAGGCCGTGCGCAACAGCAGGCCGTAGGCACCGTGCAGATACGCGCTCAGCTGTGCGTCGATCCAGTCCAGATCGCCGCGCAGCCATTGCAGCAGCAGAATCAAGCCGATGAAGGCAATGCCCGTGCAGGCGGCGACTGCGCCGGCCTGCCCGGCCCAGCGTGGCGGGCACGATTGCCCGGGCGGCATCGCGGTTTCACTGTGGTGTCGATCGTTCATCAATAGCCTGTCTGTGTTGCAACGGTCATCGTGTCCATGTCGGTCTCCTGCGGCACGTGGGCGCGGCGATGCCCTATGATGCGCCCGGCCGTCCTGAGCCGACACCTGTCGGCGCGACCGAACCCTGCGTTCACCTCATTCGGCATCCACGCGATCCCCCTGCATGTACCTTGACACCAACCGGCCCATGCAGACCCACCGCCCGCGCGGCACATACCGTGCATGTGCCCTTCTTCCCTTTCAGCAGATCCCGTTCCCCTCATGACGGATACCTCCGTGTCTTCCCAAGCGCCGGCCAGCGGGTGGCGCCGCGCGTTGCCGGTGATCATCAGCCTGGCGATCCTGGCGATGGCGCTGCACGCGCTGTCGGGGCAATTCACCGACCATGGCTATCGGCAGATCCGCCAGGCCTTCCGTGCCTTGGGTGCCGGCCAGATCGCGCTCACCTTGGTGCTGGGCTTGAGCAGCTACGCCTGTCTGGTGGGTTTCGACTGGGTCGGGCTCAAGCGCACCGGCAAGCGGCTGCACCCGGCGCGCGTGGGCATCACCGCCTTCATGGCGCATGCGGTGGGGCAGACGCTGGGCTTTGCCGCACTCACCGGCGGCGCGGTCCGCCTGCGCGGCTATGGCAGCGTCGGGCTGACCCTGGCCGAGATCGGCCAGGTGGTGCTGATGAGCACGCTGGGCTTCGTCTTCGGCGCCTGGGTGTTGCTTGGCCTGGCGCTGATGCTGGAACCGGAAGCGGCTGCGCGTGCACTGCCGATCACCGCAGAAGGCATCCGCATCGCCGGTATCGCCTTGCTGGTCGGCTACGTTGCAATGCTGATGCTGGTCGGCAAACAGGGCCGCGAATTCGGGATTCGCAGTCATCGCTTCTGGCTGCCCGACCGCACCACGGTGCTGGGCGTCACCGCGCTGAGCGTGGTCGAGCTGGGCCTGGCGGCTGCCGCGTTCTACGTGCTGCTGCCGCCGGATCCGGGCACCGGCTACTTCGGTTTCATCGGGATCTGGCTGGTGGCGGTGGTCACCGGGCTGATATCCACCGTGCCGGCCGGGCTGGGCGTGTTCGAGTGGAGCCTGCTCAAGCTGCTGCCGCATGTCACCCCGGCTGCGGTACTGGCCGCCGCGCTGGCCTACCGGGTCACCTACTACATCGTGCCGCTGCTGATCTCGGTGGCGATGGCGGCGGCCTCCGGCCTGGGCGCACCGGTGCGCGCCAGCGCCAGCACCGCACGCACGGTGTGGAAGGCCTTGCGCCCCTGGTTGCCGCAGATCCTGGCGTTGGCGGTGTTTGCGGTGGGCGCGGCGCTGGTCATCGACGGCACCTTGCCCACGCCGCGCGCACGTCAGGAAGTGGCGCCGCTGCCGCTGATCGAAACCTCGCATCTGCTAGTCAGCCTGGGCGGCATGGTGCTGCTGCTGATCGGCCAGGGCCTGCAACGCCGCAGCCATGCGGCCTGGGTGCTGGCGCTGGGCGTGTGCATCCTGCTGCCGCCGCTGTCGCTGTTGCGCGGCAGCCATATCTCGGTGTCGTTGTCGGCGGCGCTGGCCGCGCTGGCGCTATGGGCGGCACGCCGCGAGTTCTACCGCCAGGGCGCGCTGCTGGACGAAGCCTGGTCGTGGCGCTGGCTGAGCAACCTCGGCCTGGTGCTGGTGGCCACGTTCTGGCTGCTCTTCTTCGTCTACAGCCACGTCGAATACAGCAACGACCTGTGGTGGCAGTTTGCCACCTCGGCCAACGCGCCGCGTGCGCTGCGCGCGGCGTTGATCCTGTGCGTGGGCGTGATCGTGTTCGGCATGGCGCGCCTGCTGCGTGGCGGCCGCCGCCCGATGCCGGCCGCCGATGCGCAGACCCTGCAGACGCTGGCGCCGACCCTGGCCACCAGTACCGACACCCAGGCCTGCCTGGCCTTGACCGGCGACAAGGCCTTCCTGCTCGATGAGCAGGGACGTGGGTTTGTGATGATGCAGCGTTATGGCGGCTCGCTGATCTCGATGGGCGACCCGGTCGGCCCGCCCGAGGTCGCGCGCGCACTGATCTGGCGCTTCCGCGAAGAGGCCGACCATATGGGCCTGCGCCCGGTGTTCTACCAGGTCGGCGAAAAATACTGGCAGACCTATCTGGACATGGGCCTGACCCTGGTCAAGCTGGGCGAAGAGGCGATCGTGCCGCTGGAAGGCTTCACCCTGGAAGGCCGCGACCGCGCCGATCTGCGCCAGGCCTGGAACCGCGGCAAGCGCGGCGGCCTGACCTTCCGCATGCTGCAGCCCGAGCAGGTGGATGCGGTATTGCCGCGTCTGGCCGAAGTGTCCGAGCAATGGCTGGAAGAAAAATCCGGCGAAGAAAAAGGGTTTTCGCTGGGCAGCTTCGATACGGACTATCTGCGCCGCTTCCCGGTGGCGGTGGCCGAGGCGGAAGGCCAGATTGTGGCCTTCGCCAATGTGTGGCAGGCGCCGGCTGGCGGCGAGCTGTCGGTGGACCTGATGCGGCACAGCGCACAGGCACCCAAGGGCACGATGGATTTCCTGTTCATCGAGCTGTTCCTGTGGGGGCAAGCCAACGGCTATACGCGCTTCTCGTTGGGCATGGCGCCGCTGTCGGGCCTGGCCGAGCATCGCCTGGCAGGCCGCTGGAATCGCTTCGCCAGCCTAGTCGCGCGTCACGGCGAGCGCTTCTATGGCTTCAGCGGCTTGCGTCGCTTCAAATCGAAGTTCGCCCCAACCTGGCGCCCGCGCTATCTGGTCGCACCGGGCGGCATGCACCTGCCGGCGGCGTTGCTGGATGTCACCCGATTGATCTCGGTGGATCCCGGTCGGCAGGAGTAAAACCACACGAGGCCTGCGGTTTTTATGCGAATGCTTCGGTCTGCGGCGGGCGTCTGCATGTGTGCTTGAAGGCATTGCTTGCCGATCAGCACTAGCCATATTGGGAGCGTGGTGCCGCGTCCGGTGGCGGGACCGTGTGGCGGCATGGATGCCGCCACCGAGCCTCCACGGATGGATTCACGGCGTGTCCCGACACCGGGTGCGGCGCCGCGCCGCCGACCGACTCCGCACACTGCTGATCAACCCTGCGCATGAGATCTGCTGGTGCTCCGTAGAAGCTTCGGTCTGCGGCGGGCGCTTGCACGCGTACCGGTGTGGGACACGCCGCAAGTACGTCCTTGTAGCAACTGTGTTGTTGGAGGGGGTTCTGACCGTTCTGGAAGCCGGGCACGG
>NZ_JAJGQM010000017.1 GCF_020784175.1 Xanthomonas campestris pv. asclepiadis
CCAGGCTCTCACGGTGGCCCACGCCGGCTCTCGACGCCCAAACTGCCAGAATCCGAACAGATAAGGCTCTTACGCGGTATCCATGCCGCGTCAGGTCCCGCGACGGTGGGCGGGCAAGGACCAGTCAGGCTGGTCGCTGTGCATGGTGCAAGCAGGGCATGACGTGGGTTGCTTGGATAGCGGCGCGTCCTATCAATTTCTCAATACAACGCGGTCGACAGGCAGGCTTCAATACAACGCCCTGCAAACCTTCTGGTAAGGCGCGCAAGCAGCCTTTTCGCATCTGAAGTCTGCGTCGATCAGCTGCGTCACATCATTATCTTGTGGGCCATAGCCATTGCCACAAACCAGGCTAACGCACCAGCTGCGCCGCAAGCTTGCCCAATCGGCGCATCGCGCGCTCCAGCGTGTCGCTCCACGGCTGGCCGCAGGTCAGCCGCAGGTGATCTGCGTAGTCGCCACGGCTGGAGTACAGATGACCGGGCGAGGTACCGATGCGTTCTGCCAGTGCGGTCTCGAACAAGGTCTGGCCGCTGCCGCCGTCGGGCAATTGCAGCCATAGCGATAACCCGCCTGCCGGGTCGCCCACGCGTGTGCCTTCCGGCCAATGCCGCACGATGGCATCGCGCAGCCGCTGCCCGTTGTCGGCCAGGGTGCGGCGCAGCTTGCGCAGGTGGCGTTCCAGATCGTGTTGCGCCAGGTAATCGGCCAGTGCCAGTTGCGGCAGGCTGGCGCTGCCGACGGTGGAAAAGTACTTGGCGCGCACCAGGGCGTCGGTCCAGTCGCCACCGAGCAACCACCCCACCCGCAGGCCGGGCGAGAGCACCTTGGAGAACGAGCCGCAGGTGATCACGTTGGCATGGGTATCGAAGTGGCGCAGCGGGCGTGGACGTTGGCCCGACCAATCCAGTTCGCCGTAGATATCGTCCTCGATCACCACGGTGCCATGGCGGGCGCAGCTGTCGAGCAATGCGCGCTTGGCGCTGTCGGGAGTGAGGCTGCCGTTTGGATTGTTGAAGTTGGGGACCAGCACTGCCGCACGCACCGGGGTGCGCTGCAGCAGCGCGTCCATACGCGCGACATCGATGCCGTGACCGGGAAGGTTGGGTACTTCCAGTACTTTGAGGCGCAATGCAGCCACCGCCTGCAGGATGCCGTGATAGGTGGGTGTTTCCACCAGCACTACATCGCCTGGTGCGGTGAGCGTACGCAGCGCCAGGCTGATCGCTTCCATCGCACCGGCGGTGATCACCACTTCTTCGGCGTCGACGCTGGTTGCGCAGTGTGCATAACGCTGTGCGATCTGGCGGCGCAGTGCGGCGTGGCCTTGCGGCGGTGCGTAATCCAACGCCGCCGTGCGCTGGCGACGCAGCTGCCGCGACAGGGCCGCGGCCAGTTGTGCGGTGGGCAATAGCGCAGGCGCGGGCGTGGCGGTGTGCAGCGGCACCAGGTCGGTACGCGCCAGGGTCTCGAGCACGCGCTGCAAGGCCGGGTTGTCGACCATGCCCGGTTTGCGCCGACGTACGACGGGTGCTGCGGCCGGCAATGCAGGTGTCGTACTGCGCACGAAGTAGCCCGAGCGCGGGCGCGCCTGGACGCGTCCTTCGCGTTCCAGTTGCAGGCAGGCCTGCACGGCGGTGGCGGTGCTGATGCCGTGGTTGGCGGCCAGTTGCCGGATCGAGGGCAGGCGCTCGCCGGCACGCAGGGTGCCGCCTTCGATCTGCTGCCGCAGTTGCGTGGCCAACGATTCGTACAGAAGCATCTGCGGGTGCCTTCCATCTGTATTGGTCGATTTGCAGCGTATCTGAATCTGTGATGGTCGTGTAGCACGTTGCAGACTGGGCGTGCCCGGTGAATACGCCAGGTATGTCTTCTCGTCCGTGAGGTTGGCCGTGCTGCTTCCTGTGTTTATCGTCGATGCGTTCACCACGGTGCGTTTCAAGGGCAACCCCGCCGCCGTTGTGCCGTTGCAGGCCTGGCTGCCGGAGCCGGTGATGCAGGCCATTGCCAGCGAACACAATCTGTCGGAGACCGCATTCTTCGTGCGCGACGACAGTGGCGTGTTCGATATCCGCTGGTTTTCCCCGATCAAGGAGGTCGGCTTCTGCGGACATGCGACGCTGGCCAGCGCGTTCGTGATCGCCACGCACCAGCACGCGGCGTTTCCACTTCGGTTGCGTGCGCCGGCCGTCGGCGAGATCACGGTTGCCAGGGTGGATGAGCGCAGCTTCGAGCTGCGCTTCCCCAACCAGCTGCCGTCGTTGGTGCAGGTGGTGCCGCAAGCGTTGTGCGAGTCGTTATCGATCGCGCCGCAGGCTGTCTATGCGAACGCGCAGGCCTATATCGCCGTCTATGCCGACCAAGCACAGGTGCGTGAGGTGACGCCCGATCTGTGCCGGATGCTGGCACTGGCACCGCGTGACGTGGCGGTCACCGCACCAGGCATTCAGTCCGATTTTGTTTCCCGCTATTTCTGGCCATCCAATGGCGGTAGCGAGGATCCAGTCACCGGATCGATTCATGCCGCGCTTGCGCCGCTGTGGGCACAGCGGCTGGGCAGGACGCTGCTTACCGCGCTACAGGCATCCGCGCGTGGCGGCGAACTGCAGTGCCGGGTCGAACCGCAGCACGTGTACGTGCGCGGCAGCGCTGTCCAGTATCTGCAGGGAACCATTGCGCTATGAGCACTCCTTTGTCTGTGCACGCGGTATCGGCCGGCGCCGGGCGACGCGCGATCTGGCAATTGCTGGTCGCCGAAGTGTTGATCGGGTCGGTTGGTGTATTCGTTCACGAAAGTGGGCAGGATCCGGTGACGGCAGTGTTCTACCGCTGCCTGTTCGGTGCGCTGTTTCTCAGCGCGTGCGGGTTGATCGGTGGACAGCTGCGAGGACTATGGCGGGAGCGTGCGCTGTTGCGCGATGCCGCCATCAGCGGTGTATTGCTGGTGTTGAACTGGGTGGCGTTGTTCGCGGGGATGGCGCGCTCGTCGATCGGCGTGGCGACCATGGTCTACCACGTGTTTCCGTTCGTGATGCTGCTCCTGGCCGCGTTGTTGCAGGGCGAGCGCACGCGGCGTGTCGATCTGGGCTGGACGCTGCTGGCATTCGTCGGCGTGGCCTGCTCGGCAAATCCGGCGCGCTTGTGGCAGGCGGCCGATCGTGGATACCTGATCGGCATTGCGCTCACGCTGCTGGCGGCGTTGCTGTGCGGTGCGTCGTTGCTGATGTCGCGTCGCATCAGCCGTGAGAGGCCGTTGGCGGTGGTGACCGTGCAGTGCTGGATCGGCACGTTCCTGCTGGCCGGGTTTTCCAGCAGTGCGGCATTGCATCCGGGCCTGCATTGGCTGTGGCTGGCAGGCCTGGGCGTGATCCACAGCGGCATCGTCTATGTGCTGTTCTATTCGTCCTATCGCCATCTGCATGTGGCCACGATCGCGGTGCTGGCGTTCGTGTATCCGCTGGTGACGCTACTGTTGGACTATCTGCTCTACGGCCACGCACTGGTGCCGGTGCAGTGGCTGGGCCTGGCGCTGATCGTGGTCGGCACGCTGGCGGTGAATCTGAAATGGCGCTGGCCGCGGCGTGTGGCAAACAGCGCACCGGTCTGAGCGAAGATGCCGCCGCGCCGTGCACACGGCGGCCGTGGAACTCAACGCACGTCGCGCAGTTCCCAGTGGTGTCCGGCCAGGGCCTGCATGCGCTGCTTGAGCAGGTCGCCGTGGATGCTAGTGGTGGCGACCAGGTCCACACGCAGGTCGCCCTGCTTGCCGGTCACCGTCGCCGAGGGATCGGTCACGCCCAGGCTGGGGTCCACCGCGTCCGGGTCGGCCTGCAGCTGGCGCCAGCGATCGAACCAGGCCGGATCACGCAAGGCGGCCTGCAACTGTTCGGCAAAGGCCTCGGCGCCATGGGCGCTGAAGCTCACGCTCGCATCGCCGCCACGGGCGAGCTTGGGGTCGGGCAGGCTTATCGAGTAGCTGACAGGCATGTGCAAGGACTCTGATGGATGACGGCGGCACGCTAGTGCAGCGGCGGTGAGCGTTCCGTCGACAGGCCGCACACGTGGGAGCCTCCAGGTGCGCAGTTACGGCCTGCTCCGCTAGTAGCTAGGCGCCGCGCCCTCGACACTGTGAGTGCGCTGCAGGGCCCTTGCCCGCCCACCATCGCGGGACACGCCGCAAGTACGTCCATGTAGGCTCCGGCGCGGCATCCATGCCGCTCAGGGTCCCGCGACGGTGAGCGGGTAAGGACCACCAGACATGGTTGGTGTGCAGGTTACAAGCAGAGCATGGTGTGCGTTGTCGTAACAGCGCGCCTAATCAGTTGCCAAGATGAGCCTGGCAATACGCAGGCTTTCAATGAAGCAATCTAAAACTTCCTGGTGCGGTGTCCTTACCGGTTCCGGGACCCTTTGGCGGCATGGATGCCGCCAAGGAGCCTCCAGGGACGGATTCACGGCGTGTCCCGGAAGTGGTGAGGGCACCGCGCCCTCGACCAGCAAGGCTTTGCTACAACCTCATAACGCCCTGACTCAAAACCTGGCTGTCCTGGGCTGGTACTGGGTAGCATGGGTGAGGCCGAGGTCGTGGTTGCCTGGAAACGGCTGAATGATCTGGATATCTGACCGCAGACCGCCGCCATGCAGCATTTATGCGGAATTTACGCGGGAGCCCTGACAGGTCCATAGCGACTTTACGCAGCCCGGGAAGACACTGCGCGGGTTGGCGGAGCGGTTCCGCCCTGGACGATCCCGATGCATCCCTTGACCTGTCTGCTCCATCGGCGCTGCGCGCACGGTGCGGCAGCGTTTTGCCTTGCCGGCCTGCAGACGCTGCATGCGCCGTCGTGCACCGCATCCATCGCGCCGCATTGCGCGCACCTCGGGGAGTAGCCGACATGCCTGCCTGGTTGTCCCTGTTGTGCGGCGTGGCCGTGCTCGTTGCCGCTGCGTACCTGTTGTACGTGGTCCTGCGCCCCGAAGACTTCTGATGCGAGTGCGCTCCAATGATTGAAACTCTCCTTGTCTATGCGCTGGCCATCGTGCTGGCCTGGCCACTTGGCCGCTATCTGGCGGCGGTGATGCGCGGCGCCCCGATGCGCGGCGATGCACTGTTCGGCTGGATCGAACGGCCGCTGTATGCGTTGCTCGGCACGCGTCCTCAGCAGGGCATGTCGTGGCGCGGCTATGCGGTGGCGTTCTTGCTCAGCAACCTGGTTGTCGGCCTGCTCACCTGGGCAGTGTTCATGACTCAGGCGTGGCTGCCGTTCAACCCGGACGGCATTCCGAACATGCGCTGGGATACCGCGCTGCACACCATGGTGTCGTTCGTCACCAACACCAACCAGCAGCATTACTCGGGCCAGGCGCAGTTGTCGTATCTGGCGCAGATGACCGGCATCGTCGGCCTGCAGGTGGTGACGCCGATGATGGGTCTGGCGTTGGCGGTGGCGACCTTGCGTGCATTGTTCGGTGGGCGAGCTGCCGCAACGGTGTCCGATACCTCGCTGCTATCCGGTGCGACGGCAGGCGCCGAGCTGCGGGTGGCAGGGTCGGATGATCCGCAGATGGGCATGCCGCGCCAGGGACGGCAGCCGTCGGGTTCCGGCGTGGAGGCCTTGCCCGACGCGGACGTCGGCAATTACTGGGCGGATGTGATCCGCGCCAGCGTGCGCGTCTTGCTGCCGCTGTGCCTGCTGTGGACCGTGCTGCTTGGCTGGCAGGGCGTGCCCTCCACGCTGCAGGGTGCGGCCACTGCTGCCCCGCTGGACAGCAGTGCCGGCATGCCCAAGCAGACCATTCCGGTCGGGCCGGTTGCGGCGATGGTCGCGGTCAAGCAACTCGGCACCAATGGCGGCGGCTGGTACGGTCCCAACAGTTCGGTGGCGCTGGAAAATCCCACGCCGCTGAGCAACCTGCTGGAGACCTTGGCGCTGGTGCTGTTGCCGATGAGCGTGGTGTTCATGGTCGGCTATCTGACCGGGCGCAAGCGCCTCACCGCGCTGGTATTCGGCACCATGCTGACGATGTCGGTCGCGTCCACCGTGCTGTTGCTGTGGTCCGAAGCGCATTCGGCCAGCGCCAGCTCGCCTGCCCTGATGGAAGGCAAGGAGGTGCGCATCGGCGCGGATGCGTCCGCGTTATGGGCGGCGTTGACCACGCAGACCTCCAACGGCTCGGTCAACGCGATGCACGATTCGCTGGCGCCGTTGAGCGGCCTGGTCACGCTGGTGAACATGCTGATCAACGCGATCTGGGGTGGCATCGGCTGCGGCTTGCAGCAGTTCGTGGTGTATCTGCTGCTGAGCGTGTTTCTGGCCGGTTTGATGACCGGGCGCACGCCGGAGCTGTTCGGCCGCAAGATCGAAGCACGCGAGGTGCAGTTGCTTGCGCTGCTGATCCTGCTGCAGCCATTGGTCGTATTGGGCTTCACGGCGGTGGCGTTGGCGGTGCCTGCATTGACAGCCAATTCCAATCCCGGCTTCCACGGTATCAGCCAGGTGTTCTACGAGTACACCTCGGCCTTCGCCAACAACGGTTCCGGTTTCGAAGGACTGGGCGATGCCACCTACTGGTGGAATCTGAGCTGCTCGGTGGTGTTGGCACTGGGCCGTTATCCCGCGTTGATCCTGCCGTTGATGGTGGCGGCGCGCATGGCAGTGAAGCGGCGCGCGCCGGAGTCGGCCGGCAGCCTGCAGGTCGAAACGCCCACCTTTGCGTTGACCCTGATGGCGATCGTGCTGGTGCTCACCGTGCTGCAGTTCATGCCGGCACTGGTGCTGGGTCCTATCGCTGAACACCTCGCCCTGGCGGCGTCCTGAGAGTTTGAGCAATGTCTACGATCGATACGACTGAAAAACGCGAGCGCGGTGACGCAGCGTTGTTCGACGCTGCCGTGCTGATGGCGGCGATGCGTGCGGCCTTCCGCAAGCTGGCGCCGCGGCATCTGCTGCGCAGCCCGGTGATGGCAGTGGTGATGGGCGGCACGGTGCTGGCGGCGGTGATCACCGCCAGCGGGCATGGCAACGCCGGCTTCGGCTGGGCGGTGACGGCAATTTTGTTCGTCACCGTATTGTTCGGCAACTTTGCCGAGGCCATCGCCGAAGCGCGTGGGCGTGGGCAGGCCGCATCGCTGCGCCGTGCGCGCAAGGATCTGGTCGCACGCCGGGTGGAAACCGCACTCGGTGGCCGCGAGACCCGCGTGCCGGCGGCCGAGCTGCGCCCGGGCGACTACGTGATGGTGTCCGAAGGCGAATTCGTCCCGGCCGATGGCGAAATCGTGCGCGGCGTTGCAACGATCAACGAAGCGGCGGTGACCGGCGAATCGGCACCGGTGCTGCGCGAGGCCGGCACCGATCGCAGTGGCGTGATCGGCGGAACGCGCGTGCTCTCCGACGAGATCGTGTTCAAGGTCACCGCCGAGCCGGGACAGAGTTTTCTCGATCGCATGATCGCCCTGGTGGAAGGCGCCAACCGGCAGAAGACGCCGAATGAAATCGCGCTCACCTTGTTGCTGGCAGCGATGACGCTGACCTTCCTGATCGTGGTCGCCTCGTTGCCGGCAATTGCCGGTTTCGTCGGGGTCACGCTGGATCCGCTGCTGTTGATCGCGCTGCTGGTATGCCTGATTCCAACCACCATCGGCGGGCTGTTGCCGGCCATCGGCATCGCCGGCATGAACCGCGCGCTGTCGGCCAATGTGCTGGCCAAATCCGGCAAGGCGGTGGAAGTGGCCGGCGACGTGGACGTGCTGTTGCTCGACAAGACCGGCACCATCACCTACGGCGACCGCCAGGCCACCGCGTTCCATCCGCTGGCCGGCATCGACCGTGCGCAGCTGCGCGATGCGGCAATGCTGGCCTCGCTGGCCGACCCGACGCCGGAAGGCAAGTCCATCGTCAAGCTGGCACGCCAGCAGGGTGCCGTGGCTGTCGAGCCGGAGGGCGCGCATTTCATCGCCTTCACCGCGCAAACCCGCATGTCCGGCGTCGATCTGGCCGGGCGCAGCATCCGTAAGGGTGCCGGCGATGCGATCGTGGCCTATGTGCAGGCGCAGGGCGCCACGGTGTCGCCGGAGTTGAATGGCCGCATCGAAGAAGTCGCGCGCGGCGGCGCCACCCCGCTGGTGGTGGCCGAAGGCCGGCATGTGCTGGGCGTGGTCGAGCTGAGCGACGTGGTCAAGCAAGGCATCAAGGAGAAGTTCGCGCAGCTGCGTGCGATGGGCATCAAGACGGTGATGATCACCGGCGACAACCCGCTCACCGCCGCCGCGATTGCCGCCGAGGCCGGCGTGGACGATTACATCGCCCAGGCGCGCCCGGAAGACAAGCTGGCCCGCATCCGCGCCGAGCAGGCCGGCGGGCGGCTGGTGGCGATGGTCGGCGACGGCACCAACGATGCGCCGGCGCTTGCCCAGGCCGACGTGGGCCTGGCGATGAACTCCGGCACGCAGGCGGCCAAGGAGGCCGGCAACATGGTCGATCTGGATTCGGATCCGGCCAAACTGCTGGCGGTGGTCGAGGTGGGCAAGCAGCAGCTGATCACGCGCGGTGCGTTGACCACGTTCTCGCTGGCCAACGACGTGTCCAAGTATTTCGCGATCCTGCCGGCGTTGTTTGCCGCGGCGATTCCGTCGATGGCTGCGCTCAACGTGATGCAGTTGTCCAACCCGCGGCATGCGGTGCTGGCGGCCTTGATCTTCAATGCGTTGATCATCCCGGCATTGATCCCGCTGGCCTTGCGCGGCGTGCGCTTTCGTCCGTCCAGCGCCACGGCCCTGTTGCGCCGGAACATGCTGATGTACGGCGTGGGTGGCGTGTTGCTGCCGTTTGCCGCCATCAAGTTGATCGACCTGGCGCTTGTCGCCACTCTTGGGAACTGAGTCATGACGATTTCTTCGAAAACCGGTACGCCCGCTTCGCTGCCGTTGCGCGACGACGGCGCCCCGCGCGGGGCAGTGATGCTGGCGCTGTTCATTCTGCTGGGTCTGGGCCTGAGTTATTCGCTGGTCGCCACCGGCATCACTGGCGCGCTGTTCCCGGTGCAGGCGCACGGCTCGTTGCTGCGCGATGATGCGCGTGTGGTCGGCTCGGCGCTGGTGGCGCAGCCGTTTGCCAATGCGCGCTATTTCCAGCCACGCCCCTCGGCGGCCAAGTACGACCCGACCGCGGCGGCCGGCAGTAATCAGGCGCGTTCCAATCCCGACCTGCAAAGCCGCATCGCCACCACGCGCGCCGAGGTGGCTGCACGCGACGGCATCGCACCGGAGGCCGTCCCCGGTGAGCTGATCACCCAATCCGGCAGTGGCCTGGATCCACACCTGAGCCCGGCCGGCGCCCAGGTCCAGGTGCGCCGCATCGCCACCGCCCGCGGCTGGCCGGAGCAACGCGTTGCCGCGCTGGTCCAGGCCGCCACCGAACAGCCACAGTTCGGCCTGCTAGGGCAGCCGCGAGTGAATGTGCTGGCGCTGAACCTGGCGCTGGATCGCGCCGGGAATGGAGAGTCGGGAATCGGGAATGGGCCAAAGCAACAGCACTAGAGCTGTCAGCTCGCGGTAGGCTGCACCAATCCCCAATCCCCAATCCCGCTTCCCCAATCCCGGCCTCCATGATTGACGCCCGCACCCAACAAGCCGACGCGCTGATCGGCGAACTGCAGCGCGAACATGGCGGGCGCCTGACCGTGTTTCTGGGCGCAGCGCCCGGGGTGGGCAAGACCTACGCCATGCTGTCGCGGGCGCGCGAGCGCCTGCGCCAGGGCATGGACGTGGTGGCCGGGGTGGTGGAAACCCATGGCCGCAGCGAAACCGCGGCACTGCTGGATGGCCTGCCGCTGCTGCCGCGCACCCGCATCAACTACCAGGGCCGGGAGCTGGAAGAACTCGACCTAGACGCGTTGCTGGCGCGCAAGCCGAAGCTGGCGCTGATCGACGAGCTGGCCCATCGCAACGTGCCGGGCAGCCGGCACGAGCGGCGCTGGCAGGACATCGTCGAACTGCTCGATGCCGGCATCGATGTCTACACCACGGTCAACATCCAGCATCTGGAAAGCCTCAACGACATCGTGCTGCGCATCACCGGGGTGCGCGTGTCCGAGACGGTGCCGGATGCGGTGTTCGACCGCCTGCGCGACATCGTGCTGGTGGATCTGCCGCCGCGCGAACTGATCGAACGCCTGCAGCAAGGCAAGGTGTATCTGCCCGAGCAGGCCACGCAGGCCTTGCAGGCGTTTTTCTCGCCCTCCAACCTCACCGCCTTGCGCGAGCTGGCGATGCAGACCGCGGCCGACCGCGTCGACAGCGATCTGCGCGACACCCAGGCCGCGCGCGGCCTGCCCGGCACCGCCGCCTTGCGTCGCCGCGTGGTGGTGGCCATCGATGGGCGTGGCAGCTCGGATTATCTGGTGCGGGTGGCGCGGCGGCTGTCCGAGCGGCGCGATGCCCCGTGGACGGTGGTCACCGTGCAGACGCGCACCGTGGCCGACGCCGCCTGGCAGCTGGAGATCGACCGCGCGTTCGCACTGACACGCCGCCTGGGGGGCGATACCGCGCTGCTGCACGGTGCCAACGTCGCCGAGGCGTTGCTGGATTTCGCCGCGCAAAACGGCGTGTCCACGCTGGTGCTGGGGCGCACGCGCGAACGCCCGCTGGCGCGCATGTTCAACCGCACGCTGACCCAGCAATTGCTGCAGCGTGGCGCGCATTACGAACTGGTCATCGTCAGCTCGGCCGATGCGCGTGCACGCGCGCGCCAGCGTTGGCGCAATCCGCGCCAGTGGCTGCAGCGTTACGACCTGGCGTTCGCGGCGATCGCCGCCGCTGCCGCGGTCGCGGTGGCGTGGGTGATCCAGCGCTGGACCGACATCGACGATCTGTCGATGGTGTTCATCGTCGCGGTGGTGCTGGTGGCCTCGCGCACGCGCATGGCCGCCGCGGTAATCGCCGCGCTGTTGAGTTTTGTCGCCTACAACTTCTTCTTCATCGAACCGCGCTTCACCCTGCACATCAGCGCGCGCCAGGGCGTAGTGACGGTGTGTCTGTTCCTGATCGCCGCCCTGGTCGCCGGCCGCCTGGCCTCGCGTCTGCGCAGCCAGGTGTTGGCCTTGCGCGCCGCCAACGCGCATGCCAATGCGCTGCAGGCGCTGGCCCGCGAGCTCAGCACCGCCGCCGACCTGGGGCAGGTGCTGGAAGCCGGCCGTCGCGCGCTGGCCACTGCACTGGATGCCGAGGCCTGGTTGCGGCTGGAGCAACGCGAGAGCGATGCACCGGCCAGCTTCGGCGCACTCGATCGCAGCGCGGCGGAGTGGACCCAGCGCCACGGTCAGCCGGCCGGCCGCTTCACCGATACGCTGGCCGGCGCGCAGTGGTGGTGCCTGCCGGTGCGGCACGAACGTGGCAGCCTGGGGGTGGCCGCGCTGCGCTTTCGTCAGAGCGTGCAGCGGCCCGGCCTGGAGCAACGTCGGCTGGCCGAAGCAATGGTGGAGGACATCGGCCAGGCGGCGCTGCGCACGCGCCTGGTCGCCGATCTGGAGGGCGCGCGCGTCAGTGGCGAAACCGAGCGCCTGCGCTCGGCATTGTTGTCCTCGGTCTCGCACGATCTGCGTTCGCCGCTGGCCTCGATGATCGGCTCGGCCAGCAGCCTGGCCAGCTACGGCGATGCGATGGACGCGCAGGACCGCCACAGCCTGCTCGACACCATCCAGCTGGAAGGCGAGCGGCTGGATCGCTACATCCAGAACCTGCTCGACATGACCCGGCTCGGCCACACCGGGCTGACCTTGAAGCGCGACTGGATCGGCGTGGACGAGTTGATCGGCTCGGCCACGCGGCGGCTGCAGCGCTACCAGCCGGCGGTGCGCCTGCAACTGGATCTGGCCGCCGACCTGCCGGCGATCTGGGTGCACCCGGCACTGGTGGAGCAGGCGATCTTCAACGTGCTGGAGAATGCGGCGAAATTTTCGCCAGCCGGCGTGGCCGTCACCGTGCAGGCACGGCTGCAGGCCGGCGCGCTGCAGATCGATATCGGCGACCAGGGTCCCGGCATTCCCGAGGACGAGCGCGCGCGCATTTTCGACATGTTCTACAGCGTGGAGCGTGGCGACCGCGGCCGTCACGGCACCGGGCTGGGCCTGACCATCTGCCAGGGCATGATCGGCGCGCATGGCGGCAGCGTGGAGGCGCTGGCCGGTGCCGATGGTCACGGCACCACGATCCGCATTACGCTGCCGTTGCTCGTTCCCGCCGCGCCACCTCGCCCCGATGCCGACTGACCCCACTGCCATCCCGCCTGCCCGCGTGCTGATCGTCGACGACGAGCCGCAGATCCGCCGCTTTCTCGACATCAGCCTGCGTGCGCAGGGGTATCGCGTGCTGCAGGCCGGCACCGCCGAGGAAGGCCTGGCCATGCTGGCCGGGCAGGGCGCCGAACTGGTGGTGCTGGACATCGGCCTGCCCGATCGCGACGGCCACGAGGTGCTGCGCGAGATCCGCCAATGGTCCAACGTGCCGGTGATCATGCTCACCGTGCGCGCCGGCGAAACCGAAAAGGTCGCCGCGCTCGATGCCGGCGCCAACGACTACGTCACCAAGCCGTTCGGCGTGCAGGAACTGATGGCGCGCATCCGTGCGCTGCTGCGCCAGGCCGGCGCCGGCAGCACGGTGGAAGAGAGCGTGTTCGACGACGGCCGCCTGCACATCCATCTGGGCCTGCGTGAGGTCACCCTCAATGGCGAAGCGGTGCCCTTGAGTCGCAAGGAATACGCCTTGCTCGCGCTGCTGCTCAAACACGCCGGCCGCGTGGTCACCCAGCCACAGCTGCTGCGCGAGGTGTGGGGCCCCACCCACGAAGAAGACACCCATTACCTGCGCATCCTGGTCGGCAAGCTGCGCCAGAAACTGCACGATGATGCCGCCGCCCCGCATTACATCGTCACCGAACCGGGCGTGGGTTTGCGCTTCATTGGGGTGACGCGCTGAGCAGCGCAGCGCAGCTGTTTCGTGGCGACGGCGCGGACAGCTTGAGCGAGATCCGGTTGTCCCGAACAGTGCAAAGCCGGGTGAGCATTCGGTCGCGCGATGCGGGAGCCCGCAAGCACATTGGTGCAATGCGGCCAGGACCGCGTCCTGATGGGGATGCCCTGGAACGAGACCAGGGACGGGCCAAGGACATGGTCTGGAACGCGTTGCAGGTGCTTTCACGCCGCCGCTAATGGCATGCCAACATGCGCGGCGCAGCATGCGTCGGCATTTGGAAGAGGTGGGTGACATGCGGTATCGGTTCGGTGCGTTGTGGCTGCTGTCGGCTTGGCTGTTGTTGACCGGCTGCGCGTTTGCACAACCCGTGCCGACGCCTGCGCAGATCATGCAGCTGCGCAGCGTGGGCGACCCCCAGATCAGTCCGGATGGTCGCCGCATCGCCTACACCGTCGCCCTCCCGCAGGCGCAAGGCAAGCCGCCGCTCAGCAAGATCTGGCAGATACCCGCACGCGGTACCGCCGTCGCAGTGTCGATGTCCTCAACCGATGAGGCCAACGATCAGCATCCACGCTGGTCTGCCGACGGCCGCCGGCTGCTCTTCCTGTCGACGCGGCCGTTGCCGGACGACGCCACCCGACACGCGCACCTGGCGCCAACCCAGGTCTGGCAACAGACAGCAGATGCGGCCCCAGAGCTGCTGACGCGTTCGACCGGCGAGGTCAGCGGGTTCTCGCTGTCGCCTGATGCGCGCCAGATTGCGTACCTGGCGCTGGATCCGCCCACCGCCCAGGCAACGGCCGATGCGGACGCAAAGCGCGATGCCGTGCAGACCGAGCGGCCAACCCGGTTTTCACGGGTGTGGGTGCGTGATCTGCAGAGCGGCCAGACGCGTGTGCTGACACCGCCCGGCCTGCAGGTGCACGACCTGGCCTGGTCACCGGACGGCCTGCAACTGGCGCTGCGCGTGTCCGACGGCACCACGCTCAACGACTACTGGTACGCATCGCGCGTGCAGCTGTGGTCGCTGCAGGGCAGCGTGCTTGGTGCGGTGCTGGAGCCGCATGCCTCGGCATTGCCATTGCAATGGTCACCGGATGGCAGTCGGCTGCTGTATGGGCAACTTGGCAAGCACGGCATGGTGGCGAATCTGGTGGTGCACCAGCTGCGCAGTCAGCGGCGTGTGGTGCTGGCACAGGACTGGCCCGGCACCTTGTGGCTGGCGCGCTGGCAAAACGACAGCAGCTTGATCGGCGAAGGACTGCAAGGCGTACGTGGCGCCTTTCTGCGCATCGATGCCGCCAGCGGGCGCTGGAAGCCGCTTGCCCGGCCGCAGATTCCGTATCAGGCATTCACCGTTGCGCGCAATGGCGAGATCGCCTATCTCGGCCTGCGTGATGACCAGTCCGCCGAGGTCTGGACGCTGCGCGCGGGTCAGCTCGCGCAGCGCAGCAACACCAATCCACAGGTCGCCACCTGGGCGCATGGACAGCTGCGCGACTTGAGCTGGACCTCATCGCGCGATGGGCGATCGATCGCGGGCGTGTTGGTCACGCCGCCGGGCTGGAAGGCGGGAACGCCGTTGGCCACCTTGGTGCAGATCCACGGAGGACCGGGAGCTGCCTGGGCGTCCGGCTGGTTGGGGTCCTGGCATGACTGGGCGCAACTGCTGTCCACCCATGGCTACGCGGTGCTGTTGCCCAACCCGCGCGGCTCGGAAGGGCAGGGTGCGGCATTCACCGAGCTGGCACGCCACGACTGGGGCGGTGCGGATTTTCAGGATGTGCTGGACGGCGTGGACCAGCTCGAACGCGAAGGCGTGATCGATCCCGCGCGTCTGGCCATCGGTGGCTGGAGCTACGGCGGTTATCTGTCTGCATGGGCAGTGACGCAGTCATCGCGCTTCAGGACCGCCATCGTTGGCGCAGGCGTGGTGGATATCGGCGCCATGGCGTTGACCACCGATGTGCCCGATTACCTGCCGGGCTATTTCGGCGACCCGGTGCGCAACCGTGTCGAATACGACGCACACTCGCCGATACGCTACGCCGACAAGGTGCATGTGCCGGTGCTGATCCTGCATGGGCAGGCCGACCAACGCGTACCGCCATCGCAAGGCGACATGTTGTACCGCGCGCTCAAACTGCAGGGCACAGCGGTCGAGCAGGTGACCTATCCGCGCGGCCCGCACTGGTTTTACGAAACCGAGCATGGCGTGGATGTGCAACAGCGCGTGCTGGATTGGCTGGATGCGCAGTTGCGTTGAATCACGCCGGTGCTAATCCGCAGGTCATCATCGCTGCGGGACACACTCTCTCTCGACTTCAAGTTCGACGCCGATGATCCTGCCATCGGCGGACTGTGTTCTTCGGTGGCATAAACGAGCCAGGCCAGCGCAGCGTTCAACGGATGACGTTCGGAACTCCAGTTGCAACGCTGCAAGCGGGTCATTCCACAGGTGGCAACACCTTGCCCGGATTCAGGATCCCGTCCGGGTCCAGCGCGGCCTTGATCGCACGCATCGCCGCCAGCGTCGGTGCGCTGAAGGCCTGGGCCATGAAATCGCGCTTGGCCACGCCGATGCCGTGCTCGCCGGAGAGCGTGCCTTCCAGCGCCAGCACCAGCGCAAACAGGCGCGGCAATGCGGCATGGGCGCGTGCGTCTTCGTCGGCATCGGCCGGGTCGTACATGATGTTGACGTGCAGGTTGCCATTGCCGGCATGGCCGAAGGCGACGATGGGCAACGCGAATTCGGCGGCAAGCGCTTCCACGCCGGCCACCAGGTCGGGAATCCGCGAGACCGGCACCACCACGTCTTCGTTGATCTTGCCCGGCTTGATCGTGCGCAGCGCCGGCGACAAGGCCCGGCGTGCCGCCCACAGCCTGTCGCGCGCGCTGCCATCGGCGGCCACGTCCAGGCTCACCACGCCCTCGCCCTCGGCCGCAGCGTGCAAGGCCTGCAAGGCGTAAGGCAGGGTGTCGTGATCGCCATCGGCTTCGATCAGTAGCATCGCGCCGGCCTCGGGCACGTCGCTGCCGTTGCGGCGCAATAACGCAATCGCACTGGCATCCATGAATTCCAGCATCGTCGGTGTGGTCGGTTGCGCCATGATGCGCGACACCGCCGCCGCGGCGCTGGCCGCATCGCGATACAGCGCGCGCAAACCGGCTTGTGCGATCGCACGCGGTGTCAGTTTCAAGGTCGCCTCGACGATGATCGCCAGGGTGCCTTCGCTGCCGACCAGCAGATGCGTCAGGTCGTAGCCGGTGGAATTTTTCGTGTACGCACCGCCGCAGCGGATCACCTCGCCGGTGCCGGTCACTGCGACCAGGCCGAGCACGTTGTCGCGGGTGGCGCCGTACTTCACCGCGCGCGGGCCGCCGGCATTGGTGGCCAGATTGCCGCCGACGCTGCAGATGTCCGCGCTGGACGGATCCGGCGGCCAGAACAGGCCATGCGGCTGCAAGGCCCGCTGCAACTCGCCATTGAGCAGGCCTGGTTGCACCACGGCGCAGCGATCGGCCGGACGCAGCGCAAGAATATGGTTCATGCGCGCCATCGACACCACCACGCCGCCGGCAAACGGCACTGCGGCACCGGTGGTGCCGGTGCCCGCGCCACGCGCCACGATCGGCACGTCATGTGCGCGACAGGCCTGCACGATCGCCACCACCTCCTCGGTATCGCGCGGCAAGGCAACGGCGGCGGGCAATGCCCAGCGGCGCGAATCGTCCTCGCCGTGGCTGCGTCGCGTGTCGTCGCCGGTCAACCAGCCATCGGGGCCAAGCCGCGCGGCCAGCAAGTCGGCCAGGGCAGTGGGAAGCACATCGGTCATGACGGGTGGTCCTGTGGTGCCGCGCGCTGGATGCATTTCCATCCCAGCACCGCGACGGTGAGCGGCAGCCAGACCCAGCGCAGCTCGGAGAGCAGCGTGGCAAGGCCGCGCGCATTGAAGAAACCGTTGGCGAAGGGCGACACGCGAATCGGCCGCCAGGGCGCGAACCAGCGCGCCTCGCTCCAGGGCCAGCTCAGTGCAACGCCAAGTCCGCCTGAGGTCATCGCATCCAGCAGCGGATGCGAGGCGGTGCAGACGAACAAGAACGCTGCTGCCTGCAGCGCGTCCGCACGCAACAGGCGATGCGCAACACCACCGAGTAGCGCGATCAGCCCGGCAAACAGCAACGAGTGGCTGGCACCGCGATGGCCGAACGCATCGGCGTACGGAACATGCAACGCGAACGCCAGCACATCGGCGTCGGGCAACATCGCCGCGACGATGCCGGCACCGAGCAGGCGCGGCGACAGGCGGCCGCGTTCACTGGCGCACCAGAGCGCCAGCGGCACGGCGGCATGGGTGATGATGGTGGGCATCGCGCGTGGGTCGTTGTCAGCAATCGTCGGCGCGGAAGGCGTCGCGGATCCAGTTCAGCACCGGCGGCTCGCCGCTGGCTTCCACCACATCGAAGCGGCACGGCAGTGTCGCCAGTGCCGGGTGATAGGCAAGGAACAATTGCGCGGCCAGCACCAGCTTGCGGCGTTTGCGCCGGTCCACCGATGCCGCGCCACCGCCGAAGCGGTTGTCGCGGCGATAACGCACCTCCACGAATACCAGCGCCTGCCCGTCGCGCATCACCAGATCCAGTTCGCCGCCGCGGTAGCTGGCATTGCCCACCACCAGCCGCAGCCCGGCCTGCTCCAGCAGCGCACGGGCGGCCGCTTCCACCGCCGCACCACGTTGCTGACGCGCTGCCGGCATGGCGTCAGCGGCCGTCGGCGATCGGCACCGGGCGGCCACCGTTGAAGGTGGACCAGGCCGGGGTGCGCAGCACGTTGCCGAAGCCATCCAGATGCAGGGTGCCGGTGGCGCCGCGCAGGCCGCCATCGGTGCCGGTGGCGAGCTTTTCCAGATACGCGCTGATCTTCCAGGCGTCGTAGCCGAAGGCGAACAGGCGCGCCCCCGGTCCGCGTGCGCTGGGCAATGTGCTGGCAACCTGGGTGGAGGCGGGCAGGCCGGACACGCCCAGGGCGGTCCAGGTTTCGCTCGGGTAGACGATGCCGTCCAGGGCCAGGTCGTCCTCGACCTTGCCGGTGCCGGCCACCAGCTGCGAGGTGCCCACGCGCGACTTGCCAGCGAATCCGCTCAAGGCCAGTTGCGGCGCCAGCGCACGCGCGGTGTTGCCACGCACGACCAGGAACACTGCATCGGCGGTGCCGTAATTGCGCAGCTGCGCACCGATGTCGCCCGGCACCTCGGCCACGCTGATGCTGCCGGCGATGGTGCCGCCGCGTTCGCTGAAGCGGTCGCGGAAGGCCTTGATGGTGCGCTTGCCGTTGTCGTCGCTGGTGCCGACGATCAGCACGTTGCGGCGCTCGCGCGAAAGCAGGTATTCGGCGGCCATGATGCCGTCGTCTTCCGGCGCCAGCGAGAAGCCGGCGCTGCCGCTGGGCGGTGCCTTGTTGTCGGTGGGGCGGTTGAGCGCCAGCACCGGCACCGCCAGCTGGCCGCGTGCGAACACGGCGCTGACTTCGTCGCGCCCCAGCGGGCCGACCACGTAATCCACACCGGCGCTCACTGCCTTGTCGTAGGCGGCATTGGCGCCGGCGGCGGTGCCGGCGGTGTCGAAGAAGCGCAGTTCCGGGCGGCGGCGGGTCTCGGCGTAGTAACCGGCCAGCAGGCCGTCGCGTACCGGCGCCGAGGCGGTGGCCAGGTTGCCGCTGAGCGGCAGCAGCACGCCCAGCTTGACCGGCGGGCGATAGCCATCGCGTTCGGCCGGCGGGCGCTTGCTGGTGTCAAAGCCCCATTGCGCGTCGCGGTCGAACGCGCGCGGCAGCGCCAGGCCGCGGCTGATCAAGGCGCGGCCGGCGAAGTTGTACAGCGGATCGCCCGCCGGCAGCGCCGCGGTGCGGCTCTTCAGCGTGGCGTCGTCGAGTGCGGCCAGCAGGCGCACGATCGCGCGCTGGTTCTCGCTGCGCGGGGTGCCGGTCAGGCTCGCATCGGCGCGTGCGCGGTCGGCGGCGGCCCCGAACAGGTCGCCGGTGCCTTCCAGTGCGGCGGCGCGTGCCAGCAGCCAGCGGGTCTGCAGCGGCTGCGGCAGGCCTTGCGGGCTGTCGCCCAGGGCCTGCAGCGCCTGCGCGGCCTGCTTGTCGATCACCGCCAGCTCGCCGGTCAGCAGCGCGAAGCGGGCGCGGTCCTCGCCGCCGAGATGACGCGCGGTGACCTGCGCCAGCAGCGTGCGCGCCCGTGCGTCATCGCCGGCGTCGTGCCAGCCGAACGCGGACGCGGCCAGCAGGCGGCTGCGCTGCGCACCGCTGGCGCTGGCGGCCTCGGCTTCCAGTTGCTGCGCCGCCTCGCGCGGCTTGCCCTGGTCCAGCAACGCCAGCGCCGCGCTCTGGGTCGGCGAGGCGGTCTGGGTCACGCTGCTGGTGGCGCAACCGGCGGCCAGCATCACCATCAGCGACAGGGCGGAGATCCTTGCAACACGCTTGTTCATTTCAGATCCATTGGACGGGGCCCGCCGGGGCGGACCGTTAAAAACGCTACGATTCTACCCTTTGCCCTACGGAATACCGTTGATGACCTCCCCCGGAACCCTGCACGTGGTCGCCACGCCGATCGGCAACCTGGCCGACCTGTCGCCGCGTGCGCAGGAGGTGCTGCGTGGCGTGGCCGCGATCTGCGCCGAAGACACCCGCCATACCCGCCAGCTGCTCGGCCATTTCGGCATCGACCGCCCGCTGCTGGCCCTGCACGACCACAACGAAGAGGCGATGTCCGAGCGCATCGTCGCGCGCCTGCGCGAGGGCGAGTCGCTGGCCATCGTCAGCGATGCCGGCACCCCGCTGGTCAGCGACCCCGGCTTCAAGCTGGTGCGCGCCGCCCGCGCGGCTGGGATCCGGGTCAGCCCGGTGCCGGGTGCCTGCGCCGCCATCGCCGCGCTCAGCGTGGCCGGCCTGCCCAGCGACCGTTTCGGCTTCGAAGGCTTTCTGCCGGCCAAGAGCGCCGCCCGCCGCGAGCGCCTGGCGCACTTGGCCGGCGAAACCCGCACCCTGGTGTTCTACGAGTCCTCGCACCGCATCGTCGAGTCGCTGGCCGACCTGCGCGGGGCCTTCGGCGACGAGCGCCCGGCGGTGATCGCCCGCGAGCTGACCAAGCTGTTCGAAACCGTGCTCGACGGCACCCTGGCCGAGTTGCAGGCTAGGGTCGAAGCCGACGACAACCAGCGCAAGGGCGAGTTCGTGGTGATGGTGCAGGGCGCCGCCGACGCCGCCGAAGGCCAGCTGGCCGAAGGCCGCCGCGTCTACGCCAAGCTGGCCGAACACCTGCCGCCGTCCACGGCCGCCAAGCTGGCCGCCGAGCTGACCGGTGCGCCGCGCAAGGCCTTGTATGGCGGCTAGGTGTGCTGTTGCAGGAGCAGGTTTACGTGCACTGGGATTTTTCTCGGTAAGGCGCTCTCGCGCCCGGGTGCGCTCCTACGGGCAATTGCGGGCCTACCGGCAATGGCGGGGGGGAAGTCGCGGCGCCGTTGTGCACGGTGGCGATAGCGTATAGTGCGCCCCGGCGGAGTCGGCCAGACAGTCGCGTCACTCGCAAGAGTGCCGAGGAAAGTCCGGGCTCCATAGGGCAAGGTGCCAGGTAACGCCTGGGCGGCGCGAGCCGACGGAAAGTGCAACAGAAAGATACCGCCTACGTCCCTCGTCACCCCTCTGCCGCCGCTGAAACGTGTCGGCGATGCATCAGCATCGCCAAGTGCGTTCGGAGGCTGCAGAGGGGTGGCGAGGGGCCGGTAAGGGTGAAATGGTGCGGTAAGAGCGCACCGCGAGTCCGGTAACGGACCGGCACGGCAAACCCCACCTGGAGCAAGACCAAATAGGGATCCATTGGCGTGGCCCGCGCTGGATCCGGGTAGGTTGCTTGAGCGCTGCGGTGACGTAGCGCCTAGACGAATGACTGTCCACGACAGAACCCGGCTTACCGGCCGGCTCCGCCGCCTTGCTTTGGGCATCGCCCAAAGCTAAGGCGCCCACGCTTCGTACCGCCGTTGGCGGTACAAAACGCGGGTCCCGCTCCGGGCATTCCAAATCCCTGCGGCTGTCGCCGCGCCCCCTTGACTCAAGGGGGCTTGCACTCGGGTGCACTGCTGGAGCGTCGGGTCGTCTGCCATCGATGGAACTGCTGTCGATGGAATTGCTTGGTAATGACTGCTGCTTTCTGCTCCGGCTTGCGGAGGGGAATGGCGGGTCCAGACCTTTTTGCCTTCCACCGCCTGCGGGGGAAGGAGAGCGAGGTCTGCTTCCTCCCGGCTTGCGGAAAGTGGAAGAGCGGTCCCGAAGATTTCTGCCTTCCACCGCTTGCGGGGGAAGGTGCCCGAAGGGCGGATGGAGGCAGCGCGCGGGGCTGGCCCTGCATCTCTGGCTGAGCGTCCCGCCACCGGTTCCGGTCTTGCTAGATCTCCAGCCGCGTCTCGCCCTGGAAGATGCCGTTCGGGCCGAAGCGCCGTTCGTGGATGAAGCCGCTGCCCTGGTGGTCTACCGCGACGATGGTGCTGGCGCGGGTGCCGTAGCTGGGGCCGTTGATGAAGGCGGCCGAGAGTAGGCGTTCGGTGGTCAGGTCCACGCCGGTGTGGGGCAGGGCAGCGTCCGGCGCGATGGCCGGGTTGCCCAGGGCGGTCCACAGCGGCTGCAGCTCGTCGCTGCCCGCGGCGCACCAGTCGTGCAGGACTGCAGTCAGTGCAGCGGTCTTGGGCCAGTGCGCGTCCAGCGGGCCGTTGGACATGCCGTGGATGCCGGGCGCCAGCGTGCGTGCCAACGGCGGGTGGTTGCTGAGGTGTTCGCAGCGCTCGGCGTCGCACAGCAATAGATTGAATGGCGGGAATTCATGCGCAGCCGCTGCCAGGTCGCCGGCATACACGGCCGCGTCCAGGCTGCCGGCCAGATAGTCGGCAATGAGATGTCCGCGCGAGCGGCCGGACGCGCTGGCCAGCGGGTCACGCACGTTGGTCACCACCGCGGCGCGGCCGTCGCTGCCCAGGCCCACCCAACTGCCACCGGATCGCAGGTCGCGGCCCGCCAGCACGCCGTCGGCGGGTGCCGGCCAGCGCGCCAGCGCAGCGGTCGGACGTTCGTGAAATTCATCGCGGTTGCCCGCCAGCAGAAGACGCCAACGCGGGTGGGCTTTCCAGGCAAGAGCGACCAGGCACATGCCGCCGATTGTCGCCTGTTTGCGCAGTTGCCACGTGCAGCTGGCGCAGTGTGAAGTGAGACTGCGGTCGGGTTTACATGGCCTTCACGCCCCTGAATTTTTGTTCAATCTCAAAATCTGAGACGAAACAGCAACTTGTGGATAACCTTTGAACAAGTCTCTAAAGAGTGCTGCAACTCATTGATGCGACTGGCGATTTGTGACCTTCAAAGTTGTTGACAACCTTTGACGCGCTGCTAAGGTGGGCAACGGAGGGAAAACCAGGTGTTTTGTGGTTTTTCGTGGTTCAATGATCCCCCAGCGGGTATTCGAGGTTGTATTCGGTGTTTCAGGGCGAGACTGCCATCACGGTGGACGACAAGGGGCGTATGGCGGTGCCAACCGCGTACCGCGACCTGGTTGCGCGCGTGAGCGGCAATCGCCTGGTGCTCACCTACAACCCGTTCGAAGCCGGATGCCTGTGGCTGTATGCGGAAAAGGAGTGGGAGCGGGTGCGCGACGATGTGATGTCCAAGCCCAACACCCAGCGCGTGGTCCGCACGCTGCAGCAGAAACTGGTCGGTTCTTCCGCAGTGCTGGAGCTGGACGCCAATGGCCGTCTGAGCGTCCCGGCCAGCCACCGCAATGCGGTCGGCATCGAGAAGAAGGCCGTGCTGTTGGGCATGGGCGACAAATTCGAACTCTGGAGCGAGCAGGCACATCGCGCACTGATCCAGCAGACATTGTCTGACGGGGATCTGGGCGATGAATTGCTCGATCTCAGGTTGTGAGCCGGGGTGCCCGGATGCGCGGTGAAGCGCAGCCCGGTCACCCGGTGTCGCAGCCACCGGCGGCCCATGTGCCGGTGCTGTACACGCAGGTTCTGGACGGCCTGCAGGTGATCGAAAACGGAACCTATCTCGATGGCACGTTCGGACGTGGCGGACACGCCCGTGGCGTGCTGCAACATCTTGGCCCGGGAGGTCGACTGCTGGTGATGGACAAGGACCCCGACGCGATCGCCGTGGCCGAACAGTCGTTCGGTGACGATGCGCGCGTGTCCATCCATCGCGGCAGCTTTGCCGGTCTTGGCCAGGTGGTCGCTGCGGCAACCGTCGACGGCATCCTGCTGGATCTGGGCGTGTCCTCGCCGCAGCTGGACGTGGCCGGGCGCGGTTTCAGTTTCGGCAAGGACGGCCCGCTGGACATGCGCATGGACCCTGACGCCGGCCAGAGCGCGGCCGAGTGGCTGGCGCAGGCGAGCGACCGCGACATCGCCGATGTGCTGTGGACCTATGGCGAAGAACGCCAGAGCCGCCGCATCGCGCGCGCCATCGTGGCCCGCCGCGCCGAACAGCCGCTGCTGCGCACCGCGCAGCTGGCCGAGCTGATCGCCTCGGTGATGCCGCGCGGCGACAGCAAGACCCATCCGGCCACGCGCAGCTTTCAGGCGATCCGCATCTACATCAACCGCGAGCTGGACGATCTGGAAGCCGGCCTGGACGCCGCCCTGGGCGCGCTCAAGCCCGGCGGCCGCCTGGCGGTGATCAGCTTCCACTCGCTGGAAGACCGCATCGTCAAGCAGTTCATGGCCCGCTACGCCAAGGCCCCGCCGAGCAACCGCCGCCTGCCCGAAGCCCAGCCCTTCGTGCCGACGCTGCAGCTGATCAGCGGCGCCATCAAGGCCGACGACGCCGAACTGAGCGTCAACCCGCGCGCCCGCAGCGCGGTGTTGCGGGTGGCTGAGAAGCTGGGATTCGGGAGTAGGGATTCGGGATTGGAAAAGCGCTCTGAGCGAATCTCGAATCCCGAATCCCCAATCCCGGCGTCTCAAGGAGACGCCCAATGAGCCGCCTGCTGCTCATCGTGCTGCTTGCCTGCAGCATCGCCTCGGCGATCGGGGTCGTGTACATGCGCCACATGCATCGCAAGCTGTTCGTGCAGTTGTCCAAGCTCGAGCACACGCGCGATGAATTGAATATCGAATTCGGCCGGCTGCAGCTGGAGCAGGCCACCTGGGCGGAAAGCAATCGCGTGGATCAGGTCGCGCGTGCGCGCATCGGGATGAAGTTCCCGGAGACCAACGACATCGTGGTGGTGCGCCCATGACAGAACGGCACGACAGCCGTTTTGCACGGCACAGCCGCGCACACGGAGGTGCGCCATGAAGGCCGGCCGCAACCGCGCGCGCAGCAACTTCAACCTGCGTGGCCGCCTGACGCTGGTCGGCATCGCGCTGGGCCTGTGCTCGGTGACGCTGATCGGCCGCGCGGCGTTCGTGCAGCTGGTCAACCGCGATTTCTACCAGCGCCAGGGCGAAGCGCGCTACCTGCGCGAGCTGCCGATCGCCACCTCGCGCGGCATGATTACCGACCGCAACGGCGAGCCGTTGGCTGTGTCCACGCCGGTGGAATCGATCTGGGTCAATCCGCAGGAACTGCTGCGCAATCCGGACCGCATTCCCGAGCTGGCCAAGGCGCTCGGCCAGCCGCTGGATGAGTTGAATGCCAAGCTGGCGCAGAAGGCCGGCAAGGAATTCATGTACCTGCAGCGCCGGATCAACCCGGACAAGGCACATGCCATTGTCGATCTGAAGATCCCCGGTGTGTTCTCGCAGCGCGAGTTCCGTCGCTTCTATCCGCAAGGCGAGGCGATGGCCCACGTGCTGGGCTTCACCAATATCGACGACCGCGGCCAGGAAGGCCTGGAGCTGGCCTTCGACGAATGGCTGCGCGGCAAGCCGGGCTCCAAGAAGGTGGTGCGCGATGCGCGCGGCGCGATCGTGGAGAGCGTGGATCTGGTGCGTCCGGCGCAGCCGGGCAAGGACCTGACGCTGAGCATCGATCGCCGCATCCAGTTCCTGGCCTACAAGGAGCTGCGCAACGCGCTGGTCGAAAACAACGCTGCCGGCGGGTCGATGGTGGTGATGGATGTGGCCACCGGCGAAGTGCTGGCGATGGTCAACCTGCCGACCTACAACCCCAACGCGGTCACCGGCATCAACCCGTCGGCGCGCCGCAACCGTGCGGTCACCGATCTGGTCGAGCCGGGCTCGACGATGAAGCCGCTGACTGTGGCCACCGCGCTGACCGCCGGCGTGGTGACCAAGGACACCGTCATCGACACCAACCCCGGCTACATGTCGGTGGGGCGCTTCACCATCCGCGATGTGCCGCGCAACAACGGCGTGCTCAATGTCACCGGCGTGATCACGCGCAGCTCCAACATCGGCGCGGCCAAGATCGCGGCCAAGGTACCGGACCAGACCTTCTATCAGTCGATCCGCAACTTCGGTTACGGCGCTGCGCCGCATAGCGGGTTTCCTGGCGAATCGGCCGGTGTGGTGCTGCAGCCGGCGCGCTGGAGCGGCCCGTCCAAGACCACGATGTCGTACGGCTACGGCCTGTCGGTGACGCCGCTGCAGATCGCGCAGGCGTACGCCACGCTGGGCAATGGCGGCAAGCTGACCCCGCCGACCTTCGTGCGCGGCCAGCACAACGAAACCCGCCAGGTGGTCACCCCCGACGTGGCGCGCCAGGTCATCGACATGATGGAAACCGTGGTCACCCAGGGTGGCGCCAAGGGCGCGGCGATCCTGGGCTATCACGTCGCCGGCAAGACCGGTACCGCGCGCAAGAACGGCGCCAACGGGTACGAGCGCGGGCATTACAACGCGCTGTTCGCCGGCCTGGTGCCGGCCACGCGGCCGCGCTTTGCCACCGTCATCGTGATCAACGATCCGCAGGGCAAGGTGTATTACGGCGGCCTGGTGTCGGCACCGGTGTTCCATCGGGTGATGGAAGGCGCGCTGCGGCTGATGGACGTGCCGCCGGACGACATCCAGTCTTGGTTGGCCGCGCAGGCTGCCGGCAAGACCGGACAGCCGGTCGTCAAGCCGCAGCCGGCCGACCTGGACCCGGCGTTGGTGCCGGATCCGGTGGACGAAGTGTCTGCCGGTATTCCCACCGCCGTTGCGCCGGCCGCGCTGCCCGCACCCGCCCAGCCTGCACCGTTGCAGGAGAGCCGCCAGTGAGCCGCGCCATGCCGCTGTCGCAGCTGTTGCCGGACGTGCCGCTTGCACACGACGTGCAGGTGTCGGGCCTGGTGATGGACAGCCGTGCGGTGCGTGCGGGCGATGCCTTCGTAGCGATCGCCGGTTTCGGCGCGCATGGCCTGGATTTTGTCGAACAGGCGCGCGCCAATGGCGCGGCGGCGGTGTTGTTCGAGCCACCGGCGCCGGCCGATCTGCCGGCACCGGCCGATGCGATCGCCGTGCCCGGTTTGCGGGCGCGCCTGGGCGCGATGGCCGATCAGTTCCACGGCCAGCCCTCGCAGGCGATGCGCATGGTCGGCGTCACCGGCACCAACGGCAAGACCTCGACCGTGCAATTGCTGGCGCAGGCCCTGACGCTGCTCGGCACCCCCACCGGCACGCTCGGTACCCTGGGCGTGGGCCTGTACGGCAGCGCCGTGTCGACCGGTTTCACCACGCCGCTGGTGCTGCAGACGCATGCCTTGCTGGCGCAGTTGCGCGACGAGGGCGCGCAGGCTGTGGCGATGGAAGTCAGCTCGCATGCGCTGGACCAGGGCCGCGTGGACGCGGTGCATTTCGACGTG
The DNA here is from genome assembly GCF_020784175.1 of Xanthomonas campestris pv. asclepiadis. GTDB lineage: Bacteria > Pseudomonadota > Gammaproteobacteria > Xanthomonadales > Xanthomonadaceae > Xanthomonas > Xanthomonas campestris_D. Next base: position 26,764 of record NZ_JAJGQM010000017.1, read on the forward strand.
GCGGTGTTCACCAATCTCACCCGCGACCATCTCGATTACCACGGCGACATGGCGCAGTACGGCGCGGCCAAGGCCAGGCTGTTCGCGCGCGCCGGATTGAAGGCCGCGGTCGTCAACCTGGACGATGAGTTCGGCCGCACGCTGCTGGCCTCGCTCGACCCCGCGCTGCGCGCGATCGGCGTGAGTTCGCGTGTGCAGGCCCAGGCAAGCGTGCGTGCGCAGGCGCTGCAGCTGGATCACAACGGGATCAATTTCGCGCTGCATATCGACGGTCACGTGCATCCGGTGCACTCGCCGCTGCTGGGCCGTTTCAACGTGGACAACCTGCTGGCCGTGGCCGGCGCCTTGTCTGCGCTGGACATCGCGCCGGCACGGATCGCCGACGTGCTCGGTCAGCTGCAGCCGATCCACGGCCGCATGAACCGCCTGGGTGGCGCGCATGGCGCACCGTTGGTGGTCGTCGACTACGCCCACACGCCCGACGCGCTGGAACAGGCATTGGCCAGCCTGCGCGCGCATGCACAGGACCGGCTGATCTGCGTGTTCGGTTGTGGTGGCGAGCGCGATACCGGCAAGCGCCCGCAGATGGCGGCCATTGCCGAGGTCAACGCCGACGTGGCGATCGTCACCGACGACAACCCGCGTGGCGAAGATGGCGACGTGATCGTGGCCGATATCCTGCGCGGCTTCGCGCGCCCGGATGCGGCGATCGTGCAGCGCGACCGTGCCGCGGCGATCCATCAGGCCATCAGCATGGCCGGTGCCTCCGACATCGTGCTGATCGCCGGCAAGGGCCACGAGCCGTATCAGGAAATCGCCGGTGTGCGGCATGCCTTCGACGACGCCATCGTGGCGGCGCAGGCCTTGTTGCCGCGGACCGTACTGGGAGTGCGCGCATGAAGCTCACTCCGCTGTCGTTGATCGCCCACTGGGCCGGTGGCGAGCTGCATGGCGACGACGCCATGATCGATACCGTCGGCAACGACACCCGCACGCTGGCCAACGGCAGCCTGTATGTAGCGCTGCGCGGCGAGCGTTTCGACGGACACGACTTTGCCGCAGACGCGGTGGCGCATGGTGCCAGCGGCTTGCTGGTCGATCGCCTGCTGCCGGCGCTGAGCGTGCCGCAGGTGCTGGTGGCCAATACCGAACTGGCGTTGGCGCGTATCGCCGCCGGCATGCAGCGCGACCGCGCCACGCGGGTGATCGCCTTGACCGGCTCCAACGGCAAGACCAGCGTCAAGGCCCTGCTGCTGGCCATCCTGAGCGAGGCCGGCCGTGTCGACGGAACCACCGTGTACGCCACGCCGGGCAATCGCAACAACGAGATCGGCCTGCCGCTGGCGGTGATCGCCGCCCCGGACGATGCGGATCTGGCGATCTACGAAATGGGCGCCGGCAAGCCGGGCGATATCGCCTATCTCACCGAGATCGCGCAGCCGCACGTGGCCCTGGTCAACAACATCGCCCCCGCGCATCTGGAACGCCTGGGCAGCCTGCTCGGCGTCGCCCGTACCAAGGGCGCCATCTACGCCGCATTGCCGTCCGATGGCGTGGCGGTGATCAATGCCGACGACGCCTTCGGTGCCTGGTTCGAGCAGCAACTGCAGGCGCAGCCGGTGCAGGGCCGTCGCGTGTTGCGTTATGGCCTGCAGGCCAGTGCCGAGATCACCGCGCATGGCTTGCGGCTACAGGCCAGTGGCGCGCAGTTCACCCTGGTGACCCCGCAAGGCCAGGCGCAGATCGCGCTGCCGTTGCCGGGCCGCCACAACGTGCTCAATGCGCTGGCTGCGGCCGGCCTGGCCTTGGGTGCGGGCATCGCCTTGCCGATCATCGCCGCCGGTCTGGCGCAGGCGCGCCCGGTGGCCGGTCGCCAGATCACCCACACCCTGTCCGGCGGCACGGTGCTGATCGACGACAGCTACAACGCCAATCCCGGTTCGCTGGATGCCGCCATCGACACCCTGGCTGCTGCGCCTGGCGAAGGCTGGCTGGTGCTCGGCGACATGCGTGAACTCGGCCCGGAAGGCGCGGCCCTGCATGCCGCCGCCGGACGTCGCGCGCGCGCGGCCAAGCTGCAGCGCCTGTACGCGCTGGGCGAGCTCAGTGCCGCCGCCGCGCAGGCGTTCGGCGAGGGCGGCCGCGTGTGCGCCACCCATGCCGCGTTGATCGCGGCCTTGCAGGCGGATCTGGCGCAGCTCGCCGTTTCGCCGACCCAAACGCAGGAATCTTCTTCGATGTACGAACACACCGGTGCGGCGGCGCAGACTGCCGCCACCACGGCGCACACCCCGCCCACGCTGCTGGTGAAAGGCTCCCGTGGCAGCGCCATGGACCGCATCGTCACCGCGCTGCTCGCCCCGGCGGAGGACGCATCCCATGCTGCTTGAGCTGGCGCGTTGGCTGCAGCAACTGGAGAGCCTGTTCGGGCTGTTCAATTATCTGACCTTCCGCGGCATCCTGGCTGCGCTGACTGCACTGTTTCTGTCGTTGTGGATGGGCCCGGCGGTGATCCGCAAGCTGGCCCAGTTCAAGGGTGGCCAGCCGATCCGCCAGGACGGCCCGCAGACGCATTTCTCCAAGGCCGGCACGCCGACCATGGGCGGCTCGCTGATCCTGCTGACGGTGACCTTGTCGGTGCTGCTGTGGGGCGATCTGCGCAACCGCTACGTGTGGTTGGTGCTGGCGGTAATGATCTGTTTCGGCGCGATCGGCTGGTACGACGACTGGATCAAGATCGTGCGCCGCGATCCCAACGGCCTGAAGTCGCGCTGGAAGTATCTGCTGCAGTCGATCTTCGGCCTGGCAGCGGGCTTGTTCCTGTACTACACCGCCGACGTGCCGGCCGCGATCACCTTCTACATTCCGATGTTCAAGTCGATCGCGCTGCCATTGGCCGGCGTGAGCTTTGTGGTGATCGCCTATTTCTGGATCGTCGGCTTCTCCAATGCGGTGAACCTCACCGACGGCCTGGACGGTCTGGCGATCATGCCGACCGTGCTGGTGGCCTGCGCGCTGGGCGTGTTCGCCTACGCCTCGGGCAATGTGGTGTTTGCCGAATACCTGAAAATCCCGCTGATTCCCGGGGCCGGCGAGCTGATCATCATCTGCTCGGCGATCGCCGGCGCAGGCCTGGGCTTTCTGTGGTTCAACACCTATCCGGCCATGGTGTTCATGGGCGACATCGGCGCGCTGTCGCTGGGCGCGGTGCTGGGCACCATCGCGGTGATCGTGCGCCAGGAGCTGGTGCTGGTGATCATGGGCGGTGTGTTCGTGATCGAAACGCTGTCGGTGATGATCCAGGTCGCCAGCTTCAAGCTGACCGGCAAGCGCGTGTTCCGCATGGCGCCGATCCATCACCACTTCGAGCTCAAGGGCTGGCCGGAACCGCGCGTGATCGTGCGTTTCTGGATCATTTCGGTGGTGCTGGTGCTGATTGGCCTTGCCACGTTGAAGGTGCGCTGATGAACGACATGTCCCGCCAGGCCACGCGACTGGACGCCATCGGCGGCCGCTACGACCCGTGGCTGCTCGGGGCCGCGGCCACGCTCGCTTCGCTCGGCGTGGTGATGGTGGCGTCCAGCTCGATCGAGCTGTCCGACAACCCGTTCTATTACCTGACCCGCCACCTGCTGTTCCTGGGCATCGGCGTCGGCCTGGCGTTCTGGGCGATGCGTACCGAGCTCAAGACCATCGAGCAGTACAACCAGGTGTTGCTGCTGGCCTGCTTTGGTCTGCTGGTGGTGGTGTTCGTGCCCGGCCTGGGCAGCAGCGTCAACGGCGCCAAACGCTGGATCAACCTGGGCGTATCGAAATTCCAGACCGTCGAAGCGGTCAAGGTGCTCTACATCGTCTGGCTGTCCAGCTATCTGGTGCGCTTTCGCGACGAGGTCAATGCGACCTGGCCGGCGATGCTCAAGCCGCTGGGCGTGGCGATCGCACTGGTCGGCCTGCTGCTGATGCAGCCGGACTTCGGTTCGTCCACGCTGCTGCTGGCGATCACCGCCGGCATGCTGGTGTTGGGCGGGGTGAACCTGCCGCGCATGTCGATGCCGATCGTGTTCGGCCTGCCGGTATTCGCCTTCATCGCGATCCTGGAGCCGTACCGGCTGCGCCGCATCACCTCGTTCCTGGACCCGTGGGCCGACCAGCTCGGCTCCGGCTACCAGCTGTCCAACGCCTTGATGGCGGTGGGCCGCGGCCAGTGGACCGGCGTGGGCCTGGGCGCCTCGGTGCAGAAGCTCAACTACCTGCCCGAAGCGCATACCGACTTCATCTTCTCGGTCATTGCCGAAGAACTCGGCTTTGTCGGCGTGTGCGGGGTGATCGCGCTGTACGCGCTGCTGGTCGGTCGCGCGTTCTGGCTGGGCATGCGCTGCGTGGAAATGAAGCGTCACTTCTCCGGCTACATCGCCTTCGGCATCGGCTTGTGGATCAGCCTGCAGAGCTTCGTCTCGGTGGGCGTGAACCTGGGCATCCTGCCGACCAAGGGCCTGACCCTGCCGCTGATTTCCTCCGGCGGTTCGTCGGTGCTGATGACCTGCGTGGCGATGGGCCTGCTGCTGCGCGTGTCCTACGAGATGGATCGTGCCGAGCGCCTGCGCAGCAAGTTGTCGCCGCAGGGTGCGGGCGCGCCGTCGGCCGAGCCGGCCGAACCGGTGGTCGAATCGGTTACGCCAGCCTATGCGCCGGCGCACAAGCCGCAGCGTGACCCGGTTGCCGCGGCACCCGCAGCCGCACCGGTCGCTGCTACATCGGTGGCGCCGGCGTCGGCAATCCTGCGCGGCACCAGCCGCATGCAGCCGCGTGTGGAACCGACCTTCGGGAGGATTGCATGAGCGCGCATGCCAATCCCGCGCAAACGCCCGCACATCCAGGTGCGGGGATTCGGCCAGTGGTGATTCTTGCTGGCGGCACGGGCGGGCATATCTTCCCCGGTCTGGCCGTGGCCAAGGTGCTGCGCGCGCGTGGTGTGCCGGTGACCTGGCTGGGCGCCGACGGCGCGATGGAAACCCGGCTGGTGCCGCAGCACGACATTCCACTCGACACGCTGGCCATCAGCGGCTTGCGTGGCAAGGGCCTGGTGAAATTGCTCGGTGCACCGGTGCGGGTGATGCGCGCAGTGCGCGCCGCCGGTTTCGTGCTGCGCAAGCGCCAGCCGCGTGCGGTGATCAGTTTCGGCGGCTTCGCGGCCGGCCCGGGCGGCCTGGCAGCGCGGCTGCTTGGCGTGCCGTTGCTGGTGCACGAACAGAACCGCGCGCCTGGCATGACCAACAAGGTGTTGTCGCGGTTTGCGCGTCGTGTGCTGACCGGTTTCCCGGGCAGCTTCGCCGGCGAAGAAGCGGTGGGCAATCCGGTGCGCGCGGAAATCGCAGCGCTTCCGGCGCCGGCCGCGCGCCTGGTCGGCCGTGGCGGTGCCGTGCGTGTGCTGGTGCTCGGTGGCAGCCAGGGCGCGCGCGCATTGAATCAGGCCGTGCCGGCGGCACTGGCCGCGCTCGGTCACCCGGATGTGGACGTGCGCCACCAGTGTGGCGAAAAGCTGCGCGCCGAAGCCGACGCGGCGTACGCGCAAGCGGGCGTCAACGCCAGCGTCGAACCGTTCATCGCCGACATGGCCGCCGCTTATGCCTGGGCCGACCTGGTCGTGTGCCGCGCCGGTGCATCGACGCTGGCCGAACTGTGCGCCGCCGGCATCGGCAGCGTGCTGGTGCCCTTTGCCGCCGCGGTGGACGACCACCAGACCCGCAATGCCGAATACCTGGTCGGCGCCGACGCCGCCGTGCTGCTCAAGCAGGACGACACCCTGGCCGTGCGGCTGCAGCAGGTCTTGCAGACCCTGCTGACTGACCCCGCCCGCCGCCTGTCGATGGCACAGGCCGCCCGCACCCTGGCCAAGCCGGATGCCGCTGAACGCATCGCCGACATCATTCTTCAGGAAGCCGGGAGTGGGGATTCGGGATTGGGGATTCGTAAAGAGCAACAGCACAAGCAGGAAAGCATGCAGAAATCCGTTAATGGTCAATTTTCGGCGCGATCGATCGCCGCCGTTGCCAATCTCCAATCCCTAATCTCCAATCCCGGCACCTCCACCGGAGGTGCCGCGTGATCCGCCGTCTGCAGGACAGCGGCGATCTGGTGCGTGCCTTCCCGCGCGTGCATTTCGTCGGTATCGGCGGCACCGGCATGAGCGGCATTGCGGAGGTGATGCTGACGCTGGGCTATGAAGTCTCCGGCTCGGACAACTCCGATAACGTGGCGACGCGGCGGCTGGCCAAGCTGGGCGCGCGGGTGATGCGCGGGCATTCGGCGGCCAACGTGCTAGGCACCGATTGCGTGGTCGTGTCCAGTGCGATCCGCGAAGACAACCCCGAGCTGATGGAGGCGCGCAGCCAGCGCATTCCAATCATGCCGCGTGCGGCGATGCTGGCCGAGCTGATGCGCTTCCGTCGCGGCATCGCGGTGGCCGGCACGCACGGCAAGACCACCACCACCAGCCTGGCGGCGGCCGTGCTGAGCGAAGGCGGTCTGGATCCGACCTTCGTCATCGGCGGGCAGTTGCTGGCTGCCGGTGCCAACGCCAAGCTCGGTGGCGGCCAGTGGCTGGTGGCCGAGGCCGACGAGAGCGATGGCAGCTTCCTGCGTCTGAACCCGTTGATGGCGGTGATCACCAATATCGATTCGGATCACCTGGAAAACTACGGCAACGATTTCTCGCGCATCCAGGCGGCATTCGCAGAATTCCTGCAGCGCCTGCCGTTCTACGGTCTGGCGCTGCTGTGCATCGACGACCCGGAAGTGGCTGCACTGGCCAGCAAGACGCCGCGCCACGTGATGAGCTACGGCATGAGCGAAAACGCCGACGTGCGCGCCGAAGATGTGGTGCAGGACGGCCCGCGCATGCGCTTCACGCTGCGCCTGCCCGAAGGCACCACCACGCCGGTGACGCTGGCACTGCCGGGCCGTCACAACGTGCTCAATGCACTGGCAGCAGCGGCGATCGGTTGGCAATTGGGCGTGGCGCCGGAAACCATTGCGCGTGCGCTGGAAAACTTCGCCGGCATCGGCCGTCGCTTCAACGACCTGGGTGAAGTCACCACCAGCACCGGTGCACGCGTGCGCGTGGTCGACGATTACGGCCACCATCCGCGCGAGCTGGAAGCGGTATTCGCCGCCGCCCGCGGTGGCTGGCCGGACAAGCGCCTGGTGGTGGCGTTCCAGCCGCATCGCTACAGCCGTACCCGAGATCAGTTCGACGCCTTTGCCGCGGTGCTGAGCACCGTCGATGCGCTGGTACTGAGCGAGGTCTATCCGGCCGGTGAAGCGCCGATTCCAGGTGCCGATGCGCGCGCGTTGGCGCGTGCGATCCGAGCACGCGGCCGCAGCGAACCGGTGGTGGTCGGGCAGATTTCCGGCCTGGCCGAAGTGTTGCCGGACGTGCTGCAGGATGGCGACCTGCTGCTGATGATGGGGGCCGGCGATATCGGTTATGTCGCACAGCACATCATCAACAACGGCTTCACCGGAGCGACCGCATGAGCGCGGTGATTCCCAACGCACGCATCAGCGATCCGGCCGCGTTCGGCCGCGTCGCCGTGTTGCTCGGCGGTACCTCGTCCGAGCGCGAGGTGTCGTTGAATTCCGGCGGCAACGTGCTCGAGGCATTGCGTGCGCGCGGTGTCGATGCGCAGCCGGTCGACGGCATTCCGGCCCTGGCGCAGGCCTTGGTCGAGCAGCGTTTCGATCGCGTCTTCAACGTGCTGCACGGCCATAACGGCGGCGGCGAAGACGGCATCGTGCAAGGCCTGATGGAAGCCTTCAAGGTGCCGTACACCGGCTCCAACGTGCTGGGCTCGGCGTTGAGCATGGACAAGATCCGTACCAAGCAGGTGTGGCTGTCGCTGGGCCTGCCCACGCCGCGCTATGCGCGCCTGGCTGCCGGTGCCAGTGCCGATGACATTCATGCCGCCGCACGGCAGATCGGCCTGCCGGTCATCGTCAAGCCGGCCAACGAAGGCTCCAGCGTCGGCATCAGCCGCGTGTTCGACCAGGCCCAGCTCGAAGAGGCCGTGGCGCTGGCGGCGCGCTACGACGGCGCGCTGCTGATGGAGCAGCTGATCGAAGGCGACGAACTCACCGTGGCCGTGCTCGGCGAGGTCGCGCTGCCGTCGATCCGCATCGTGCCCAAGGGCCAGTGGTACGACTACAACGCCAAGTACCTGGCTGACGACACCCAGTACCTGTGCCCGGGCCTGGACGGCGATGCCGAGACGCAACTCCGCCAGCTCGCGCTCGACGCCTTTCGCGCCGCCGGCGCCCGCGGCTGGGGCCGCGTGGACGTGATGCGCGACCGCGCCAGCGGCCAGTTGTATCTGCTGGAAGTCAACACCGCCCCGGGCATGACCAGCCACTCGCTGGTGCCCAAGGCCGCGCGCCAGCTCGGCATCGATTTCGAGGAACTGGTCTGGCGCGTGCTGGAGCAGACGCTGTGAGGCCGGGATTGGGGATTGGGGATTCGGGATTGGCTAACAGCGACGCCATGCGCGCCGTTGCCGTTGCTGTGGCTAATCCCCAATCCCGAATTTCCAATCCCGCGAGCGCAGCGCGCGCCGTTGCGAATCCCCAATCTCCAATGCCGAATCCCGTGTGCGGAGCACACCAATGAACGCCACCCTGCGCATCCTGGCGTGGTTGCTCGCGGTGGCGCTGGTCGCGTTGCCGGTGGTGGCCGTGCTCAATGGCTGGGTCGGTGCCGAGCGCTGGCCGTTGGCGCGGCTGCGGGTGTCGGGCGATTTCAAGCGGGTGCCGGCCGAGCAGTTGCGTGCGGTGGTCCTGCCGTATGCGCGCGCGGGCTTTTTCGCGGTGAAGTTGCAGAACGCGCAGGACGCCATCGCGCGCCTGCCGTGGGTGGAAAGTGCGCAGGTGCGCAAGCGCTGGCCGGACGTGCTGGAAGTGCACGTCACCGAGCACAAGCCGTTCGCGCGCTGGGGCACCGACCGCATGTTGTCCGAGCAGGGCCGGTTGTTCCGCACCCCGCCGTTGTTGAAGGATTTCAAGCTGCCGCAACTCGGCGGCCCCGACAGCAAGACCCAGGACGTGGTGGCGCTCTACAACGAATCACGCGCACTGTTCGCACCGACCGGGCTGGATGTGGAGCGTCTGGAAATGGACGCGCGCGGCAGCTGGTCGCTGGGCCTGAGCAACGGCGTGCAGATCGTGATCGGCCGCGACGATGCGCGCGCCCGCCTGCAGCGCTTCGCCCGCGTGCTGCCGCAACTGGCCGACCCGCAACGCCCGATCGCCCGCGCCGACCTGCGCTATACCAACGGCTTCACGGTCGAACGGCGAATGGAGAATGGGGAGTCGGGAATGGAGAAGAAACCCAAGCCGGTGTCGCCCGCGGCGCCTCACACACTCGTTCTCAATTCTCCTCGCCTCCGTGCACCGCTGTTGACCATTCCCCATTCGCTATTCCCTATTCCCGGCTTTAAGACATGAACCGCAAAGGCGACAAATCCCTCATCGTTGGACTGGACATCGGCACCTCCAAGGTCGTCGCGCTGGTCGGCGAGTACTCGCCCGGCAATCCGATCGAAGTGATTGGTATCGGTTCGCATGAATCGCGCGGTCTCAAGCGCGGCGTGGTGGTGGACATCGAATCCACCGTGCAGTCGATCCAGCGCGCAGTGGAAGAGGCCGAGCTGATGGCCGGCTGCGAGATCCGTTCGGTGTATGCGTCGATTTCCGGCAACCACGTGCAGTGCAAGAACTCGCCCGGCATCGTGCCGATCCGCGACGGCGAAGTGACCTGGAGCGATCTGGAGCGCGTGCTGGATGCGGCCAAGGCCGTGGCCATTCCCGCAGACCAGCGCATCCTGCATGCGATCCCGCGCGAGTACGTGCTGGACGATTCGCAGGAAGGCATCCGCAATCCGGTCGGCATGACCGGCGTGCGCCTGGAGGTGCACGCGCATCTGGTGGTGTGCGCGCAGTCGGCCGCGGCCAACATCACCAAGTGCGTGCAGAAGTGCGGCCTGCAGGTGGACGACCTGGTGCTGTCGTCGCTGGCTTCCAGCGTGGCGGTATTGACCGCCGACGAACGCGAACTGGGCGTGGTGCTGGTGGATATCGGCGCCGGCACCACCGACCTGGCGGTCTACGTGCAGGGCGCGATCTGCCATACCGCTTCGCTGCCGATCGCCGGCGACCACGTCACCAACGACATCGCGCACATGTTGCGCACTCCGACTCCGGAAGCCGAGCAGATCAAGGTGCGCTATGCCTGTGCGCTGGCGCAGCTGGCCACCGCCGAGGAAAGCATCCAGGTGCCGTCGGTGGGCGACCGCCCGCCGCGTCGCATGCCACGGCATGCGCTGGCGCAGGCGGTGCAGGGACGTTATGAGGAAATCTTCGAGATGGTGCAGGCCGAACTGCGCCGCTCCGGTTTCGAGGAAATGGTGCGCGCCGGCATGGTGCTCACCGGTGGCGCGTCGAAGATGGAAGGCGTGGTCGAACTGGCCGAAGAGATGTTGCAGATGCCGGTGCGCGTGGGCATTCCCCAGCACGTCACCGGCCTGGGCGAAGTCGTCGGCAACCCGGTGCACGCCTCCGGCGTGGGCCTGTTGCTGATGGGTAGCCAGATCGAACACCCGCGCCGCCCGTCGATCCCGACCGGACGCGCCGGGAGCTTGTTCAAGAAATTGAAGAATTGGTATCGCGGGGAATTCTGAGGGACCGGGATTTGGAGTTCGGGATTTGGGATTGGCAAGAGCGAAAGAAAAACAGAGTGGTAGCAACGATTAAGTGGAGAGCGGCGAGCGGGTAGGCGGTAAAATTTTTTGCAGGCATTGCGTCGAGGAGTAGGTGCGGTGAGTCGTAGAGCGCAATAGCGCATCCATGGCCCAGGCACACGAATCCCGACTTTCAAACAACAACACTCGCCGTGATGCGGAGTGGGGCAGGGACCAGCGCTGTTGCGACTCCCCACTCCCCAATCCCGGCTCAAGAGGACACTGACATGGCACATTTCGAACTGATTGAAAAAATGGCTCCCAACGCGGTCATCAAGGTCGTTGGCGTGGGCGGCGGCGGCGGCAACGCGGTTGCGCACATGGTCAACACCAATGTCGATGGCGTGGAATTCATCACCGCCAATACCGACTCGCAGGCGATCAAGAACTGCGGCGCCAAGCTGCAGCTGCAGCTCGGGACCAACGTCACCAAGGGCCTGGGCGCTGGCGCCAATCCGGAGGTCGGCCGTCAGGCTGCGCTGGAAGATCGCGAACGCATCATGGACGCGCTGCAGGGTGCGGACATGGTGTTCATCACCGCCGGCATGGGCGGCGGCACCGGTACTGGCGCGGCGCCAGTCGTTGCACAGCTGGCCAAGGAAATGGGCATCCTGACCGTGGCCGTGGTCACCAAGCCGTTCCCGTTCGAAGGCCGTCGCCGCATGCAGGTCGCGCTGAAGGGCATCGAGGAACTGAGCCAGCATTGCGACTCGCTGATCACCATCCCCAATGAAAAGCTGATCACCGTGCTCGGCCGCAACGCCACCATGATCCAGGCCTTCCGCGCCGCCAACGACGTGCTGCAGGGCGCCGTGCAGGGCATCGCCGATCTGATCGTGCGTCCGGGTCTGATCAACGTCGACTTCGCCGACGTGCGCACCGTGATGTCGGAAATGGGCCTGGCCATGATGGGCACCGGGTCGGCACGCGGCGACGATCGCGCGCAGGCCGCTGCCGAAGCCGCCATCCAGAACCCGCTGCTGGACGACGTCAACCTGGCCGGTGCCAACGGCATCCTGGTCAACATCACCGCCGGCCCGGACTTCACCATGTCCGAGTTCGACGAGATCGGCCGCACCATCGAGGCGTTCGCCTCGGAAGATGCGACCGTGGTCGTCGGCACCGTGCTTGACCCGGACATGCAGGACGAAGTGCGCGTCACCGTGGTGGCCACTGGCCTGAACCGTGCGGTTGCCCGTCAGACCCAGCGTCCGGACCAGCGCGCGCCGATCAAGCTGGTGCGCAATGCCACCACCGGCCAGCCGGAGTTTGGCGATTTCGACACCAGCGGCGGCGATGCGGTGTCCAAGGCCGTCGGCGGCAGCATGGGCCTGGGCCTGCGTCGTCCGAGCAGCGACTCGGTCGGCAGCGGCAGCGGCAGCAACAACGGCGGCGGTTCCGCTGCGCCGGCTGCAGACCTGCCCAACGACTACCTGGATATCCCGGCGTTCCTGCGCCGCCAGGCTGACTGAGGAGCGTCGGCCGCGTCGCTACGGCGGCGCGTTCCGCTCCGCCCCGGGGTTCGCCCCGGGGATGCTGTGCCATGTCCTTTTCTGCCGGATCGGCCACGATCCGGCAGCTTTTGCAGTTGCGTGACCCGGGAATTACAGTTCCCGTCACGCGCGACTTGTTAAAATTCGGATAATCTCAACGGATTAGACAGCCGGTTCAGCGTCTGTCTGCATTGTTCATCCAGACTTCGCATATGACCCAGCAACGCACTCTCAAGAACACCATTCGCGCCACCGGCGTCGGCCTGCACAGTGGCGACAAGGTGTACATGACGCTACGACCGGCTCCCGTCGATCATGGCGTGGTGTTCCGGCGTGTGGACCTGGAGCCGATCGTCGAAGTCCCGGCCGATGCCGAACTGGTCACCGAGACCACCCTGTGCACCGGCCTGACCTGCAATGGCGCCAAGATCCAGACCGTCGAGCACCTGATGTCGGCGCTGGCCGGCCTGGGTGTGGACAACGTCATCGTCGAACTGTCCTCGGCCGAGTTGCCGATCATGGACGGTTCGTCCGGCCCGTTCGTATTCCTGCTGCAGTCGGCAGGCATCGTCGAGCAGAACAAGGCCAAGCGCTTCATCCGCATCAAGCAGACGGTGGAAGTGCGCGAGGGCGACAAGGTCGCGCGCTTCGAGCCGTACGAAGGCTACAAACTCGGCTTCACCATCGAATTCAACCACCCGATGATCCCGGCCAAGCAGTCGCGCCAGGAAATCGAGTTCTCCACCTCGGCCTACGTCAAGGAAATCTCGCGCGCCCGCACCTTCGGTTTCATGCGCGATCTCGAATACATGCGCGAGCGCAATCTGGGCCTGGGCGGTTCGATGGACAACGCCATCGTGCTGGACGAGTTCCGCGTGCTCAACGAGGACGGTCTGCGTTACACCAACGAATTCGTGCGGCACAAGATCCTGGACGCCATCGGCGATCTGTATCTGGCTGGCGGCGCCATTCTGGGCGCCTACGAAGGCTTCAAGTCCGGCCACGCGCTCAACAACAAGCTGGTGCGCGCGCTGCTGGCGGATCAGGCCGCCTGGGAATGGGTCAGCTTCCCCGACGGCAGCGTGCAACCGCCGGTCACCTACGCCAGCCCCGTCTACGCCTGATGTCAGGGAATGCCGTAATCGGCGTTCGAAGTGTGAACTCCGTCGTATTTCCGGCCCGTTCTTAACGTTTATTTAAGGCTTCTCTAACTCCTGCGTGGCTGAGGCCCGCTAGGATGCGTCGGGTCGTGCGCGGTCTTCGCAATTCTTTCACGCCGCGACGGCCGTCTCGCAACGGCGGCACGAAGCTCACCGTTTGGTGGGTGGAGCGTCCTGCAAGGAGGCCAGCGCATCGCGCAGACCTCTGTGCGTGGCCTCCGACACGGGGCGTGGACGCTCGCGATTCTGCTGCGTTGGGGAATGCAGCGGAGTGGTGGTGGTCTTGATGGTCACTGCGGTGGCCTTCAGTCCGATGGATCGGGCGGCATCCAGTAATTGGGTCTCGGCAAGTCGCAACTTGGCATGCCAGACAGGTGAATCAACCAGAAAAACCAGCTGTTCGTCTCTGACATTGGCCAGCCGGCAACGGGTGACCAGATGAGGCGGTAACAGGGGGCGCAACTGCCGGTCCAGCGCATCGAGCCACAAGGCGCGGCGCAAGGGGTCGCCAGCCTTTTCACCCAACGCGGCCTCGATGGCCGGTTGTGGGACGGAAGGGTTGCGTGCGTTGGACTTGGGCTTGGACATGACACTCATATGGCGTTGAAGAAAGTTGTAATCAAATCTCGCGAAACCCGGACGCAACGGTTGGCCCGGCAGTTCCAGGGCTTCGCTGCGGATCGACCGATGGTAGTCCTCGGCGCCGTGCTTGGGCTGGGCATGTTGATCGGCGTCGGTGCCAGCACCGCCACCGGCATGGTGACCAATTCCGCGTTGCAGGCCAAGGTCGCCCGGCAGCAGGTCGAGCTGGCCCAGGCGCAGCGCGCCTCGCAGGCGCAGGTCAACGCACTGGCCGCGCGCATGGGCGAGCTGCAGGCGCAGGCCACCCGCCTCAATGCATTGGGCGAGCGGCTGACCGAAATGGGCAAGTTGAAGGATGGCGAGTTCGACTTCGACGCGCCGGTCGGCGTCGGTGGCGGCGACGAGCCGGTCAGCGACATGCCGGTCGAATCGCTCAAGCAGACGCTAGGGCAGGTCGAACAGCAGTTTTCCGCCTCCGGCCAGCAACTGAACGTGCTGGCCACGCTGATGTTTGATCACCAGCTCGAACAGAATTCGGTGCCCTCGCGGATGCCGATCCGCAACACCTACATCACCTCCGGCTTCGGCGGTCGCGCCGATCCGTTCGACGGTGGTTCGGCCTTCCACAAGGGGGTGGACTTCCACGCCAACGTGGGCGACCCGGTGATGTCGGTCGCCGACGGCGTGGTCAGCTATGCCGGCGTGCGCGGCGGCTACGGCAACGTGGTCGAAGTGGACCACGGCAACGGCTACGTGACCCGCTATGCGCACAATTCGCGCCTGGTGGTGAAGGTGGGCGATCTGGTCCGCGCCGGCCAGCAGGTGGCCAGGGCCGGATCCAGCGGCCGCTCCACGGGCGCGCACGTGCATTTCGAAGTGTGGGCGGACGGGCGGGTGGTCAATCCACGCAAGTTCCTCGGCGATACCAATACGCCGGTGGGCCGCCGCGGGCGCGGCTGACGACGGCGCGGGTGGCGCTTGATTCGTGAAGGCCCGCCCCAAGCTACAATAGGGTGTTGCCATCGACAGGGCGCAGTGCGCCCTGTTTCGTTTACGGCGGCCGGGTCTTGGGGACCGGCGTCGGTCAAACCGTTCCTTTTCAACCGGTTTCTTCAATGATCAACAGTCTGCTTACCCGTGTCTTTGGCAGTCGTAACGAACGCCAGCTGCGCCAGCTCAACCGCCTCGTCACCCAGATCAATGCGCTGGAGCCGACGATCGAGAAGCTCTCCGACGCCGAGCTGCAAGCCAAGACCCCGGAGTTCAAGCAGCGACTTGCCGCCGGCGAGTCCCTGGACAAGATCCTTCCCGAAGCCTTTGCGGTGTGCCGCGAGGCCAGCCGCCGCGTGCTTGGCATGCGCCATTACGACGTGCAGCTGATCGGTGGCATGGTGCTGCACCTGGGCAAGATCGCCGAGATGCGCACCGGTGAAGGCAAGACCCTGGTGGCCACGTTGCCGGTGTACCTCAACGCGCTGCAGGGCGAGGGCGTGCATGTGGTCACGGTCAACGACTACCTGGCGCGCCGCGATGCCGCGCAGATGGGCAAGTTGTACAACTGGCTGGGCCTGAGCGTGGGCGTGGTGTATCCGGGCATGCCGCATAGCGACAAGCGCGAGGCCTACGGCAGCGACATCACCTACGGCACCAACAACGAGTTCGGTTTCGATTACCTGCGCGACAACATGGCGCTGTCCAAGGCCGACCGTTACCAGCGCACTCTGCATTACGCGATCGTCGACGAAGTCGACTCGATCCTGATCGACGAGGCGCGCACCCCGCTGATCATCTCCGGCCCGGCCGACGAATCGCCGGAGCTGTACATCCGCGTCAACCGCATCGTGCCTCAGCTGACCAAGCAGGAAAGCGAAGAGGGCGAGGGCGACTTCTGGATCGACGAAAAGGGCAAGCAGGTGCATCTGTCCGAGGCGGGCATGGGCCACGCCGAAGAACTGCTGATGCAGGCCGGCATTCTCGAAAATGCCGAAGACGGCCTGTACGCCGCGCAGAACCTGAGCGTGGTACATCACCTCAACGCCGCGCTGCGTGCGCATGCGATCTACCAGCGCGACGTGGACTACATCGTGCGCGATGGCGAGGTGGTGATCGTCGACGAATTCACCGGTCGCACGCTGTCCGGGCGTCGCTGGTCCGACGGCCTGCATCAGGCGGTCGAGGCCAAGGAAGGCGTGCCGGTGCAGCGCGAGAACCAGACGCTGGCCAGCATCACCTTCCAGAACCTTTTCCGCATGTACAAGAAGCTGTCCGGCATGACCGGTACGGCTGACACCGAAGCCTACGAATTCCAGAGCATCTACGGTCTGGAAGTGGTGGTGATTCCGACCAACCGCCCGACCGTGCGCAAGGACCATCCGGACCAGGTGTTCCTCAACCGCAAGGGCAAGTTCAACGCGGTGCTGGCCGATATCGAAGACTGCGCCAAGCGCGGTCAACCGGTACTGGTGGGTACTACCTCGATCGAGACCTCAGAGATGCTGTCCGAGCATCTGCGCAAGGCCGGGGTCAAGCACGAAGTGCTCAACGCCAAGCAGCACGAGCGCGAAGCCACCATCGTGGCCAACGCCGGCCAGCCGGGCGCGGTGACCATCGCCACCAACATGGCCGGTCGCGGTACCGATATCGTACTGGGCGGTTCGCTGGAAACCGAGCTGCACGGCATGGGTGAGGACATCAGCGACGAACAGCGGCTGCAGGCCAAGACCGAATGGCAGCGTCGTCACGACGCGGTCAAGGCGGCCGGCGGCCTGCACATCATCGGTACCGAGCGGCACGAGTCGCGCCGTATCGACAACCAGCTGCGCGGCCGTGCCGGTCGTCAGGGCGACCCGGGTTCGTCGCGCTTTTACCTGTCGCTGGAAGACAACCTGATGCGCATCTTCGCTTCGGACTGGGTCCAGAAGGCGATGCGCATGATGGGCATGAAGGAAGACGACGTCATCGAAGATCGCCTGGTCAGCCGGCAGATCGAAAAGGCCCAGCGCAAGGTGGAAGCGCACAACTTCGACATCCGCAAGAACCTGCTGGACTTCGACGACGTCAACAACGATCAGCGCAAGGTGATCTACGCCCAGCGCGACGAGTTGCTGGATGCCGAATCGGTCAAGGACAATGTCGACGGCATCCGTGGCGATGTGATCTACGACCTGGTCGCCCGCTTCGTGCCGCCCAACTCGGTCGACGAGCAGTGGGACCTGAAGGGTCTGGAAGCCACGCTGGAATCGGAACTGGGCATGCCGCTGGCGCTGAGCGAGATGGCACGCACGCAGGAAGAACTGGACGCCGAGCAGATTGCGGCCAAGGTGCAGGCGGCGGTGGATGCGCACTTTGCCGAGAAGGAAGCGGCGGTGGGCAACGACACCATGCGCGCCTTGGAGAAGCACGTGATGCTGACCGTGCTGGACCAGGGCTGGAAGGAGCATCTGGCCAAGATGGATTACCTGCGCCAGGGCATCTATCTGCGCGGCTATGCGCAGAAGCAGCCCAAGCAGGAATACAAGAAGGAAGCCTTCGAGCTGTTCTCCGAGATGCTGGAAAACGTCAAGCGCGAGGTGATCAACCTGCTGGCGCGCGTGCGCATCCGCAGCGAAGAGGAAGTGGCCGAGCTGGAAGAGCAGGAGCGTCTGCAGGCGCAGGCGCGCTTGATGGCCTCGCAGTTCCAGCATCAGGACGCCGGCGGCTACGGTGCCGACGAGGAAGTGGAACAGATGCAGGGCGGCAACGCCCCGGTGCCGGTGTCGCAGGTGACCCGCGACGAGCCCAAGGTGGGCCGTAACGATCCATGCCCCTGCGGCAGCGGCAAGAAGTACAAGCATTGCCACGGTCAGCTCAGCTGAGCTGAGCTGACCGTGGTGCAGCCCGCTTGGCGGGCTGCACACCCAGCGTCCGCTGCGCGGACGCTGGGTGCACGGTTCTTGCTTCCGATCCCCGCGCCGTTGGCGCGCCCCCTTACCAAGGGGGCTCTGCTTACGAATGGGATCCCTGGGGGCGCTTGAAGCAGGAAAGGGGATGTCGCAGGCCGGATCCGAGGCCACACTCAGGTTTCGTGTCTTTGGCCAAATTCCTGCCAACGGCCTCTTTGCCAACGGCGTGGCCTGCATCGTTGCCAGGTCATGCCTGGAAACCACGGCATAGACGCCAGAAGAGTTCGACCAGCTCGATGAGTTCTGTCCCGGCGAGCCTCTGCCTGGCAGGTTTGCTACACGCTTCCATCGCGCGCGGGTGCCAACTGCGCCCCCGCTGCAGGCAAGCTTCTCCGCCTGCGCCACTGTGGGGCGTATGCTCGATCCACGTTCTGCGTGGAGTGCGGTCATGGCACTGCTGTCCAGCCAGCAATTGAAGGTGTTCGTGCCTGCACGCGACTACGCGTTGTCGCAGCGGTTCTACCGCGCGCTGGGCTTCGTGCAGGAAGACGAGGTGGGCAACGTGACCTGCTTCCGGCATGGCACGCATTGTGCGTTCCTGCTGCAGGATTTCTACCTGCGCGAGCTGGCCGAGAACCTGATGCTGCACCTGTGGGTAGACGATGCCGACAGCTGGTGGCAGCACGTGCACGATACCGGCCTGGACGTGCAGTTCGGGGTGAGCTGCAGCGTGCCGGAAGACCGGCCATGGGGCGCACGCGATTTCACCCTGCACGATCCCAGCGGAGTGCTCTGGCGCATCGGGCATCCGCTGTAGGCGTGAATCGGGAATCGGGAATCGGGAATTGCAGAGGCGGGCATGGTGCGTGCTTCAACCGATTCCCGATTCCCGATTCCCGAATCTCCATTCCCCGCTCTCAAGCGATTGCGCTGAACCGCTCACTCGCGGCACTCTTGTGCCCATGCCCGATTCTCTGAGATCCATCCACGTCGTCGCCGGCGTGATCACCGACGCCCGCGGCCGCATCCTGCTGACCCGCCGTACCGAAACCCGCGACATGCCCGGCCTGTGGGAGTTCCCGGGCGGCAAGCGCGAACCTGGTGAAACCTCCGAACAGGCACTGGTGCGCGAACTCAACGAAGAGCTCGGTATCGAGGCGCAGGTCGGCGAGTGGCTGATGGACGTGCCGCAGCTGTACCCGGACAAGCGGCTGCGCCTGGAAGTGCGCCACATCACCGCCTGGAAGGGCAGCCCGCGCGGCCGCGAAGGCCAGGCGATGACCTGGGTGGCCGCAGACAAGCTGACCCGGTATTCGATGCCGCCGGCCGACGTGCCGGTGGTCGGTGTGCTGCGCCAGCCCGACCGCTATCTGATCACGCCCGAGCCGGACGATGACGCGCTGTGGCTGGAAGGCCTGGAGCGTGCGCTGCAGGACGGCATCACGCGCATCCAGTTGCGCGCGCGGCAGGCCGAACCGGCGCGCTGGCAGGCCTTGCTGCAGCAGGTGATGCGCCTGCGCGGCCGTACGCGCGCGCAGCTGTTGCTCAACCGCGACATCGCACTGGCCGGCGAACTCGGCATCGGCGTGCATCTGGGCGCGGAGCAATTGGCCAGCCTGCAGGAGCGCCCGTTCCCGGCCGAACAGCTGGTTGCCGCCTCGTGTCATGGGTTGGAAGATCTGCGCCACGCCCAGCGTCTTGGCTGCGATTTCGCGGTGCTGGGGCCGGTGCAGGCGACCGCCTCGCATCCGGATGCGACATCCTTGGGATGGGAGGGGTTCGAACGCTTGCGCGAGCAGGTCTGCTTGCCGATCTACGCACTCGGCGGCATGCGGGTCGACGACCTGCGCGAGGCACGTTCGCATGGCGCGCAAGGCATCGCGGCGATTCGCGCGCTGTGGCCGCAGTGACTGCGCCGTCAGCGACCTTGGTGGTGTTCGGCGGATTGCCGGGCGTCGGCAAGAGTTCCATTGCCCAGGCGCTGCTGACGCACTGCACTGCGTTTTATTTGCGTATCGATACGATCGAGCAGTCACTGCGCGAAAGTGGTGCACTCGCCAACGACGTCGGACCCGCCGGCTACATGACCGCTTACGCGCTTGCCGAGGCCAATCTGCAGCAGGGTCACGTGGTGGTCGCCGATTGCGTGAACCCATTGCCGGTCACCCGTGAAGCGTGGCGTGATGTAGCTCGCCGCACACGCAGCCGCCTGCTGGAGATCGAGGTAGTGTGCAGCGATCGCAAGGTGCATCGGCAGCGCGTGGAATCGCGGCAGAGCGAGGTGCCCGGATTGCGCGTGCCGGATTGGTCCTCCGTGCTCGCGCACGACTACGTGGCGTGGACCGAGCCGCATTGGGTGATCGACAGCGCCGTGCTGAGCCCGCAGCAGGCGGTTACGCAGATCATGGGCCGGCTGGCCGCTTAGCCTGCAGGCGTCATCTCCTGAGGTAAGTGGTCCGAAGGATTCTCGAAGCCGACACGCTGTTGCCTTGAAACCAACGCAGGTACTTCGCCACTGCAATCTGCTGGAGTCTTTCAAGGCGGGCGCTGCGCTAGAACGTCACCCAGAAGCAGTTGTACTGCCGACGCAGCCGCAACACGCTGCGTGCGGGTGTGCCGCTGGCGAGATTCTGCTCCAGGCGCAGGCCCCAGGGGCGTGGGCGGCTTGGGGTTGCCGGGAGTGGGGCGTCGATCGTACTGCCGTCCAGTGATGGAGCCGCTGCCGTTGTATTGCCAGTAGATTCCCACGTCGGCGGATCGCTTTGCTGCGGGTACATCGGAACGATGTCCAGCAACGGGCGTTGCACGATGGCTTCCAGCCGGCTCAGCACCTGGTTGGCGGCGGCATCGGACTGGCCGCTCCACAGGTAGAGGCTGGAGAGCCGGTTGACGTCGCGGCTGTCCACCGCCAGTTGCAGTAACGACACCAGTTCGCTCAGCCGGCGCGGGCAGCCGTAGCGATACAGGCCGGTATTGCCCTGCGTGCGTGTGGCCGGCGGTGGGTGCGATGCGGCGCCGACGTCTTCGCAGCGGCGGTCGGTGAACATGGTCTGCCCATCGGCTGTCACGCAGCGGCGGATCTCCTGCGCCTGCACGCGCGTGGCCGGGCAAAGGCAGAACGACAGCAGCAACGGCAGCAGGAGGCGGGGCATCGACGCAGCGTAACGGGCCGTGCGTGAGCCGGCGCGCAACGCGCCGGGACCGGGGGGGCTCGCATGCCGTTTGCGCATCACGCGCGCGCTTGTCGACGATGTGCCTGCACAAACCGGCCTGCCAGCAACGGCATGGCGTCGCTGGCGTGGCTCAGCGCCCGAGCAGTTGCAGGACCTGCGTGGTCGGCTTGGCCAGGTTGAGCGTGTAGAAGTGCAGGGCAGGCGCGCCACCGGCGATCAGGCGCTCGCATACGGTGGCCACCACTTCTGCACCGAAGGCGCGTACCGCCTCGGCATCGTCGCCGTAGGACTGCATCTTCTTGCTGATCCAGCGCGGAATTTCCGCACCGCATTGCTCGGAAAACCGTCGCAGCTGCGAGAAATTGGAGATCGGCATGATGCCGGGAATGATCGGGATCTCCACGCCCATGCGCTGCACGGTGTCGCGGAAATGAAAGTACGCATCGGCGTTGTAGAAATACTGGGTGATCGCGGCATCGGCACCGGCATCCACCTTGGCCTTGAAGTAACGCAGATCGTTCAGTGCGTCGGTCGCCTGCGGATGGGTTTCCGGATACGCACCGACCTCGATCCGGAACGCATCGCCATGCTCGGCGCGGATGAAGGCGATCAGGTCCGAGGCATAGCGCAGGTCGCCGGGATGGCCCATGCCCGAGGGCAGGTCGCCGCGCAGCGCGACGATACGGGTGCAGCCGATCGCGCGATACAGCTTGAGCAGCTCGCGGATCTCCTGGCGGCTGCCGCCGACGCAGGACAGATGCGGGGCGGCTTCGAAACCATGCTTCTGCTTGAGGTGGCGTACCGTCTCGGAGGTATAGCTGAGCGTGGAGCCGCCGGCGCCGAAGGTGCACGAGACGTATTCCGGCGCGTAGCCCTTCAACCTGGCCGCCGTGCGGTCCAGCTGTGCGCGCTGGTCGTCGGTCTTGGGCGGGTAGAACTCGAAACTGAGAGGCGTCATCGCGGCGGGTCCGGCGGATCGTGCCGGCATAATATCGCTTCATCGCGATGAATGCATATTTGGTTGCGGGTGTCCTGGATGCGGCTGCCTCACGTAGAGGTCGTGCAGGTCTGCGCCATGTACGCATGGTTGGGGCTGCTTGGGTCCAGCAGTCTCAGTGTGCGGTGTAAGCGGTAAGCTCCGAGTCCCCACGCCACTTGATCGGAGCGCGACATGCAAGAACGGGAAATGGATGTCATCGCCGAATCGCTGGGCCGCATCTGGGTTGCGTTGGCGCGCAGCGTCGGCGATCTGGCGCTTGCCCTGGCCGAGCAACCCGGCGTGGATGGCGACAAGTTGCTGCGGGACTTCGCCGCCCGCCTGCCGTCGGATCAGGATGACGGCACCTCCAAGGTGTTCGAGGCGATTCGTCAGTACATCGACCAGGATGCCGCTCCCGGCGCGGAGTGATGCGTTGCCACGTGCGTCTGTAATGCAGGCGCGCGTGGTGATGCGGTGTGGCCTTGTGCTGCGCTTGCCGACAACGGAATGACGTCCCGGTCTGCGGGCCTGCGGGCGATCGCCGCACGACGGCGCGCCTGGACTCGCATCACTGCAGTGAATTGCTTCCGTTGCAGTACCGCTTCAACGCGTGAGGCCGGCCGACGCATAGTCGCTTGCCCTGGCTTGGTTGGGAGAGTGTGGCCACGCCGTGCGTGGGTGAGGTGTGGCGACCGGGCTTGCGCCAGGTGTTGACGCAGGGATCTCTACACTGGGCGCACTTTCTACGGAGTGCTGCGCATGAGCGATACCACGATGACCGCAATCGCCATCCGCGATGGCAAGGGCGATGCGGATGCGCTGTACGCCAGCGAGCAGCCGCGCCCGCGCCCCGCGCCGGGGCAGGTGCTGATCCGGGTGCATGCCGCCGGGATCAATCGTCCCGATCTGCTGCAGCGTGCCGGCCACTATCCGCCGCCGCCCGGCGCACCGCAGACGCTGGGGCTGGAGATCGCCGGCGAGATCGTGGAGCCGGCCGGCCGCTGGAAGGTCGGCGATCGGGTGTGTGCACTGCTGGGCGGCGGCGGTTACGCACAGTACGTAGCGGTCGACGCGCGGCATGTGCTGCCGGTTCCGGCCGGCATGGATCTGGCACATGCCGCGGCACTGCCGGAAACCATCTTCACCGCGTACACCAACCTGTTCGAGCATGGCCGGCTCGCGGCCGGGGAATGGCTATTGCTGCATGGTGCTACGTCCGGGATCGGTGTGACTGCAATCCAGATGGCCAAGGCGGCCGGAGCGCATGTGCTGGCCACCGCGCGTTCGGCGGGCAAGGCCGCGCAGGCACGCGAACTGGGCGCCGATCTGGCGATCGATTCCACCACCGAATCGTTCGTCGCCGTGGCCAAGGCGCACGGCGGGGTGGACGTATCGCTGGACATGGTGGGCGCTGCAGTATTTGCCGACACCCTGGAAGCGCTCAATCCGCGCGGACGCATCGTCTATATCGCCTCGCAGGCCGGCTCGACCATCGAGGTGCCGATTCCGCTGCTGATGCGCAAGCAGGCCATCCTCACCGGCTCGACGCTGCGCCCGCGCAGTGCCGACGAGAAGGCGCGCCTGGCCGCGGAAGTGGAGCGCGTGGTGTGGCCGTGGATCGCGCAGGGCAGGCTGCGCGTGCTGCTCGACAAGCGCTTCCCGCTCAGCGACGCCGCAGCGGCGCACCGCTATCTGGAGCAGGGCAGCCACCTGGGCAAGGTCGTGCTGGAGATGTGAGTGCATACGGCTGCCTGCCCGACATGCGTATGCGTGTCGGGCAGGGGCGACGCCTGTCGCGGCATGATGTTGCCGGATGGCGTATCACACTACTTACCCAGGCAGCTGCTGTCTGCGGCCGGCGTCGCTGCACTGCAGATCAGGCCGTCATGTCGACCACCGCTTCGAGGTGGTGCTCATCGGGATCGATGACGAACGCGGCGTAGTAATCGTCGCCGTAATCCGGTCGCAGGCCGGGTGCGCCGTTGCAGCTTCGCTTGTTGCCGCAATGGCCGCCCTTGCACGGCCGCCGGGCGCCGCAGGTATAGCAAAACAAGCAGGAGCGATGTCTCGCAGCGAACCGCGGCCTGACCGTACACTGCGCCGTTGCGTGCGCTTGTGCATCGCGCCGCTGCCGCAGTGTCCGTGTACAAGCGCCTGAAACGGGCGATCGCGGGTCCCGCCACTTCACCATCAGCCCGAAGGTTTCGATGAAGCATCCAGACGCATTGCGCATTGCCCTTGTCGGCATCGGCAAGATCGCCCGCGACCAGCACGTGCCCACCATCGCCGCGCGTAAGGATGTGCAGCTGGTGGCCACCGTGAGCCGGCATGGCACGGTCGATGGTGTGCCGGCCTATCACACCCTGGAAGAGGCCTTCGCGGCGCATCCGCAGATTGAAGCGGTCGCGTTGTGCACGCCACCGGTGGGGCGGCATGCGCAGGCACAGGCCGCGCTGGCCGCCGGGCGCCATGTGTTCCTGGAAAAACCCCCGGCGGCCACCCTGGCCGAAATCGATGACCTGCGCGCGTTGGCGCAGCGTGCGCAACGCAGCCTGTTCACCAGCTGGCATTCGCGCTGTGCCGCTGCCGTGGCGCCTGCGCGGGCGTGGCTGGCCGACAAGCAGATTCTTCGCGCGCATATCACCTGGAAGGAAGACATTCGCCATTGGCATCCGGGCCAGGACTGGATCCTGGAGCCGGGCGGCATGGGCGTGTTCGATCCCGGCATTAACGCGCTGTCCATCGTCACGCATCTGTTGCCGCGCCCCTTCGCGCTGCGCGAGGCGGAGCTGCACACACCGGAGAACCGTCAGGCACCGCTGTACGCCAGGCTCGGCTTTGTCGATACCGCAGGTGTGCCGGTGACGGCGGAACTGGATTTTCTGCAGACCGGCCATCAGCGCTGGGATATCGAAGTGGACACCACCGATGGCCTGCTCATGCTCAGCGAGGGCGGTGCCAGGCTGAGCATCAATGGCCAGCCGCAGCCAGTAGAGGCGGCCGGCGAGTACGACGGTTTGTACCGCCGTTTCGTGCAGTTGGTGCGCGCGGGTGAATCGGAGGTGGACGTCACCCCGTTCGTGCATGTGGCCGATGCGTTCATGCTCGGCGCGCGCAAGGTCACCGCGCCGTTTGCCTGGTAAATCGGCGCGGCATCGCTCGCGTTCCAGCATGGCGTCGGATGGAAGTGCGCTGTGCGCAACACCCCGACTGAGGTCTCGACGAACCGGTCAATGACACGGCACCAGGCGCATGCAGCGGTGTGCCTGGTGCCTGCGGTCCTACCTGCTGTCCAGCGCCACGGTGCCAGCTGCCACGCCGCCGGCGTCCAGCGGCCTGGCGCGCGTCGCAGTGCGCGCAGCGTGCTGGCGCAGCGCGGGAGTGATCTGCGCACGGAAGCGCCGTACCACCCATGTCTCGTCCAGTAGCGCAAAGGCGAAAAAGCCCAGCAGCGTGCCGGCAACCAGCGTGGGTGCATGTGCGAACGTGCCGGGCAGCAACAGGCTCAGCCACAGGAAGATGTTCGGCGAGGTCTGCAGCAGGTGGATGTCCGAGGCGATCGCGGCGGACACGGCCTTGCCTGTCACGCGCTGGTAGGCGGACAGATACGCTGCGCTGCCCAGGCGGCAGGCCAGCAGCAGCGCAAACGGCAGCAGCAAGGCGGCCCATGCCTGCCAACCCCCATGCCCCAGTGCGTCTGCCAGCGGCCTGCCACCCGCTTGTAGCCCCACCAGCAAGGCCAGCGGCACCATCGTCAACGAGCCCGCCCAGCCCCAGTTGGTGGCCAGTTTGCCGGCTGCGATCGGCCGCGCACGTCGCCAGCTCTGTGCCAGCAGGGACGGCGCCGCCAGCGCGATCAGCAACACCACGAAGAAGCGTTCCAGTGCATGCGCATTGCCCAGCACCTCGTGGTGATCCAGGAACAGCAACAGCAATGCAGCCGGCAGCACGATCGACAGCACCAGGGTGTAGCGCGCCGCAAAGAAGTAATCGCCGCCGCGCGCAAGCGAGAAGGTGGGCACCGACAGCGCTGGTGGCACGATCAGCAGCAAGCCGAGGACATGCACCCACTCGTTATGCGACTGCGTGAGCAGCACCATGGCCAGCCCGGCGCGTGCAAGACTGACCACGCTCAGTGCGAGGTTCTCCGGTCCTCTGGTCAGGCGCAATGCACCCGGTTCGATACGCACCGACAGGAAGAACGCATTCACCGCCAGCAGCGCCACGATGGCGGTGGAGGTGAGCCCGTGCGGCACTGCGAGGCCCACGCACGACAACGCAAAGCCGGCCACGGCGGCAATCAGCATCCATTGCAGCAAATGGATTTCGGTCTGCTCGCCCAGGTAGTTCAGACCTGAGGAACTGCGCGCGGTCATGCGCTTGAGCTCCTCCCACGACAACGGGCGCGAATTGGGCAGGCGGAAGTCGATGTACTCGGCGGGCGGCAGGCCCGAGGCGATCAATGCGAACACTTCGACGATGTACTTGTGCGCCACCACCAGCACCTGCTTGCCCTGGCGGTCCAGCGGCGCCAGCACCGTGTCGTAGTAGTGCTTGCAACGCGCGTACATGTCCATCCAGTGCTCGCCGTCAGGCGGTGCGCCACCGGCATCGTGAAAACAGGCATCGAAGAGGCGATGGCCGATCGACTTCTTGATCAGCGTCTTGTTCTTGCCGGCGAAAATGCCGAAGTCGCGCTCCTTCAGCGCATCGCTGGACAGCACCTGCGGTGCGTCGGGGACGCCTTCCAGGATGATCGCCGCTGTGGCCTGGGCGCGTTCAAGTGTCGAGACATGCACCTGGTCGAAACGTAGCCCGCGTTGTCGAATGAAGTTGGCTGCCTGCCCGGCCTGTCGCCGGCCCAGTGGCGTCAGCGGCGAATCCTGCGCACCGGCAAAATAGTTCTGCTCGTTGGCGAGCGACTCGCCATGGCGGACGAAGTACAGAGGCATCAGCTTGCTCCGGTTGCTCGATTGTTCGGCGATCGAGAGCGTTGTCCAGATGATCTGGCAACGCCCTTCGCTGCGCTCGGCACGCCTGCCTACAGACGACAACGGCATGCATCGGGCTGCCACATAGGTCCGGAGTACAGCAGGATTCGTTGCACCAAAAGACTTGGTTCTTGGTTTAGTTCAGTGTCTGTCCAAGTTTGTGTTGATGGCCATTGCACACAACGGCAGTTGCGGCACAACTGCCCGCCATGCTGCATGCGGATGCCTGAAAGCATGAGGCCTGCGCGCGTATGCTGCGGTGCAGGCCTCGTATCGAGCGGTTGGTAACACCGGGCTGCGCAGGTGCGCAATCACTTACCTGCCAGGTTAACCGTCACCTGCGTACGCTCAGCGACGCCACATGCGCGCGCCACGCGCCGGCAGTGTGAAGGTGTAGGAGCTGCCGGTGATGCGTACCACGTTGCCGGAGCCCAGCGCATCGGTGTAATCGGCGTTCCAGTACAACACGCTGTTGTTCATGCCCACCGTGGTGGTGACCGGGTTGCCGCACTTGTTGATGCCGACGATGCCCAGGCTGCCGCGCCGGAACAGCACGTGGCAGGAGCTGGACGACAGTACCTGCATGTCGCTGCCCTGCACGCCGTTGTGGAAGCCGATCATGCGGCGCAGATCCTCGCGTTGGTAGGCGTTGACCCAGCGGTTGTCGCCGCTTTCGTTGTTGTCGGTGTAGATCATCGGCATGCCACCATTACGGCCGATCAGATACGCGTATGCCAGCGTCTCGTCGACCGGATCAAGGATGGCGTAGCGGAAACCGGCATTGTTGGGGATGTCGTGGGTGACGGCGAAGGTCACCGCGCGATTGCCTGGCAAGGCCTGTCCGCTGGATGCCGGATCCACCAGCTGCTGCAGGCTCGCGCCAATGGCGAATGCATTGCGTACCGCGTTGAACAACGGAAAGTCGTACGCCGCATGTGGTGTGGATTGCAGATACGGTGCCAGGAATTGATCGTAATCGCCGTTACCGGTGCCGCCGCCGGTGATGACTTCGCCAAACACATACACGCTGGAGCGAATGCCGGCATCGAAGACGCGGTTGAGATGGTCGAAGGACATGTGCTTTGCCGCGTCGACACGGAAGCCGGTCACACCCAGGCCCTTGAGCGCTTGCAGATAGGCGCGCTGCTGCTGCACCACCCACTCGTTGCCGACCAGGTCCGGCAGGCCCGGATCGCTGCCGCCACCGCAGATACGATAGTTGCGCACCTGATAGGCGTCGTTGTAGTTGGCGATGCACTGGGCCGGGCCGAAATCGCTGGCGCTCAGGAAGTTCGATTGCAGGGTGCCGAACAGGCGCAACGTATCGTAACGGCCAGGATTTGCAGCGTATTGCGCGAGCACGGCGCTGCCTGGGTAATTGAGGTCCGAGCGTGTTGCCGCCTCGTTGGCCATGTGGTTGAGCACGACATCGGCGTAGGTTTCCACGCCGTTGCTGGCCAAGGCCTGCACCATGCGCCTGAAGGCGATGGTGTCGCCGAGCGGATTGTCGATCAGGCGGATATCTTGCGGCTGGTAGCGTGCCCACCAGGCGCTGCCTTCGGAGCGGTACGCCGGCGCAACCAGGACCTTGCGATAGCCGGCATCGGCAATCTGCCTGGCGCGCGCTTCCACGGTGGCGTAGGGCCAGTTGAACGCATGCAGGATGACATCGGCCTGGACGTTCGCTGTCACCAGCAGCAAGGCCAGCGCGGTGAGCAATGCGCGGGCGCCGCGCTGCAGGGCCGAGGTTGGAGAGTGGGCAGGTGTGGTGCGCATTGGGTGGTTCTCCAGTGGTAGGCGCAGGTCGGCGTGTGCATCACGCTGCCCGCGGCAAGGCCTCCGGCCCCTGTTCCGGAGAGCGCGCGCACGGCGTGCAGCGCGCGGTGATGCTAAGCGTGCATCGCGGCGCAACATCGGTGTTGTGCATACGTATTCAATGCAATGGACCGCTGAACTGCGCACGGCGTTCGGCGGCAACAGGGTGGCCGGTCGCACAAATGCAGCGCAGCGGCGAACGGCGCCGCGCTTGGTTTCGGCCGGGGGCTCGCGAAAGCCGGGTGCCGGGCGCGCTAAACTAGCGGCCAGTTCATTGCCGATCCTTCCCATGCGTAATCCATTGCAAGAACAACTGCTCAAGGCCGGGCTGGTCAAGAAGGCCCAGGTGGACAAGGTAGCGCGTGAGCAGGTCAAGCAACGTCATGCCAAGGGCGGGGCGGCATTGCCCGCAGATGCCGACAAGGTGGATGCAACGCGCCTGCAGGCCGAGCGCGCCGAGCGTGATCGCGCACTGGCCGAGGAGCGCAAGGCGCAGCTGCGGCGGCAGGAACTGCTGGCCCAGGTCCGGCAGATTGTGGAGACCAACAAGGTCAAGCGCGAGGGCGAGATCGACTACCGCTTCAACGACGGCAGCGTCATCCGCAGCGTGCTGGTCAACACGACGCTGCGCAGCCAGCTGGCCAGCGGGTCGCTGGTGATCGTGCGGTATGGCGATGGGTTCGAGCTGATTCCGCGCGCCGCCGCCGACAAGGTCTACAGCCGCGATGCGGACAGCGTGGTGCTGGATCATGGCCGTAGCAGCACGCCATCGGCGCCGGACAGCGACGACGACTATTACAGCCAGTTCAAGGTGCCGGACGATCTGATCTGGTGAGTGGTCGCGCCGCATGGCGGCAGGCTACCCTGGCGTCCTTCGCCCATTCCCACCGCGCTCATGTCTATCGCTCTTACACCGTTCGCCCGTACCCGCCTGTTTCCCCGCGATGGGCGTCGCAACGCCATCCAGGATTGCACGCCCGAGCAGTTCATCCAGCGGCTCAATGAAGAGACACCGGTGCGCGTGATCGCAGGCTATGCGCCGTTCTGCCAGCTGCACGTGCACCGCAACTGGACCTCGACGCGCTGCCTCACTGCGCCGATCACCGATGACAACCGCCACCAGTTGCGCTCCAGCTATGAGGCACGCAGCACGCAGGAGTTGCCGGTGCTGGTGCGCTGGTTCGAAGGGGTGGAGCCGCCGGTGGCGACGTACTTGCTGCCGATCCTCTACAGCCGCGATCAACTGGC
Organism: Xanthomonas campestris pv. asclepiadis; assembly: GCF_020784175.1. Lineage (GTDB taxonomy): Bacteria > Pseudomonadota > Gammaproteobacteria > Xanthomonadales > Xanthomonadaceae > Xanthomonas > Xanthomonas campestris_D. Next base: position 56,873 of record NZ_JAJGQM010000017.1, read on the forward strand.
CAGGGAGGGCGCGCCGATCGACGCCGATTGGGGCGTGGTCGGTTGCCTCTACACCACCGAGCCGGAAGAAATTCCGATGGCGCCCATCACCATGCTGCGCAATGCACTGGGCGTGGAAGAGGGCGGCTCCGGTGTGGCACTGGACCGCGACGCGTACCGGCGCAGTGTTGCGTTCTGGGAACGCAATGCGAACTGGCGGCCGTAGCAGGCCGCTAGCCGCAGCGTATCGTGCGATTTTTTGGCGCGGGCAAGCAGAAGCGCCGCGCGTGAACTCATGCGTGTCCGCAGCGCAGCATTGTTGCGCCGCCGCAAGCGCATCCTTTCGCCTAGACGGAACGTCATTGCACGTGCGGCTGCAGAGCCGAGCTGCGTCTGCGGTTTTCCGAACGCACCGCAGCTCGACATTCCGATGACTGTCAGAACCGGTACTCGGCATTCACCGATGCCATGTCGGTACTCAGATCGACATCGAATTTCTTGGCGTTGTAATGGTCGTAGTTTGCGCCGATGCTGAAGTGCTCGCCCAGGTTGTAGCCCACGCCGGCACCTGCATACCACGAGAGCTTGTCCAGGTCGGAGCGGTCCGACACGGTGTCATTGCGCAGGCCCTGGCCCTTCCAGCCATACAGCCCGCCACGCATGCTGGCATACCACTTGTTGCCCAGTGCGAAGCGCTGATTCAACCCAACCGTCCAGCCACGCAGCTGGCTCTCGTCTTCCACGACCGCCTCATCGTTGAAGAGATTTTTCGCGTTGATATTGCCAAGGTCGTTGTAGCCCGCTTCCAGGCCGATCGACAACCACGGAAACAACACGTTCCAGCGATATCCGGCAGAGACGTTGTAGCCGGTATCGCTGCCATCGTAGGGCCCGCTCTTGAGCGAGGTGCGGCCGACCCCGCCATTGACGAACCAACCCGCACCGTCGCCGGATGCGGACTGCGCAAACACATCGGGTGCAGCCGTCAATGCCAACGCCGAAAGGGCCAGCGCGACCAGGGTGTTTTTCATGAGCATGTCTCTTCAGAGTGCGATGACGAGGAGGGATGCACGCAGTCGTCCTGTGAACGGCATGAGCGTGACAGCGCGACGTTATCCAGCAGAGTTTGGGAAGTTATTGGCCGCAGCCGCCTGCGTGCTGCCGGGTTTTCGCAATCGTCCGGGGATCCAAACCGTGCAGTCAGTCGCCCAACGATGCGCGTTCGCACGCGATCGTCGGCGGCGCCGCTCTGATCATTGCAAGGGTGAGTGCGGGCAAGGCTCGGCCCGCTGCCTGCCGACGCCGGTCAGCGATCACTGCAGCGCGCAGCAACTCCTCCAGCGGCGCCTTGCCCATCACCGAACAATCATCACCGGTGTTGATGGTTGATTGGATGGCGTGGAGCTGTCGGTCCATCCTGCCGATCCCAGGTTGCCCAGTCGCTAGCCAATGCCAAGCGCTGGTTGGTCGGGTCGGCTCCAGGTGATGATGCGTATCGGTCCGTGGACCAAGCCTGCGTCACGCAGCTGGCAAAAAACCGACGCTGGTGGCCAGCCGCCCGGCGCGTCGCCGAATGGCAGGTGCAGCGATTGCAGATGGCTTAGCGCCGCCGCAAGGGTCTGCTTTGACGTGTAGGCAATGGCAACCCCATCATCGGTTGCTGTCCCCACCGCGAGAAGTTGCTTGCGCACAGGGCCGGTCGAACACACGACACGGATGCAGTCGTCGAGGACAGCTTCTACGTGATCCAGACGGGCTTTCAACGGTAACTCCACTGCTGCGTTGCGTGATGCCAATCCTACCGCCCCTGACGTGGCGTCGACCCGATGACGGACTCGAACCGCTGCTGCCTCCGGGAGTCCTGCTGCTGGAGATGCAACGTCTGCAAGCACCGATCGTGAATCATCGTGCATGTGTCGATGCGCTATATAAATCGACGGACCGACGCCGATCCGTCAATCGGCGGTCCATTCCCACCAGGGGTAATGGTATTCGCGGTCGGTGGCGCGCCAGGGGCGGCCGCAGCGGGTGCAGGCGACGTGGTGGCACTCCCCCCAGCCATCGTCGGCCGCTTCCAGCCCAAGCAACTGCATCTGCCTCTGCTCGATCAGGTCGCGGGGGTCGAAGAACAGGTAACCGGGATTGAGCGCACACAGGCAGCCCGCTCGGGCGTGCCAGAAGCGCAGGCGCCGCACGGCGGCAATGAGGTGCACGCTGTTGCTGAGCAGCAGGCCGCCGAACTGCAGGCCCTGGCTGCTTCGCTCTATCCGTTCCGCATGCGCTGCCAGTGCATCCAGCACTGTTGTGTCGAACATCTGTGCGACCTCGTGCGAGGCATCGGTGATGCGCGCACCGTCACGTGACAGCAGGGCCTGCAGCAGGGCATCAGCCTGCGTATCGGCCAAGCGGGGAGCAGGGGCGGACCACGGCCAGCGCATCAGCGCGGTTCGCCGATTTGCACGCAACGGCCGGCGGTTGCGCGCAGCAGGTTGGCCGACGCCCAGTCCACTCCCAGGCCGCGTCGCACGGCGCCGACATGCCGGTGCTTGGTCTGACGCAGTGGAGCGACGCTGTCGAGCAGATAACCGGTGGCGCGCGGCGCGGCAGCATCTGCGTCCATCGCGTACTTCTTGAACCCTGTCGCGTCGGCCAGTGCCTTCATGTCCCACCGCCCGGCCGCCGTCACGATCGCTGCTGGCAGTTCATGGGCTTCGCTGTTGCCCAGCAGGGGCTTGAACACCTGCGTCCGATCCAGGCTCCGGTTTTCCGCGGCTTCGCCTCGCGTAGGGTTCGGCGTGGGCGTTGTGCATGTAGCTGCGCACGGTGTGGGCGATCTTGTCGCGCTGGACCAATGTGATTTCTGGGGCATGGGCGCATTTTAACGCAGCGTCTTGGGCGTCTAGGCCGAGCCTCTAGCCGGCCTGGCAACGGGCCTCTTGTCTGGCTACCGATGGCCCTTCTGCATCGCGGTCGCCGCGCCACTGCGATAATGGCCGCCAGATCCTGCCTGGAAACCGAGCATGCGTGCTCCTCAACGTCTTCATGGCCTGACGCTGGACACCGCCGTCTGCGCAGGTCCCTACCCGCCACAGGGCTTTTGGACGATTGCCGAAGGCGCGCTCGGCAACGGTGATTGTTTCGGTCTGTATTGGCCGCTGGGCAGCGAAGGCGAAACGCCAGTGGTGTGCGAGATGTTTCATGATGAAGGGCGCATGGTGTTCAGCCATTCGTCGCTGGATGTATTCGCGCAGTGGCTGGACATCAATCATGTGCTGGACGAGCAGGCCTGGGACGACGAGGGTTGGGACCCACGCGCGCATGATGTTCCGGATGTGGATTCGCCGTTGCCATTGATCGAGCGCGCGCAGTTGCATGTGCATGCGGGAAAGCCGTCCGAAGCGATCGAGCTGCTGCAGGCGGCATGCCGTCGCTTCCCCGAGCTGCAGCGGGCGTGGACGATGCTGGCAGTGCAGTGCAGGCGTCTGGGGCAACACGAGGCTGCGGTGGCTGCGGCACGTGCGGCGATCCTGGCCAACTGGGCGTTCGGTATTCCCGATTCAAGCGTGCTGCGTCTGCTGCGCGCGGCAGACGCAGGCAATGATCCGGTGCTGGTGATGGTCCAGCAGATGGAGTTTGCGTTCGGCGGCGCCAAGACCAACCCGGACTATGCATCGATGCAGGTCTGCATCGACCGTTGCTGGGAGGCGGGCGATCACTTGACTGCATTGCGCTTGACGCAGAATCGCTGCTACGCATTGCGAGGCGAAACCGTTTCGTTCCAGCAACGCGAAGGGTTTGACTTGGCGTCCTGGCAGCGTGACTTCGTCGCGCAATGCCGCAGTGCGCTGCACGACGACCGGCAGGGCATGTAACGACGTATCGGACCTGCATCCCCGCATGGCGCGCGGCGCAAACGCAGAACGGGCGCCTTTCGGCGCCCGTTCTGCAAATGATCAGCACTGACAGCCGCTGGCCGTCAGCCTCCATGATCAGTAGCGGTAATGATCCGGCTTGTACGGGCCAGCCACGTCCACGCCGAGGTAGTCGGCCTGATCCTTGGTGAGGGTGGTCAGCTTGACGCCGATCTTTTCCAGGTGCAGACGCGCGACTTCTTCGTCCAGGTGCTTGGGCAGGATGTAGACCTTCTTCTCGTAACTGTCGCGCTTTTCCCACAGGTCGATCTGCGCCAGGGTCTGGTTGGCGAACGAGTTGGACATCACGAAGCTCGGATGGCCGGTGGCGCAGCCCAGGTTGACCAGGCGGCCGTCGGCCAGCAGGAAGATCGCGTTGCCGTTGCCGAACACGTACTTGTCGACCTGCGGCTTGATGTTGATCTTCTCCACGCCCTTGAGTGCGTTCAGCGCATCGACCTGGATCTCGTTGTCGAAGTGGCCGATGTTGCAGACGATGGCCTGGTCCTTCATCGCCTGCAGGTGCTCGACGGTGATGATGTCCTTGTTGCCAGTGGTGGTGACATAGATGTCGCCGCGGCCCAGGGTCGATTCGATGGTGTTGACCTCGAAGCCTTCCATCGACGCCTGCAGGGCGCAGATCGGGTCGATCTCGGTGACGATCACGCGGGCACCGTAGGCGCGCAGCGAGGCAGCACTGCCCTTGCCGACGTCGCCATAGCCGCAGACCACCGCAACCTTGCCTGCCAGCATCACGTCCATCGCGCGCTTGAGGCCATCGGCCAGCGACTCGCGGCAGCCGTAGAGGTTGTCGAACTTGCTCTTGGTGACCGAGTCGTTGACGTTGATGGCCGGGATCAGCAGCTTGCCGGCTTCGGCGATCTGGTACAGGCGGTGCACGCCGCTGGTGGTCTCTTCGGAGACGCCCTTCCAGTCCTTGACCACGCGGGTCCAGTAACCCGGACGCTCGACGGCCACGCGCTTGAGCAGCGCCTTGATCACGCCTTCCTCGTGCGAGGAGGCCGGCTCGTCGACCCAGGTGCTGCCGTTTTCGAGCTCATAGCCCTTGTGGATCAGCAGGGTGACGTCGCCGCCGTCGTCCACCACCAGCTCCGGGCCGGTCTGGGTGCCGTCGGGCAGGGTGAAGGTCAGCGCATCCAGGGTGCAATCCCAATACTCTTCCAGCGTCTCGCCCTTCCAGGCGAACACCGGCGTGCCGGAGGCGGCGATCGCGGCGGCCGCGTGGTCCTGGGTCGAGAAGATGTTGCACGAGGCCCAGCGCACGTTGGCGCCGATGTCCTTGAGCGTTTCGATCAGCACCGCTGTCTGGATGGTCATGTGCAGCGAGCCGGTGATGCGCACGTCCTTCAACGGCTTGGTCTGCGCATGCTTGCGGCGGATCGACATCAGGCCCGGCATCTCGTGCTCGGCGATGTCCAGTTCCTTGCGGCCCCAATCGGCCAAGGAAAGATCGGCGATCTTGTAATCGTTCTGTGGGGCAATTTTCGTGACAGCGTTCATGCAATAGCTCCGGTAAGCAGATCAATGTCTGCAATTCGGGGCGCCGTTGAACGATGAATGCTTGTCGAGCCTGGCCGTATTTGCCTGCACAGATTAGTGCAGTTGGCAGATCAGTCCGCCATACCGGTCGCAGCGCCCCTCGACGAGAGCGTCGATTATATCGGCAGCACCCCCCTCCGGCATGAATTGGCCGGCTTGAATTGGCACGACCCCCAACCAACGGCAGGGGAGCGGTGCGCGGGCGGCTGCTATGGTCCGGAGTCGATCGACACTGGGGACAGACAATGCAGGCGATACCTAATGCACGGCACGGCACGGCAGGCGGCGGCAGCGATGGGCCTTGGCAGGCGTACTGGCGCTGAGCGCACCACTGGCTGCGGCGGCAACCGTCGCACCGGCTGCCCAGCCTGCCACTGCGGCGAGCGCTGGCTACCAGCTGCCCTCCAAGGCGTTGCAGGCGGTGGTGGATGCCCCGCGCGCGCCGCTGCTGCACCTGTCGCCCAAGCGCGACCTTGGCGCGATGCTGCAGTTGCCTGCATTGCCGGACATCGCCGAGGTGGCCCAGCCCGAGCTCAAGCTGGCCGGCCTGCGCATCCATCCCAAGACGTTTGCCGGCAGCCGGTTTGCCTTTGCCGACAAGCTGTGGCTGCTGTCGGTGGCCGATGGCAGCGAGCGGCAGATCACCGGTCTGCCGACGCCGTTGGCGCTGGCCACGTTGAGCTGGTCGCCGGATCAGCGTTATCTGGCGTTCCGTCGCGAGGATGCAACCAGCGGGGCCAACGAACTGTGGCTGGTGGACATGGCGGCCGGGCAAGCCAGGCGCCTGGTCGCCGGCTTGAACACCAGCGTCGACGACGATTTGCACTGGTTGCCCGATGGCAGCGGCCTGCTGCTGCAACAGCAGGTGGCCGGGCAAGGCGCACCACCGGCGCGCGACGCGACCCCTGACGGCCCGGCGATCCAGCAGACCAGTGCCGCGGCCGGCGTGCGCTCGCTGCCGACCTACCAGGACCTGCTGCGCAACGAGGCCGATGCGCGCGTGTTCGAGTACTACGCCACCGGCCAGCCGATCATCGTCAGCGTGACCGGGCAGGTCCGCCCGATCGCCACGCCCGGCATCTATCTCAACCTGTCGGTGTCGCCGGATGGCCGTTACCTCCTGAGTGAACGCGCCGAACGGCCGTTTTCATATGTGGTGCCGGTGGACAATTTCGCCCGCCGCATCGAGGTGCTGGACCTGCAGGGCAAGCTGGTGCGGCAGATCGCACAGCTGCCGTTGGTGGAAGGCCTGCCGACCGGCAACGACGCCGTGCCCACCGGCGTGCGCGACATCGCCTGGCGCGCTGATGCGCCGGCCACGCTGGTCTGGGCCGAGGCGCAGGACGGCGGCGATCCGGCCCGCGCGAGCACGGTCCGCGATGCGGTACTGATGCAGGCCGCGCCGTTCGCGCGCGCGCCGGTGACGCTGGCGCGGTTGGGTAGCGGGTTCGAAGGCATCCAGTGGGGCCGTGGCGATCTGGCCATCCTCAGCGAAAGCTGGTGGAAGACCCGCCGCACCAAGCAGTGGCGCATTGCACCGGACCAGCCGCAGCGCGTGCCTGAATTGCTCTGGGACCGCTCCTCGCAGGACCGTTACAACGATCCCGGCACGCCGGCGACCGTGGCCGACGGCAAGGGCCGCGCGCTGCTGCAGACCGGCGCCGATGGCAACAGCCTGTTCCTGCTCGGCAAGGGCGCCTCGCCGGAAGGTGACCGCCCGTTCGTGGATCGCTTCGATCTGCGCAGCAAGCGTGCCACGCGTCTGTTCCATTCGCAGGCGCCGACCTATTCCGCCCCGCTGGCGTTGCTGGACGCGCAGGGCACGCAGTTGCTGCTCAGCCGCGAGTCGCCCGAGGAGCCGGCCAACTATGTCGTGCAGGCATTGGGCGATGCAGCGCCTGCACCGCGTGCGTTGACGCATTTCGCCCACCCGCTGCCACAGTTGCGCGGCGTGCAGAAGGAGCAGATCCGCTACAAGCGCGCCGATGGCGTGGACCTCACCGCCACGCTGCTGCTGCCGCCCGGATACGACCCCAAGCGCGATGGCCCGCGGCCGCTGCTGATGTGGGCCTACCCGGGCGAGTTCAAGAGTGCCGACACCGCCAGCCAGGTCACCGACTCGCCGTACCGTTTCAACGCGATCAGCTACTGGGGCCCGCAGGCGTTTCTGGCGATCGGCTATGTGGTGCTCAACAACCCGACCATGCCGATCGTCGGCGAGGGCGATGCCGAGCCCAACGACACCTACGTGCCGCAGCTGGTCGCCGATGCGCAGGCTGCGGTGGACGAAGTAGTGCGGCGCGGCGTCACCGACCGCGAACACATCGCCATCGGCGGGCATTCCTATGGCGCCTTCATGACCGCCAACCTGCTCGCGCACACGCGGCTGTTCAAGGCCGGCATCGCGCGCAGCGGCGCCTACAACCGCACGCTGACGCCGTTCGGCTTCCAGGCCGAGGAGCGCAACTACTGGCAGGCGCAATCGGTGTATCAGGCGATGTCGCCGTTCAACTACGCCGACAAGATCAAGGATCCGCTGCTGCTGATCCACGGCCAGGACGACAACAACACCGGCACCTTCCCGATCCAGAGCGAGCGCATGTTTGCCGCGATCAAGGGCCTGGGCGGCACCGCGCGGCTGGTGCTGCTGCCCAACGAATCGCATGGGTACCGCGCGCGGCAGTCGATCCTGCAGATGCTGGCCGAGAGCGAGCAGTGGTTGAAGACCAATCTCGGCGAGCCGGTGAAGGAGACCGGCGCGACACGTACGCGTTGATTGATGGTGCGCTGGCACTCGTAGGAGCGCACCCGGGCGCGACGGGGCATGACCAGGACAGTCAGGTCGCATCGGAGCGGGCCTGCCCGCGATGGGGCATTACCGGGAAAGCCCCATCGCGCTCCTACGAGGGTCATCGGCGGGGAGCGCTGGCACACGATGGTTGGTGTTGAAACCGTCGTGCCGGTCGCGATCATCTAATCCTTTTGGGTTAGTCTTCGACGACTTTGCGCTTGAGAGGGTGTGCGTTTCCGATGAACGAGTACCGCAGCAGTCTTGTGTTCGCTACCCCCGACCTGCCCTTGCGCGACGACGTGCGTCGGCTCGGCGCCCTGGTCGGTGACCTGCTCGCCGAGCAGGTCTCTGCGGAATTCCTCGAGGAAGTCGAACGCGTCCGCACCACGGCGATTGCGCGGCGCGAGGGCGATGCACCGCCGTCGACGCTGAGCGAGCAGCTGGCCGGGCGCGAGCCGCGCCAGGCCGAGGCGCTGGTGCGTGCCTTCAGCACCTATTTCCAGGTGGTCAACATCGCCGAGCGCGTGCACCGCATCCGCCGCCGCCGCGAATACCAGCGCAGCGGGACCGACACCCCGCAGCCGGACGGTTTGCACGATGCCTTGCGCCGGCTCAAGGCGCAGGGCGTGACGCTGGACGAACTCAGCGCGTGGTTGCCTCGGATCGACGTGGAGCCGGTGTTCACCGCGCATCCCACCGAAGCGGTGCGCCGCGCGCTGCTGGAAAAAGAGCAGCTGATGGTCGCCAGCCTGGTCGACAACCTGGACGGCATGCGCACGCCCAACGAGCGCGCCACCGACGCGGCGCGCTTCCGCATGGCCCTGACCGCCTCCTGGCAGACCGCCGACTCCTCGCCGGTGCGTCCCACCGTGGAGGACGAGCGCGAGCATGTGGGGTTCTACCTCACCCAGGTGCTCTATCGCGTGGTGCCGGTGATGTACGAAACCCTCGAACACGCCATCGAAGAGACCTACGGCAGCGTGCCGACCCTGCCGCGGCTGCTGCGCTTCGGCACCTGGGTCGGCGGCGACATGGACGGCAACCCCAATGTGGATGCCACCACCATTGCCGGCACGCTGGATGCGCAACGGCGTGCGGTGCTGGACCGCTATCAGAAGGAACTCTGGCAACTGGCCAGCCTGCTCAGCCAGTCGACCACGCTGGTGGCGGTGAGCCCGGCATTGAGCGAGCAACTGCAGCGCTACCGCGCGCTGTTGCCGGAGGACGCCGCACGCTCGCGTCCGCGCCACGGCGACATGCCGTACCGGCTGCTCAACGATCTGATGCGCGCGCGCCTGCAGGCCACGCTGGACGATGCCGACGGCGCCTACACCAGTCCGTCCGAGCTGGAGCACGATCTGCAATTGATCCTGGACAGCCTGCAGGCCAACAAGGGCCTGCACGCCGGTTGGTTCGCGGTGCGCCGCCTGTTGTGGCGCGTGCGCAGCTTCGGCTTCCACCTGGCGCGTCTGGACGTGCGCCAGGAATCGAGCGTGCATGCGCGCGCGGTGGCCGACGCATTGGGTCAGGCGGACTGGGACGAACAGGACGCCACCCAGCGCGCCGCATTGCTCGGCCCGTATGCCTCCGGCGAACAGGCATTGCCGCGCGTGGATGACGAAGGCAATGCGCGGTTGGATGCGGTGTTCGCCGCGCTCGCCGATGCGCGCAGCCGCCATGGCGCCGATGCGCTGGGCAGCTACATCATCTCGATGGCGCACAACCGCGCTGATGTACTTACCGTGCTGGCGCTTGCGCGCCGCGGCGGTCTGGTCGACGACGCCGGCACGGTGCCGCTGGATATCGTGCCGCTGTTCGAAACCGTGGACGATCTGCGCGGCGGTACCGGCACCGTGCAGGACCTGCTCGCCGACCCGGTCTACCGCCAGCACCTGGCTGCGCGCGGCGATACGCAGATGGTGATGCTGGGGTATTCGGACAGCGGCAAGGACGGCGGCATCACCGCCTCGCGTTGGGGGCTGCAACGCGCGCAGGTCGAACTGCTGGAGGCTGCCGCCGAACTCGGCGTGCGGCTGACCTTCTTCCACGGCCGTGGCGGCTCGATCGCGCGTGGCGGCGGCAAGACCAGCCGCGCGCTGGATGCCGCGCCGCGTGGCAGTGTCGATGGCCGGCTGCGCGTGACCGAGCAGGGCGAGGTGATCCATCGCAAGTACGGCATCCGTGCCCTGGCGCTGCGCTCGCTGGAACAGATGACCGGCGCGGTGCTGCTGTCCAGCCTGCGTCCGCGTGCGCCCGAACCGCGCGAGGAGCGCTGGCGCCCGGTGATGGATCTGGTCGCCGAGCGCAGCACCGTGGCGTATCGCGCCTTCGTTGGCGCGCCGGATTTCATGCAGTACTTCCGCCTGGCCACGCCAATCGATGTGATCGAACGCATGACGCTGGGCTCGCGCCCATCGCGCAGGCTCGGCCAGGACGCGGCCTTGTCCAACCTGCGCGCGATTCCGTGGGTGTTTGCCTGGAGCCAGGCGCGTGCGGTGATCCCGGGCTGGTACGGCGTGGGCAGCGGCCTGCAGGCGGCCGTGGATGCCGGGCACGAGGAGACCTTGCGCGAGATGGCGCAGGACTGGCCGTTCTTCCGCACCTTTCTCGACGATGTGGCGATGGTGCTGTCCAAGGGCGACCTCACCATCGCCGAGCTGTTCTCGCGGTTGTCGGGCGACCTGCACCAGCGGTTCTTCCCGGGCATCGGCGCCGAGCTGGCGCTGACCAAGGGCTGGGTGAAGGCGTTGACCGGCCAGCAGTCACTGCTGCAGCACGACCCGCGGCTGGCCTTGTCGATCCGCCTGCGCAACCCCTACATCGACCCGATCAGCGTGCTGCAGGTGGACCTGCTGCAACGCTGGCGCGCCACCGATGGCGAAGACGACGAGCTGCTGCGCGCGCTGGTCGCCTGCGTCAACGGCGTCTCGCAAGGCGTGCAGAACACCGGCTGATCCGGTTCGCTGATTGGACCGTCGGATTCGACGGTCCAATCCGATCGCCCGATCCCGACCGTTGGTCGGAGAGGGCGCGGAATCGACAAGCGGACTCTGGTGTAACCGGACAAATCTGTCCGATAATGCGGCGATGACGACTTCTCGCCCTGATGCCGCGCTGCGCCGCCGGCAGATACTCGATGCCGCCGACGAAGTGTTCAGCGAACACGGCGTCAATGCCCCGCTGGAACTGGTGGTCGAGCGCGCCGGCCTTGGCCGCGCCACGCTGTACCGCAATTTCCCCGACCGGCTCGCGCTGATGACCGCGCTGATGACCCGTGGCCTGGACGGCCTGGAACGGCTTGCCGCCGATCTGGGCGAGCGCCCGGACGGGCTGGCCGTGCTGCTGCACGACGTGGCCGAGCACATCGCCCAGTCCGCGCCGCTGGTGGATTTCTGGCGTTCCATCGAACGCGCGCACCCGGCGGTGGAAACCGCCGACCGGCGTGTGGTGCGCATCTTCCTGCCGTTCGTGCATCGCGCCCGCGACGCCGGCCTGTGCCGTGCCGATGTCGACGACGAACAGCTGCTGCTGGTGATCGACATGCTGGGCAGCTGCCTGCGCGGCAATGACGAATCCGAACGCAAACGCCTCGCCCATCGTTCGGCCGATCTGTTGATGCATGCATTGGGCATGCAGGTGCCGGAAGGCGGCACCCGATGAAACCGGCCACGCGTTCGCGCATCGGGCGCTGGGCGCTGCGGGTGGCGCTGGTGTTGGCCGCGCTCTGGGGCGGGCTGGCGATCTATTTCGCACTGACCGGCAATGCGTTCGTGCGCGCGGCGTGGGTGGGCTCGTGGTGCGCGATGGCAATCGCGGCGTTGTGGGGCCTGCGCCGTGGCCGCGAGAACTGGGCCTTGGTGGGCATCTTCAGTGCGGCATTTGCGGTGCTGGCGGTGTCGTGGTGGATGATGCAGCCCAGCCAGGACCGCGACTGGGCCGACGATGTCGCCCAGCGCCTGCAGCCCGAGGTGCACGGCGACATCGTCACGCTGCACAACGTGCGCAATTTCGACTGGCATAGCGAAACCGACTACCAGCCGCGCTGGGAAACCCGCCAGTACGATCTGGACCGTCTGGTCAGCGCCGATCTGGCGCTGTCGTACTGGATGGGCCCGGCGATCGCGCACACGTTGGTGTCGTTCGGTTTCGACGACGGCTCGCATGTGGTGTTCTCGCTGGAAATCCGCAAGGAGCGTGGCGAGTCGTTCTCGGCACTGGGCGGGTTTTTCCGCAGTTTCGAAGAAACCCTGGTGGCCGCCGACGAGCGCGACATCCTGCGCGTGCGCACCAATGTGCGCGGCGAGGACATGTACCTGTACCGGCTGGCGCTTCCCAAGGCCGGGCTGCGCCGCATGTTCATGGGCTATCTGGGCCTGGCCAACGACCTGAACCGCGCGCCGGCGTTCTACAACACGCTCACCAGCAACTGCACCACGATCGTGTTTGCGTTGGCGCGGCAATTGCAGCCCACATTGCCGCTGGATCATCGCCTGCTGCTGTCCGGCTACGTCGACGAATACGCCTACGATCACCATGGGCTGATGCCCGGCTACGACTTCGCCACCCTGAAGCAGCGCGGGCATTTCACCGCACGTGCAATCGCCGCCGACAAGGCGGCCGATTTCTCCGAGCGCATCCGCGCCGGCATGCCGCAGGCGCCGGCGCCTGGGGCCACCGCGAGCGCACCCCGGTGACGCCGCGCCTGCGTGGATGCCGTACCGCCGCAGTGCTGGCGGGCGTACTGGCGAGCCTGTGGCTGAGCGGCTGCGCCATGGTCACGGTGCAATCGCACAGCAGCGGCGACTTCATCGCGCGCACGCGTGGCGATGTGCTCAGCACCGGCGCGTTGAGCCAGGCCAGCGGCGAGACGGTGCAGGTGGCCGGTCTGCAACCCAAGGCCTGCCGCAGCGACCCGCTGCCCTGCCTGCAGCAACTCGCCACCGTCGCAGGCATCGGCGATGAGCGCCGGCTGGCAACGCAGGCCGAGCTATGGACCGCACATGCGATTGCGCTGGGCGGGCGCGACCCGACAACCATGAGCGATGCCGCAGTCGACGCCTGGCTGGAGGCCGCGCGGCATGCGTACGCGTACTTGTTTTTCACCGATCGGGCACCGAGTGCGCGTGCGTTCGAAAATCGCCAGACGCAGGTGCGCGACTACTACAACTACGCCGTGCAGCAGGTGATCGAACGCCTGTTCGCACGCGCGCAGCAGACCGGCCAGAGCGAGCGCGAACCGACCAGCATAGGCCGCTGGCAGGTGGGTATCGACATGTCTGCGTATCGGTTGCCGGGCGGCGGCAACACGCCGCGTGCGATCTTCGCCGCCTCGGCGTTGCGCTTCGATGGACTGCGCAGCACGTATCGACGCGACGGCTTCGGTGCCGAACTGGTGGCCGAGGTGGACCCGCAGGTGGTCGGCGACCCTGCCGGGCTGGCCTTGCAACAATCTGCTGCCGCTGTCGCGACACCTGAGCGTCCGCTGCCCACCTTCAGCGAGATGCCGTATGCACCGGCAACGCTGCTGCTGCGCTTCGAGGGCGAGACGCTGGATGCGGTGCTGCGCGGCCATGCCGTCACCGTGGTGCCTTACGATCCGTATCGCCAGAACGAAGTGGTACTGCATGGCCAGCGCGTGCCGCTGGCGGCCAACTTCACCGCCGCCTATGGCCTGTGGCTGGCCAGGTCCGGGTTTGCCGCGCAGTCCTTGCGGTCGATGCTGGGCAGCGCGCGCGGCATCGACCGCCCGCATCTGTATCTTATGCAGCCCTACGACCCGGACCGACGCGTGCTGCTGATGCTGCATGGTCTGGCCAGCAGCCCGGAAGCCTGGGTCAATGTCGCCAACGAAGTGATGGGCGATGAAGCGCTGCGCCAGCGCTACCAGATCTGGCAGGTGTACTACCCCACCAATGCGCCGGTGGCGGTCAACCGCGCCGAAATCCAGGTCCTAGTGGAGCGCAGCCTGCAGCACTTCGATCCGGCCGGCACGGCGATCGCATCGCAGGACATGGTGTTGATCGGCCACAGCATGGGCGGGGTGATCGGCCGCCTGCTGGTGTCCTCATCCGGCGATCGCCTGTGGAATTCCCTGCTGGCAGACTACCGCCTGGACGGCGAGCGCGGTGCACGCATCCGCGCGAAGTTGTCGCCGCTGCTGCATTTTTCACCAATGCCGCAGATCGACCGTGCCATCTTCATTGCCGCGCCGCATCGCGGCACGCCGCTGGCCGAGGGTGGGCTGGGGCGTTTCGTCGGCCGCCTGGTGCGTTTGCCGATCGCCTTGCTGGATCGCTTCGGCGATGTGTTTCAGGACCTGGCCAGCAGCGAACGGCGCGCGCAGGGCGACGACCCGCGCCGCAAGCGGCGCCTGCTGCCGCCGACCAGCATCGACAACCTGCGCGATACCGACCCGTTCGTGCGCGCCAGCATGGACCTGCCGATCTCCCCGCAGGTGCATTACCACACCATCGTCGGGCGCGAAAAACCGCAGGTGCCGCTGGCCGATTCCGACGATGGCCTGGTGCCGTATCGCAGCGCGCATCTGGACGGTGCCGAGTCCGAACTGGTGGTGACCTCCTGGCATAGCGTGCAGGAAACCCCGCAGGCGATTCTGGAAATCCGCCGCATCCTGCACGAGCAACTGCAATCGGAAGCGGCAAACACAAACCAGGCGCAGGCCGCGCGTCCGGCTGCGACGCCTGCGATGCTCTGAGTGCGCTACACCATCGCGGGAAGGCGTGGCTGCGAGGTCACGCGCACAGCGGGGTGTGGAATTTCCCCGTTGCCAATGCGCACCATTGTCCGGCACGCGTCCAGACGTTGCGATCGCTCACGCCTAGGCCGGCCAACCTGGGCAACGCGCGGTCATTCGGTGGGTGCGGACGACGTGCAGGAGCCGGAGTACACGAGCATGCCGATCCCGGCACCGACCGCACTGCCTGACGGTCGCTCAGTAGTTGCGTTGGCCGCTTTTAGCGCGTTGTTTACTTGGCCCGTGCTATCAGGCGGTTCTCGAACACGCTCGAACCAGGGAAGACGCAATGCGCAAGACGCTGTCGGCAGTGATCTGGGTGCCCTTGCTGCTGGCCGGTTGCGGCCGCGGCGAAGGTCAACGCGAGGCAGCCGACCCTGCGGGCGCCACGCCGCCGGCAGCGCAGACCGCAGCGCGTCCGTCCGCAGCGCCACCCGTCACTGAGGAAGCGCTCCCCGAATTCCCGGCCATCCCGTCGATCGTGGTGCCGGACATCGCTGGCGTGACCCCGGCGCAGCGCGCACTGGAAGCCTCGCTGCAGGACATTCTCGACCCGATCCAAGGCGTCAGCGTGACGCCGGCACGCTGCGGCGATGGCGGCAGCCTGATCAACGACGCCGGCATCACCAGCGTCGATGCCAACGGCAATCTGCTGCGCAACGGCGACGGCGGGCTTTTCGACCTCAAGGCCGACGGCAGCGGTACCGCCAACGTCGACGGCGGCCTGATCCGCGTCAATGCGGACGGCAGCGGCACCATCAATGCCAGTGGCGCCAATGGCGACGACGCGATCATCCAGGTCCAGGCCAACGGCGCCGGCACCTACAACGGCCCGGCGGGTCTGATCAGTCTGGATGGCAAGGGGGCAGGCACCTGGAACAGCGACAAGAGCGGCTTGGTCGACAACCACGGCGATGGCAGCGGCACCTGGAACGGCCCGCGCGGTCTGATCACCATCAACGCCGACGGCTCGGGAACCTGGAACGGCCCGGACGGGCTGGTGCAGAACCGCGGCAATGGCAGCGGCACCGTCGGTACCCCGCCGCGCGAAGTGCGCATGCCGCAGCTGCCGAAGGTGCCGCCGGCGGGGCGCTTCCCGCTGCTGCAGAAGTTCGCACTTCCCGGCGCACCGTGCGGCTATCTGATCACCTTGAACGAGCGCATCCTGTTCGACTTCGACAAGGCCGAGATCCGCCCCGACGCCGCGCGCGTGCTCGACGTGCTGGCGGCCGCACTCGGCAAGGTCAGCGCCAAGGAGATGGAAGTGCGCGGGCATACCGATGCCAAGGGCAGCGACGCCTATAACCAGGCGCTGTCCGAGCGCCGCGCCGAGGCGGTGCTGGCCGCATTACGCACCCGCGGTGCCGCGCAGTCGGCCGGCGCAAAAGGCTATGGCGAATCGCAACCGGTGGCACCCAACACGCTGGATGGGCAGGACAACCCCGGCGGGCGACAACTCAACCGACGCGTGGAAATCTTCCTGCGCACCTGAGTGCGTGCCGATCTGCGCGGCATCGCTCGCATAAAGACGCAGGACAACGACGATCCCGGACAGCCCGCCCACCACGCACGCGGTTCGGGCGGTGTGTCGATGGGCTGATGCCGGCCGATCTCCTGTCATTGCGCCGCGGCCCTGCGCAGTGCGTCCCGATGGCCAGTGCGAAGGGTATCTACGCAAGGCGGCCACCATGCGGTGAGTTGCGGTTCGACAAGACTGATGCCGCGCTTCGAGCGACCAACACACCGACTGCTTCGCCGCCATGCGGCTGATGCCGAGCATCTATCGCCGCGTGGCGGCCGCCCGGAAATGTTCGATAAGTTCCGCCAAGTGTCGTCTGCCTTGCACATTGGCCCGGTAAATTCCGCGACGAACAACGGGATGACCGACAGTATGGGTTTCAGGCAAGCGAAGAAAACGGGGCGGGGTGGTGAACAGACGCCCGCAGGCGATGACGGCAGCGACGCGATGGGGATCGCGTCGTTGCCGTCGTGCGGGATCGTCGCGCCGTTGCACGCAGGGATCAGACGACGATCGACGACAGTGCTGCGGCCACGATGGCGGATGCCGGCACTCGCACTCGGCGCGCTGCTGCTGATCGGCTGCACGCCGCGTCCGCCCGGGCCGCCCGCAGCTGCGCAGGCCGCGCAACTGGAACGCGTGGTGGCTGTCTTCCGGCACGGCGTGCGCGCACCGCTGCAGGGTGAAGCCGCCGCAGCGCACTACGCCGATGCGCCATGGCCGCAATGGTCCACACCGGCCAGCCTGCTGACGCCACACGGGCGCATCGGCGTGCAGCTGAGCGGCGACTATCTGCGCCAGTGGCTGGCGCAGCAGGGCGTGTTGCCGCGTAGCGGCTGTCCGTCAGCAGGCAGCGTGTCGGTCTGGGCCAATACCGATCAGCGCACCATCGACAGCGGCGCCCTGCTGGCCGAGGCGCTGGCACCGGGCTGCGGGATCGTCGCCGGGCATCGCCAGGCCGGCAGCAACGATCCGTTGTTCCGCCCGATCGAAGCTGGCGCGGTGCCGTTCGATGGCACGGCGGCGGTTGCGGCGATCGAAAGGCAAACCGGTGGCCCTGCCGCATTGCTGCGAGGGCACGCAGCCGAGTTGCAGGCAATGCAGCAGATCCTGGGTTGCACGCGCACGCCCTGCGACTTCGCGCAAATGCCGTCCACGCTGGCGCCATCGGCCAACGGGCGCGGCCTGGCCCTGGGTGGGCCGATCGATCTGACCTCCGGCACCGGCGAGGTGTTGCTGCTGCAATATGCAGAAGGCCTGCCGCTGTCGCAGGTCGGCTGGGGCCGTGCCACACCCGAGCGGCTGGCGCAGGTCTCGCGCCTGCATGCGTTGTTGTTCGACATCTACGCACGTCCGCATTACATGGCCTCAGGCTCCGGCGCACCGCTGGCGCGCGAAGTGCTGCAGCGCTTCGGCAATATGCAGGCGCCAAAGGTCTCTGTCTTCGTTGGCAGTGACACGCATATCGCCGCGTTGAGCAGTTTGCTGGGCGTGCACTTTCATCTCCCCGGCTACGGCGCCGACGATCCGCCGCCGGGTGGCGCATTGCTGCTGGAGCTATGGCGCGAACCGAGTGGGCAGCAGGTGGTGCGCGCACGCTATCTGGCGCAATCGCTGGATCAATTGCGGACGCTGGCGCCGCTAAATTTGGAGCATCCGCCGTTGCAGCAGAAGTTGGCGCTCGGCGTTTGCACAGCAGAGCAACGCATGGCGTGTCCGTTGAAGGCGTTCGCTCAGGCGTTGGAGCAACAGTTGCAACGCGAGCCTTGAACGCACTGCTGGGGCTGCGATGTGCAGGCGCCTTCAGCTCATCGAAGCATCTGCATGGAACCGATGGAAAAAGATTCAGGCCACGACCAGTCAACCGAAGGCCGCTTTTCTCTCAGTTGCCGACAATGATCGGTGGTGCTTGCGCGGGTGCCGGCGTGGGACCTTGAGCGGCATGGATGCCGCGCCGGAGCCTACAGGGACGTACTTGCGGCGTGTCCCACGCTGGTACGCGTGCAAGCGCCCGCAGTAGACCGAAGCATTCGCATGAAAACGGCAGATGTCGTGCGCAAGGTTGATCGGTGTGCGGAGTTGGTCGGCAGCGCGGCGCCGCATCCGGTGTCGGGACACGCCGTAAATCCATCCCTGGAGGCTCGGTGGCGGCATCATGCCGCCACACGGTCCCGCCCCCGGACGCGACACCGCGCTCCCAGCATTGCCATTACTGATCGGCAGACATTACGCGAGCAAGTGCCTTCAGTGGTCGGAGCCTTCAGTAACAAAGCATCAGTGACCCGAGCATTCGCACAAACCCACTAGACGTCCAAGGCGGAGATTCGTCAGCAAGCGGTGGCTGCATCAAAAACCCGGACACGCAGTGAATCCAGCCGTGGGGTTCCGTTGGAAGCATCCATTTCATCAAAACGCACATGGGCCGCATCAGCGGCCCATGTGCAATTCACTGCATCCGCTCCCGCAGGAGCAGTTGGCTTACTTCAGCTTGGCGTCGGCGCGCAGGGCGTCGGCGCGGTCGGTCTTTTCCCACGAGAACGCGGTGGCGCTGTGCTGCGCACCGGTTGCGTCGGTGTAGGAGAAGTCCTTCGGCTTGCGGCCGAAGTGACCGTAGGACGCAGTCTGCTGATACATCGGGTGGATCAGGTCGAGCATCTGGATGATGCCGAACGGACGCAGGTCGAAGTGCTTGCGGATCAGCTTTTCGATCTGCTCGTCGGCGATCTTGCCGGTGCCGAAGGTGGTGACCGAAATCGAGGTCGGCTCGGCCACGCCGATGGCGTAGGAGACCTGCACTTCGCAACGGTCGGCCAGGCCGGCAGCCACCACGTTCTTGGCCACATAGCGCGCAGCGTAGGCTGCCGAGCGATCGACCTTGGACGGATCCTTGCCAGAGAACGCACCGCCACCGTGACGTGCCCAGCCGCCGTAGGTGTCGACGATGATCTTGCGGCCGGTCAGGCCGCAATCGCCCACAGGCCCGCCGATCACGAACTTGCCGGTCGGGTTGATGTGGAACTTGGTGCCCTTGTGCAGCCACTTGGCCGGCAGCACCGGCTTGAGGATTTCCTCGCGCACGGCCTCGACCAAGTCCTTCTGCTTGATGCCCGGGTCGTGCTGGGTCGACAGCACCACCGCGTCGATCGCGGTCGCAACGCCGTCTTCGTAGCGCAGGGTGACCTGCGACTTGGCGTCCGGACGCAGCCAGGACAGCGCCGAGTTTTTCTTCTTGCGGATCTTGGCCTGCTGCTCGACCAGGCGGTGCGCCAGATGGATCGCGGCCGGCATGTGGCTGTCGGTTTCGTTGGTCGCATAGCCGAACATCAGGCCCTGGTCGCCGGCGCCCTGCTGTTCCGGGTTCTTGCGATCCACGCCCTGGTTGATGTCCGGCGACTGCTTGCCGATCAGGTTGAGCACGCCGCAGGTCTCGCCGTCGAAGCCGACGTCGGAGCTGTTGTAGCCGATGTCCAGAATGACCTTGCGGGTCAGCGCTTCCAGGTCGATCCAGGCACTGGTAGTCACTTCGCCGGCAACGATCGCCACGCCCGTCTTGACCATCGTCTCGCATGCCACGCGGGCGCGCTTGTCCTGGGCCAGGATGGCATCCAGCACTGCGTCGGAGATCTGGTCGGCGATCTTGTCCGGATGGCCTTCGGAGACCGATTCGGAGGTGAACAGGTAGCTGGACATCAGGCTTATATCCCTTGATTCGGATGAAAAGATGGGTGCGGATGATACACCGTCCGACAACCCTGTGCATTGTGCGCCTGAACAGCCCGCTGTGGCGTTAAACCCGTGTCGTGGCGGGGGTTTGCACGGTCATCCGGGTGTCGTCAGCTTGCCATGCAATGGTCGTACTGACCGGTCAGCATGCGCGCGTGCCCGGCGCCATGGCTGCTTGCAGCCATGGCGCTGGAGGGGAATAAGCGATGTCGCTGGACAGCGTGCCGGGGCGAGGGCGCATGGCTGCCATGGCGACCACGATCCGGGATGCGATGTCCGATGCAGCGCGCCGTGCCTTGCAGCGGGACGCGGGTCTGCGTGAGTGCGCTGCCGGTGCCCGCGGGCGGCGCACGCACCCTGCCTGTACCGCGCCCGATCGCGGCGCCGAAATTCTTGTCCCCGGAGATGTCCGCATGCACTTGTCCACGTTGCATCCTCCCGTCCGTGCCTTGTTCCTGTCCGACCTGCACCTGGGCTCGCGGCACTGCCACGCCGCCGAGATCGCCGCGTTCATCGGCCGCCAGCGCTGCCAGACGCTGTATCTGGTGGGCGACATCATCGACCTGTGGTGGATGTCGCAGCGGCGCGCGGTGTGGGATGCGGCGCATCGGCAGGTGATCGCCGCCCTGCATGCGCAAGCCAGACGCGGCACCGAGATCATCTACGTGCCGGGCAATCACGATCGCGCCATCCGCCGCTTCTGCGGTCTGGTGATGCCGGCCATGCAGGTGCGCCGACGCAGCATCCACACCTTGCTGGACGGACGCCGGCTGCTGGTCACCCATGGCGACGACTACGATGCGCAAACCCATTTCGGTGGCCTGCAGGAGCGATTTGGCGACTGGCTCTACTACCGCATCCTCACCGGCAATCAGCTGACCAATCGTCTGCGGCGTCGGCTGGGCATGCGCTACTGGTCGCTGGCCGAGTTTCTCAAGCGACGCAGCGAAGCGGCCGAGCGCTACATCGGCCGCTTCGTGGCCGCCGGCCTGGCCGATGTGATGCGCCGCGATCTGGACGGCATCGTCTGTGGGCACATCCATCGCGCCGCACTGCGCATGCAGGCCGGCCATCTGTACGCCAACACCGGCGATTGGGTGGAGAGCCTGACGGCGCTGCGCGAGACGCAGTCCGGCGCACTGCAACTGGTCAACCATCATGGCGAGGTGCTGGCCGAGCTGGCGCCGCAATCTCACGCCGCGCAGCAGCGCGCGGCGTGAGGCCGTCATGCGCAGCGCATGTCAGCAGGCCGCGGCTGCCGGGAGCTGCCATCGGGCGTGTGCAGCGTGCAGCGTCCGCCATCCTGGTGCAGGGCATGCGGACCTCGGCTGCGGCGTCGTTTGCATCAGGGAACCGCAGCGCGGTGCGAGCAACGCGCCTGCTGGCTGACTGCCTGCCGGTCGCAACGCACGTGATGGCACTGGACGATGTCCGGCCTGCTAGCATCGGCCAATGGATTCATTGACCCAGATCGTTCTTGGCGGCGCCGTCGCTGCCGCCATCGCACCGGCCGGATCGCGCCGTGCAGCCCTGTTGGCCGGCGCCGCACTGGGCACCTTGCCCGATCTCGATGCGCTGGTATTGCTGCCGCTGACCGATGATCCGGTCACGCTGATGACGGTGCATCGCAGCGCCAGCCATTCGTTGTTCGTGCTGCCGTTGCTGGGCTGGCTGATCTGGTGGCTGTTTCGCCGTTACGGCAATGGGCGCGTGGCCACTGCGCCCAGGCGCTGGTTCTGGGCGATCCAGCTGGCCTTGATCACCCATCCCTTGCTGGATGCCTTCACCGTCTACGGCACCCAGCTGTGGTGGCCGCTGCAGCCGCATCCGGCGATGTGGTCGAGCGTCTTCATCATCGACCCGGCCTACACGCTATGGCTGTTGCTCGCCTGCGCGGTGGCATGGTTTGCGCGCGCGCGGCCGCTCGCCCAACACGCGCTGGTGATCGGGCTGGCGCTCAGCTCCGCCTATCTGGGCTGGTCGTTGCTGGCCAAGCACCTGGTCGACCAGGAAGCGGACCGTGCGCTGGCCGCGCTCGGCTTGAAGGATGCGCCGCGCTTCTCGGTGCCGATGCCGCTCAATACCTTGCTGTGGCGCGTGGTCGCGATGACGCCCAACGGCTATGTGATCGGCGAGCGCTCGCTGGTGGCCGACAAGGGGCCGATGCAGTTTCGCGGCTATTCCAGCAACACCCAGGCGCTGGGCGAAGTGGCCGGCTTCGATTCAGTGCGCCGGTTGACCTGGTTCAACCGTGGTTTCATGCGCGCACGCCTGGTCGATGACGAGCTGATGCTCAGCGACCTGCGCATGGGCCTGGAGCCGGACTACAACTTCAATTTCGTGGTGGCCCACCGCGAAGACGGGCAGTGGCAGCCGATCGCGCCGCGACAGGTCCAGGCCGCCTACCGCGCGCCGGTGGCGCGCGATCAGATCGGCCAGGTGCTGGCGCAGATGTGGCGCCGCATCTGGCACGAGCCCACCGGGACGGTGCTGACCGGTGACCTGGAACATGCCGCCACGCCTGCGCCGGCCACTCAGTAGGCTCGCCTGGTGGGTCCGCTGGGCAACGCGCACGCAGCAGACCCGGGCAGCACGCCGGCTCAATACACCGTCGCGCGTGCCTGTACGAACGAATAGAAGAACACCGCGTCCGGGTCGCTGTGCACCTGCGCCAGTTCGCGGCGCATGCCGTCCACGGTGTCTGCGTTCACCGCGCCGGCCGCAAGCAATTGGTCGGCCGCCGACAGCAGCACTTCTTCCCAGAATCCGATCATGGTCTTGCGCCGGCCCGGCTCGCGGTTGTCCAGATGCAGCGTCTTGATCTCGGTATGCACATCGCGAAAGCCACCGGCCAGCAGCAGGTTGCCCAGCTTGGCGCCGACAAACGGGTCGCCGCCCTGGTCGTGCTGGAAATCGTTGAAGGCCATCCAGTAGCGCCACAGGTTGGGCGAATACGGATGCAGCAGGAACGAGGCGTTCATCACCTCGGTGACATACACCGGCGAGCCCGGCAGCAGCACGCGCCGCACTTCGTTGAGCACGCGCGCAGGCGAGGGGACATGCTCGAGCACCCAGCACAAGAACGCCGCATCGAACTGACGCGCCTCGAACGGCAGATCGCTCGCATCGGCCTGCTGCAGCGTGTAGCGCTCGCGGCACCATGCCAGGCGTTCCAGATTGGCGCGTGCCGCGCCCAACTGCGCCTCGCTCAGATCCACGCTGGTGACATGCAGATCGGGAAAGCGGCGCAGCAGGATTTCGGTTTGCGCGCCTACGCCGCTGCCCACTTCCAGCAGCCGGCGTGCGCCGCTGTAGTCAATCTGGTTGAACAGCGTGGCTTCCAGCAGGCGCGCCTGTTTGAGCAGGCGGGCCTGTTCGGTGGACGAAAATCCATGCAGATAGGTCGGGGTGTCGCTTGGTGCGCTCATCGGTGCAGCTCCAACAACGCGGAAAAACTCAGGCGGCAACTGACAGCGCGGGCGGCACGCCGGCAATCAAGGCATCGAAATACGCGCCGGTCAGCTCCAGCTGCGCCTCCGGCGTTTCGGCGCGATTGACCACCGCACGGAAGTCGGCGCTCTGCGGGTGATCCTTGGCGTACCAGCCCAGATGCTTGCGCGCGATGCGCACGCCCTGCGGCTGCCCGTAGAACGCATGCAGCGCTTCCAGATGGCCGAGCAGGGTGTCGCGCACGAACGCCAACGACGGCGGCGGCAACAGCTCGCCGGTGGACAGATAGTGCGCCACCTCGCCGAAGATCCACGGGCGCCCCTGCGCGGCACGCCCGATCATCACCGCATCCACGCCGGTGGCGCGCAGCACCTGGGCCGCCTTCTGCGGCGAGTCGATATCGCCATTGGCGATCACCGGAATCTGCAACGCCGCCTTGATCTGCGCAATCGTGGCGTACTCGGCAGTGCCGGTGTAATGCTGGTCGCGGGTGCGCCCGTGTACCGCCAGCGCGGCGATGCCGCAGTCCTGCGCGATGCGGGCGATGGTCGGGCCGTTGCGGTGATCACAATCCCACCCGGTGCGGATCTTCAGGGTCACCGGCACATCCACCGCCTGCACCACCGCGCGCAGGATGCGGGCCACCAGCTCCTCGTCGCGCATCAGCGCCGAGCCGGCCCAGGCGTTGCAGACCTTCTTGGCCGGGCAGCCCATGTTGATGTCGATCAGCTGCGCACCGTGGTCGACGTTGTAGCGCGCCGCTTCGGCCAGTTGCTGCGGCTCGGTGCCGGCAATCTGCACGCTGACCGGATCCGGCTCGCCGGCATGATCCATGCGGTGCAGCGATTTGCGCGTGCCCCAGAAGCGCGGATCGGAGATGGTCATCTCCGACACCGCCAGCCCGGCGCCCAGCTGCTTGCACAACAGCCGGAACGGCTTGTCGGTGACGCCGGCCATCGGGGCCAGGATCACTTTCGGGTCGATGGAGTAGGGGCCGATCTGCATGGCGGCATTGTAGCTGGGTGGGGAATGGGGAATGGGGAATCGGGAATCGGGAGAGCGCTTGCGGCCTTCGGTCCTGCGCGATTGCTGTGCGGATCGTTGGGCGAGTCGCGCGACGAATAAACGAGGGCAGCGGCGAGAATGTTGTTGGCCGTACCCTCACCCCAACCCCTCTCCCGGCGGGAGAGGGGCTTTCTTCCTTCTCCCGTCGGGAGAAGGTGGCGCGTCAGCGCCGGATGAGGGTACGGGTGCTCGACCCGGCATCACGCCAGGTACCGCCGCCCAGATTGCTATCCGATGAAGAAGATCGAAGCTCCGGCGCAGCCGG
Organism: Xanthomonas campestris pv. asclepiadis; assembly: GCF_020784175.1. Classification (GTDB taxonomy): domain Bacteria; phylum Pseudomonadota; class Gammaproteobacteria; order Xanthomonadales; family Xanthomonadaceae; genus Xanthomonas; species Xanthomonas campestris_D. The sequence goes on from NZ_JAJGQM010000017.1 coordinate 81,890, forward strand.
CTCGCAGCGTCCGTCGATGGACAGGCCTCGACATGCCGTTCGCGGATCAAAACAGTCTCATGGGGATGCCAACGCCCTGAACGCAGAAGGCGACCGCATCACTGCGGTCGCCTTGGTTATTTGACTGAAACGCGCGGATCACACGGCCGGTTCGGGCACCATGCGCGGCATCGAGGTGGCGGCGCCTTCCACTTCGGTGGAACGCGCGGCGTAGCGAGTGGCAAAGCGCACGTGGGTGATGAAGCTGGCAGTCGGCGCCTGGGCCAGCGAGGACACCAGCGCGCCGTTGAAGGCGTCGCCGGCGCCGGTGGTGTCCACCGTCTGCGCGCTTTCCGCACCCACCCGGTAATGCGCGGCCGTGTCGCCGCGCAGCTGTTCTTCCGCGTGCGAGATGAAGGCGCCCACCGATCCCAGCGTCACCACCACGGTGCCGCCCGGCAGCAGCTTGCGGCACAGCGAATGCAGCGTATTGCCATCCAGCGCCGCCACATCGTCGGCATTGATACGTTCGCCGACGTGGCGGCCGAGCAGAGCCGCAAATTCGGTTTCGTTGGGCGTCAGCACATCCGACAGCTTGAGCAGGCTGATCGAGGTCGGCGCATTGGCCGGTGCGGCGTTGAGCACCGTCAGCACGCCGCATTCGCGTGCCAGTGCCAGCGCCGACTCGATGGTTTCCGCCGGAGACTCCAGCTGCGCCAGCAGCACGCTGGACGAGGCCACCAGTGCGCGCTGGTTGTCCACGAACGCAGCGCTCAGCACCGAGTTGGCACCGGCACCGATCACGATGGTGTTGCGGCCGTGTGCGTCGACGTAGATGCCGCCGGTGCCGGTCGGCTCATTGCTGGGCTCGGCGATCAGCGCGAAGCCGTCGTGCGCAGCCAGCGAGCGCGCCAGCGCACCGCCGGCATCGTCGCCCAGCGCGCACAGAAAGTGCGTCCTGGCGCCGGCACGTGCGGCCGCGACCGCCTGGTTGAAGCCCTTGCCGCCCGGGCCGGTGCTGTAGCGACCGGCGATGGTGGCACCCGGTGCGGGCAGGACATCACAGCGCCACACGTGATCGACATTGAAGGACCCGACAACGACGACCGAACTCATAAATACCCTTGACTTGAATGACTGAATGAAACGTGGCGTGCGGCGATTAGACCGTCACACCGATGAACCCGCGCCGCCTTAACCGAAATGCGAGAGCACGCCGGCAATGGTAGCGGTCATGAACGTGGCGATCGAACCGCCCAGGACCGCGCGCAGCCCGAACTTGGCCAGATCGTGACGGCGTTCCGGTGCCAGCCCGCCGATGCCGCCGATCTGGATCGCAATCGAGCTGAAGTTGGCAAAGCCGCACAGCGCATATGTGGCAATCAGCCGGCCCTCCGCGCTCAGGCCCACGCCCGGCACTTCGCCCTTCACGATACGCGACAGCTCGCTGTAGGCGACGAATTCGTTGATCACCACTTTCTGTCCGATCAGCGAACCGACCGTGGTCGCGTCCACCCACGGGGTACCGATCACCCAGGCGATCGGCGCCAGCACGTAGCCGAAGATCGTCGACAGGTTGGTCGGCCGGCCCAGCAGCGCGGCAGCGCCGGTGATCTCGCCCAGCCAGGTCAGCGGTGCGTTGATCAAGGCGATCAGCGCAATGAAGGCCAGCAGCATCGCGCCGATGTTCAGCGCCAGCCGCAAGCCATCGCCGGCGCCGGCGGCCGCCGCATCAATGACATTGCTAGTGGTCTTTTCCACTTCCATCTTGACCGTGCCACGCGTCAGCGGGGTGCCGGTTTCCGGCACCAGCAGTTTGGCCACCACCAGGGTGGCGGGCGCGGCCATGATGCTGGCGGCGAGCAGATGCTTGGCGTAGAACGCCTGCTGCGCGGGATCGCTGCCACCGAGCATGCCGACGTAGGCAGCCAGCACGCCGCCGGCGATATGCGCCATGCCGCCGATCATCATCGTCAGCAGCTCGGACTGGGTCATCTTGGGGATGTACGGGCGCACCGTCAGCGGCGCTTCGGTCTGGCCGATGAACACGCTGGCGCATACGCTGGTGGTTTCCGCACCGGACACGCGCATCACCTTGGTGATCGCCCAGGCCATCGCGCGGACCACCACCTGCATCACGCCCAGGTGGTAGAGCACGCCCATCAGCGCCGAGAAGAAGATGATGGTGGGCAGCACCTGGAACGCGAAAATGAAGCCGTAGCTGTCGATGTTCATCAGGTTGCCGAAAATGAAGGTGGACCCTTCATTGACGAAGCTCAGCACCTTGACGAAGCCCTTGCCCAGCGAGTCGAACACATCGCGTCCGCCCGGCACCAGCAGCACCAGTGCGGCGAACGAAATCTGCAGCGCCAGACCGGTGGCGACCAGCCTCCAGTCGATCGCGCGGCGGTTGCTCGAAAACAGCCAGGTGATGCCGATGAGCACCGCCAGACCGAACAGGCCGAAACCGATCCTTCCCAAACCTTCGACCATTCCAATCCCCGGAGCTGCTGACGGCAAAACGAGAAGCCTAGAGCAGGGGGTGACCGTGGGCAAGGCGAGCAGCATTCAGGGCCTGCCCGTTGCCCCGCAGGCGAGCCAGGGCGGGCGCGGGCAGTTCCCTGCGCGCGGGTGGGCGAGCCGCGCTTGCGCAAGGTCATGGGGCGGGGGCGTCGATTCGCTGCCAGTGCGTCGCCCACAAAGACCGCGCCCCGAAGCGCGATCACCCGACCGGACGCCGCTTTTCCCGTCAGCCAACGACGAAAACCGGTCGTGCTTGCGCGCGTACCGGCTTGGACCTTGAGCGGCATGGATGCCGCGTAAGAGCCTTATCTGTTCGGATTCTGGCAGTTTGGGCGTCGAGAGCCGGCGTGGGCCACC
>NZ_JAJGQM010000018.1 GCF_020784175.1 Xanthomonas campestris pv. asclepiadis
CTTCGTCAACCCCTCGTGAAGAGGAAGTTGCCGCCGCCGCACTTCAATCTGCCGAAGCATCTTTCCGTGTAACGAGCCGCCCATCATAGCCGGCTTTTCCGTTTCGTCAACACCTTAAATCAAGGTATTTTCGAACCCTTTTTGCTCTGGTCCCGCGTTTGCGGGGCCGTTGCGTCGCGGGAGGCGAACTATAGGCCCAACCCGGGAGTTTGGGAAGGGGTTTGTGAAAAATTTTTCACGATTTTTCTTCCGCCTGTAGCAACACGTCCTTGTATCCCGTTACAGCAAGCGGCTGATCCGGCTCAGGCGTCCCAGCACCTTTATATAGATGTCATCGCAGCGCCAAAGTTGCCGCCATGCAGCAACCCTTCGCAAGCTCAGCTGCTGACCAGCACCACACGGGCGAAATTACGCTTCCCCACCTGGATGACACCTTCGAAGCCCGGCCCGAACTGGCGTGCCGGATCTTCGACCACTTCACCATCGATCTTGACCGCACGCTCCTTGAGCTTGCGCGTGGCTTCCGAATTGCTGGGCGTCAGGCCGGCAGCGGTGAGCAGACTTGCGATCCGCAGACCTTCGGCCGGCACGCTCACCTCCTGCAGCGGCAACAGACTGGTGTCGCCCTGCCCTGTCACCACGGCATGCCAGCCGGCGATGGCCTGCTCTGCAGTAGCGGCATCGTGGAAGCGCGCAGTGAGTTCGCGCGCCAGGCGCAACTTGACCTCGCGCGGGTGCAGTTCGCCCGAGGCGACTTGTTCTTTCAGGCGCGCGGCCTCGGCGATACCGATATCGAAGGACAGCAGATCGATCCAGCGCCAGGTCAGTTCGTCGCCGATCTTCATGGTCTTGGTGACGATATCGATGGCCGGCTCGTTGATGCCGATGTAGTTGCCCAGAGACTTGGACATTTTGGCCACCCCGTCCAGGCCTTCCAGCAGCGGCATGGTCAGCACGACCTGGGGGGCCTGGCCGTAGTGCTCCTGCAGGCCGCGCCCCATCAGCAGGTTGAACTTCTGATCAGTCCCGCCCAGTTCGACATCCGCCTTCAAGGCGACCGAGTCGTAGCCCTGGACCAGCGGATACAGGAATTCGTGGATGGCGATCGGCTGTTGGCCGTTGAAGCGCTTGGCGAAATCGTCGCGCTCGAGCATGCGCGCCACCGTGTGCTGCGCGGACAGCTTGATCATGTCCGCCGCGCTCATCTGGCCGAACCACTCGGAGTTGAAGCGCACCTCGGTGCGTTCGCGGTCCAGGATCTTGAAGACCTGCTCCTCATAAGTGCGCGCGTTGGCCAGCACATCGTCGCGGCTCAGCGGCTTGCGGGTGACATTCTTGCCGCTCGGGTCACCGATCATGCCGGTGAAGTCGCCGATCAGGAAGATCACCTGATGCCCGAGCTGCTGGAACTGCCGCATCTTGTTGAGCAGCACGGTATGGCCCAGGTGCAGATCCGGCGCGGTGGGGTCGAAACCGGCCTTGACCCGCAATGGCACGCCTGACTTCAGACGCGCTTCGAGCTGATCGAGCTTGAGGATCTCCTCGGTACCGCGACCGATGAGTGCGAGGGATTCTTCGATAGTGGCCAACCACAGACTCCAGCGGCGTTTGCCGTCAAAAACGTGAACGATGTTAAACGCAGGTTAATTCCGCGCCAAATGAAAATGTTGAACAGGCTCAATGGTTTGACGCGCTGTTACAGGCTGTCTATGGTACCGGCGATTGGGCTCGCACTTCGAGCCAGCGAGGAATTTGAACGATGCAGAACTCAGAGCAGGGCCGTGCACGCAAGCGGCGCTTTCACGAACGCCTCCACGTCCTCCACGACACTGCCCTGCATCGCAAGCTGAAGGCGCATCTTCCGGCGGCATTCAACGACCAATGGACGCGCCGGCACTGGATCCACGCCAGCCTGTTCGCGACCATCGGTGCGCTGGTGGCCACCATCGTGCCGGGCTTCTCCAACGCCATCGATACGCCGCTGTCCAGCCATTCCACGCTGGCCCTGCCGTTGCCGCCGTTGGTGCCGAGCCGCAAGCAGCTGGCGCCGAGTACCGATTGGGAAATTCTGCAGGTCAAATCGGGGCAGACTCTGAGCACCTTGTTCGGTGAGTTGGGCATCCCGACCACGGTGATGTACCAGGTGCTGGCGCATCCGGGCACCAAGGAGGCGCTGACCAAGCTGCGTCCGGGCGCCGAGATCGCCTTCGATATGCCAACGCCGGGCGAGCTGCGCGCATTGCGCTTCGACCGCGACGACAGCCACCGCGTAAAGCTGCGCCTGCTGGGCGACAGCGTGCGCGAGAACGTCACCGAGCGGGCCACGACCACGCGCACGGTGGTGGCAAGCGGGGAAATCAGCAGCTCGCTGTACGCCTCGGCCGGCAAGTCGGGGCTGTCGCCGGCGGCGGTGGCGGTCATGACCGACGAGATCTTCAAGTACGACATCGACTTCGACAAGGATCTGCAACCGGGCGACCGTTTCAGCGTGGTGATGGACGAGACCTGGCGCGAAGGCGAGCGGATCAATACTGGCGACATCCTGGCCGCGACCTTTACCACCGGCGGCAAGACCTACACCGGTTTCCGCTTCGAACGTGCCGGCAAGCCGGCCGAGTATTTCGACATCACCGGCCGGCCGTTGAAGAAGAGCTTCATCCGGATGCCGGTGGCCTATAGCCGCATCAGCTCGACCTTTGGCGCGCGCAAGCATCCGGTGCTGGGCACGATGCGCATGCACAAGGGCGTGGACTACGCGGCTGCGTCGGGCACGCCGATCATGGCCGCCGGCGATGCGCGCGTGGTGTTTGTCGGGACCCAGCGCGGCTACGGCAATGTGGTGATCCTGGACCACGGCAAGAACTTCAGCACGCTCTACGGGCACATGTCGCGCTTTGGCAAGATCAAGGCCGGCCAGCGCATCAACCAGGGCACGGTGATCGGCTACGTCGGCATGACCGGCCTGGCGACCGGCCCGCATCTGCATTACGAATTCCGCGTCGCCGGGCAGCAGCGCAACCCGATGTCGGTGACGATGCCGCCGCCGGAGCCGCTGCAGGGCGCCGAGCTGGCTGCCTTCCGCGCGCAGACGGCGCCGGCGCTGGCCCGCATCGAAGGCATGGAGAAGTTGATCTACGCCGACGCCGGCAAGCCCGCCAAGGGCAAGCCGCGCGGTTGAGTGGGCGCGGCGGGCCTCTCCGCCGTCGACTGGCAATCGCCGATCGGACGACTGCACACCCGTTCGCGAAGGGACTTTAGCTCACGCCACGCCGCAGCCGGTGCCGGGGCGCTGCGAGCGACAACTGGCCACCGTGGTGCCGACGCGACAGTCGGCACTGCGTGTGGAGCGCTTGCCTGGCGAGCGCATCGCCCCTCCTTCCACCGCGATGCGCGCAAGGCCGGTTGACTCTCCCATCCCGGCTGCACAAGCTGCACGACCACTGTGCACCTGGCTCTGGCATGTCTGCTCCGGAACATCTTGAATCCCCGCTCTATCTGGGCCTGATGTCGGGCACCAGCGCCGACGGCATCGATGCCGCGCTGGTGCGCTTCACCGACGAGGGCCACCGACGCTGCGAACTGGTCGCAGGCACCACGGTGGCCTGGGAGCCGCAGCTGCGCGAGACGCTGGTGACGTTGGGCCAGGGCGCCGAGGTCATCGCCATCGATGCGCTTGGACACCTGGATGCGCAGGTGGGGCTGGCGTTTGCGGCCGCGGCCAATCACCTGATCCGCGACAGCGGCATCGCGCGTGGGCGGATTCGCGCGATCGGCTCGCATGGGCAGACCATTCGACATCGCCCCAAGGCCGATCCGGCCTTCACTTGGCAGATCGGCGATGCCAGCCGGATTGCCGAGCACACCGGCATCACCACGGTGGCCGATTTCCGCCGGCGCGATGTGGCTGCCGGCGGCCAGGGCGCACCGCTGATGCCGGCCTTCCATCTGGCCATGCTGGGTGCCGCCGACGAGGACCGTGCGGTGCTGAACCTGGGCGGCATCGGTAACCTGACCTTGATCCCGCGCAGTGGCGCGGTGCTGGGCTTCGATACCGGCCCGGCCAATGCATTGCTGGACAGCTGGTGCCAGCAGCACCGCGGCACGCCGTTCGATGCCGACGGTGCGTTTGCCGCCAGCGGGCGCGTCGATACGGCGCTGCTGCAGGCGCTGTTGGCCGACCCGTGGTTCGCACTGGCACCGCCCAAGAGCACCGGACGCGAGCAGTTCCATCTGGACTGGGCGATGCAGGCGATGCGGTCGCCGGGCAACGCGGCGCCGTCCGCGGCCGATATGCAGGCGACCCTGCTCGAACTCACCGCCGCCAGCGTCGCCGACGCGTTGCTGCGGCTGCAGCCCGATACCCGCCGGGTGCTGGTGTGCGGTGGTGGGGTGCGCAATCCGGTGTTGATGGCGCGCCTGGCGGCGCGACTGCCGGGCGTGGTGGTGGAATCCAGCGCGCGGCATGGGCTGGATCCTGATTATCTAGAGGCAATGGGGTTTGCGTGGTTGGCCGCGGAGCTGCTCGCGGGCCGCACGGCCAATCTGCCGTCGGTGACCGGAGCGGCCGGGCCGCGGTTGCTGGGGGCGATCTATCCGGCGTGAGTGGCCTGGATCGGCGCGCTCTGGATGCCACGAGCCTTGCTTGCTGATGCCCTGCCACCAATCCTGCGACTCTCGACCAGCACTCAATTAATCACGGGTGGCGATGCTGTCTTCGGCTGAAGCCGGCGAATGCACAGAAGTCTTGGCCCCTGCTCAGCAACATGCAGGGTTTCCGACCGAGCCATCCGCATTCGCACACCGTGCTCGCGCCGAGTGAACTCGCGCGCCAGGCAGTACTGCCTGACCGTTTGCAGTGCTACGGATTATTCCCCGCCGGCAGCGCCTTGAGCGCGGCGATCGCCTCGGCCAGCACATCGACTTCCGGATGCTGCAGGCCGCCGCTGACGTCGTATTCGCTGGCGAACAGGCCCTGTTCGAGCAGATGCATCACCGTCTGGTGCTGGGTCCAGCCGCGTGCGACGGAGATGCGACGGATCCTGTCCACCAGCAATGGATCGATGTCACGCAGTACCAGATCGGTCATGCCCTTCCTCGTGCGATGCAGTGCCGCGTCGGCATCATCGGCAACCTTGGCGGACGTTTCAATCCGGGCGCCCGTCGCGGGCATCCAGCCGTGGCCACAGCCAGGCCAGCAGGGCCAGCGTGGGAACCACGGTGAGGGCGCTGAGGATGAAGAAGGTGCTGTAGGAGGTGGCCTCGACCAGGAACCCGGACACACCGCCGGCGAACTTGCCCGGCAAATTGGCCAGCGACACCAGCAAGGCGTACTGGGTGGCGGTGAAGTTGCGATTGGTCAGCGATGACATGAAGGCCACCAGCACGGTACCGGCGAACCCCTGGAACAGATTGTCGGCACTGAGTGCCGCATAGAACGCCCACAATTTGCCGGGGTTCTGCGCCATCAGCAAAAACGCCAGGTTGGACAGCGCCACGCCCAGGGCGGCGACCAGCAGCATGCGCCGGAAGCCGAACGCAGCCACCGCCGCACCGCCGGCAAACGCGCCGACGATGCCCATCCACACGCCGAACAGCTTGGACACCGTGGCGATGTCGGCCTTGGTGTAGCCCGAATCCAGATAGAACGGCCCGGCCATCACGCCGATCACCTGGTCCGGGAACTTGAACAGGCCGACAAAAGCCAGCAGGACGATGCCCAGCGCCAGCCCATTGCCGGAAAAGAAACTGGAAATGGGCTGCCAGAATGCGCCGGCCACGTCGATGCGGCGCACCACCGTGAGCTGCGGCCGGTCCGGCTCGCGGCATACCAGGGTGGTGATGATCGGCAGCAGCATCAGCGCCGACATGGCCAGGTACGCCGAGGTCCAGTTGAGGTATTCGGCCAGGTACAGCGCCCCGGCGCCACCGAGGATCAGGCCGATCCGATAGCCCAGGGTGTAGGTCGCCGCCAAGGCCGCCTGCGCCGTGTCCGGGGCGATTTCGATGCGATAGGCATCCACCACCGAATCCTGCGTGGCGCCCCAGAACGAGGCGAACAGCACCCAGGCGACCAAGCCGGTGACACTCATGTCCGGGCGCGAAAACGCCAGTGCGAACAGGCCGACGGTGACGCCGAGTTGCGAGACCAGCAGCCAGGAGCGGCGGCGCCCCAACCACGCGGTGAGCGGAAACGCATAGCGGTCGAGCAGCGGCGCCCACAGGAACTTGAGCAGGTAGAAGAAGCTGGCCAGGCTGATCAAACCGATGCTACCCAGATCCAGCCCGACATCGCGCAGCCGGGTGGACAGGGTCTGCGAGGCGATCAGCAGGAACGGCAGGCCACTGCCGAAACCCAGCAGGGCCATGGTCGCCGCCGATGGGGTGGCGAAGGCCTGCCGGATGCCGCGCAGGCCTTTGTAGTTGGGTGCAGGCGTGGTCATGCGTATGGCCGCTGGGAATGGGGGCTGATCGATGCCGGGCGGGCAGTATCACTGGCCGCTGCGCGGATTGACCTGCCGGAAACGCATGATTGGCTCCCTGAAGGATCCACGGCCATCTGGCTGCGGGCGGGCACAGCCCGCACCCACTCGACGTTCATTTCCACGAAGTGGCTGGAAGCACACCACTGAGGAGCTTGGCCAACCGTCCCCATGCGCGTCACCGCCAACAGCAGACCCTCACTCACTCCGCGTAGTCCACGATGTACGGCGCGTGGTCGGAGAAGCGCTGCTCGCGGTAGATGGAGCACGCCTTTACCTTGTCACGCAGGCCGGGGGTGACCAGTTGGTAGTCGATGCGCCAACCGACATTGTTGGTGCGCGCCGCGCCGCGGTTGCTCCACCAGGTGTAGTCCTGGCCGTCGGGATGCAGCATGCGATAGGTGTCGACCCAGCCGCGGCCGCCGGCGGCATTGGCGTCTTCCAGCGCATCGGCGCACAGGCCGTTGAGCCAGTCGCGCTCGGGCGGCAGGCAGCCGGAATTCTTCTGGTTGGACTTCCAGTTCTTGATGTCCAGCGCCGAGCGCACGATGTTCCAGTCGCCACACAATACGTACTGCCGGCCGCTGGCCAGCCACTGCTCCAGGATCGGCCGCAGCCATTCCATCACCTGGAACTTGTAACCCTGGCGCAACTCGCCCGAAGAGCCGGACGGGATATAGAAGGAGACCACGCTGAGGTTGCCGAAGCGCGCTTCGACATAGCGGCCTTCTTCGTCGAACTCGGGCCAGCCCAGCGCGGTGCGCACTTCATCGGGCTCGTGCCTGCTGTAGATGGCCACGCCGCTGTAGCCCTTCTTGGTGCTGGCGTCGCGGAACCAGGCCTTGTAGCCGGTGGGCAGGAACTTGGGACCGGCCAGCTGATGCTCCTGGGCCTTGGTCTCCTGCACGCACAGCACGTCGGCGTCCTGGTCGGCGAACCACTCGAAGAAACCCTTGGTGACGGCCGAGCGCAGGCCGTTGGCGTTGAAACTGATGATGCGCATGGGCGGGAATGGGGAATCGGGAATGGAGAATCGTCAAGCCTACCCCAGGCGCATGCGGAAGGCTGCCAGCGCACGATGCGTTTACCATTCTTGATTCCCTATTCCCCATTCCCGTCCAATGACCGACCACCGCACCCGTTTCCTGCAGCTGGCCCTGGGCGCCGATGCCCTGCGCTTTGGCGAGTTCACGCTCAAGTCCGGGCGGCTCAGTCCGTATTTCTTCAATGCCGGGCGCTTCGATTCGGGCGCCAAGACCGCGCAGCTGGCGCAGTGCTATGCCGATGCGATCGACGCGGCCGGGGTGGAGTTCGATCTGCTGTTCGGGCCGGCCTACAAGGGCATCCCGCTGGCGACCGCGCTGGCCTGCGCCTACGCCGGGCGCGGGCGCGACCTGCCGCTGGCGTTCAACCGCAAGGAAGCCAAGGACCATGGCGAGGGCGGTAGCCTGATCGGTGCGCCGCTTGAGGGGCGCAAGGTGCTGATCGTCGACGACGTGATCACCGCCGGCACTGCGATCCGCGAGGCGCTGGGCATCATCCGTGACGCCGGCGGCATTCCGTCCGGGATCGTGGTGGCGCTGGACCGGCAGGAGATCGCCTCCGAACAGGATCGCCGCTCGGCCGCGCAGGCGGTGGCGGCCGAGGCCGGCACCCCGGTGATCGCGGTGGCCAACCTGGGCGACCTGCTTGCTTTTGCGGCAGGAAACGCCGACCTTGTGGGCTTCCGGGAACCGCTGCTGGCCTATCGTGGCCGCTACGGCACCGACACCACAGGCTGACGGCAGGCGACAGGGGGCTGCGATGATGCCGAGACACACCCGTTTGGCGTTACTCGCCGCCGTTGCGGCAGCCGTGGCCGCCGTGCCTGCCATCGCGCAGGACAAACCGGCCGCGAAGAAGCTGTATTGCTGGAACCAGAACGGCGCCCGGGTGTGCAGCGATACGCTGCCGCCGGAGGCGGTCAATCAGGCGCGCGACGAATTCAACGCCAGGAGCGGCCTGCGCAGCGCCGAGGTGCAGCGCGCCATGAGCGGCGACGAGCGCGCCGCCGCCGCGGCCAGCGCACAACAACGCCAGGCCGATCTGGCCGCCGAGCAGATGCGCCAGCGCACCGACCAGGCGATGCTGATGTCCTACCAGAGCGAGGACGACCTGCGCCGGGTGTTCAACGAGCGCATCGCCATCGTCGACAACAACATCCACACCGCGCGCTTCAACGTGACCAGCCTGCGCGAAGGGCTGGCCAGCATGCTGCGCAGCGCCGGTGACCGCGAACTGGCCGGCCAGGCGGTGGCCGACAAGCTGGCCGCCGACATTCAGCAACGCCATCGCGAGCTGATGGCGCAATTGCGTCTGCAGACCAGCTTCGAGCAGCAACGGGTGGCGCTGGACGGCGAGATCGCCGACATCCTGCAGCGCTACCGGGCGATGAAGGAGCCGCCGGCCGGCGCGGCGCCCACCGGCTGACCGGCGCAGCCGTCATTGCCGCCCGTGCAGCGCACTGCGGCGGGCGGCATTTCCCGATCCGACGCCCTGCCCGCATAATGGCCGGTCTTACTCCCTGCCAACGAGGCTCTCCCGCATGGCCCGGATCATCGCCATTGCCAACCAGAAAGGCGGCGTCGGCAAGACCACGACCGCAGTCAATCTGGCGGCCGGCCTGGCGCGCGCGCCCAAGCGTGTGTTGCTGGTGGATCTGGACTCGCAGGGCAACGCCACCATGGGCAGCGGCATCGACAAGCGCGATGTGGCCGCCTCGACGTGCGACCTGTTGCTGGGCGAAAACACCGCCGCCGAGATCCGGGTCACCGCGCCGGAAGGCTTCGACCTGCTGCCGGGCAACATCGACCTGACCGCTGCCGAGATCCAGCTGATGGATCAGGGCGAGCGCGAACAGCGGCTCAAGCGCGCACTGGCGCCGATCCGCGACGAGTATGACTTCATCCTGATCGACTGCCCGCCGGCGTTGTCGCTGCTGACGCTCAATGCCTTGACCGCAGCCGATTCGATCATCGTGCCGATGCAGTGCGAGTACTACGCACTGGAAGGACTGACCGCGCTGCTGGAAACCATCGAGGCCTTGCGCGCCAACCTCAATCCGGCGCTGGAAATCGAAGGCGTGCTGCGCACGATGTTCGACATCCGCAACAACCTGGCCAACGCGGTGTCAGCCGAGCTGACCGAGCATTTCGGCGACAAGGTGTTCCGCACCATCGTGCCGCGCAACGTGCGCCTGGCCGAGGCGCCCAGCCATGGCCAGAGCATCGTCGGTTACGACCGCACCTCGCGCGGTGGCGTGGCCTACCTGGGGCTGGCCAGCGAAATCCTGCGCCGCCAGAACGACCGCAACAAGGCCTACCGGCCCGTGGAGACCGTCTGATGAACAAGCCGATCCCCGCAAAAAAGCGCGGTCTGGGCCGTGGCCTGGAAGCGCTGTTGGGACCGAAGGGCGCGGCCGCCGCCGCGGCGCCGAGCGCGGCCAGCGAGGAAGCGTTGCAACCGGGCGACAGCCTACGCCAGTTGCCGGTCAGCCAGCTGCAGCCGGGCAAGTACCAGCCGCGCAAGGAGATGGACGAGGTCAAGCTGGCCGAGCTGGCGGAGTCGATCAAGGCGCAGGGGGTGATCCAGCCGATCGTGGCGCGCGAGCTGGCGCCGGGGCAGTTCGAGATCGTGGCCGGCGAACGTCGCTGGCGCGCCTCGCAGCTGGCCGGGCTGAGCGAGGTCCCGGTGGTGGTACGCGAGCTGGACGACCGCACCGTCATCGCGATGGCGCTGATCGAGAACATCCAGCGCGAAGACCTCAACCCGCTGGAAGAGGCGCAGGCGCTGCAGCGCTTGATCGACGAATTTTCGCTGACCCACGCCGAGGCCGCCGGCGCGGTGGGCCGCTCGCGTGCGTCGGTGTCCAACCTGCTGCGGCTGCTGGAATTGCCGGTGGCCATCCGCGTGCTGCTGGAAACACGCCGTCTGGAAATGGGCCATGCGCGTGCGCTGCTCACCCTGGCGCCGGAGCTGGCCAGCAAGCTGGCACAGGAAGCGGCCGACCAGGGTTGGTCGGTGCGCGAGGTCGAACACCGTGCGCAGCAGTTCGCCGCCGGCAAGGTGCCCGGCGCGCTGCGCAAGGGCAAGCCGGCCGCCGCCGCGCCGCAGGCCGATATCGCCTCGCTGGAAACCGAACTGTCCGAATCGCTGGGCACCAAGGTGGTGTTCAACCACGGCCGCGGCGGCAAGGGCAAGCTGGTGATCCACTACACCGACCTGGACACGCTGGACGGCGTGCTCGAACGCCTGCGCGTGCAGCGCAGCTGAGTTCTCTGCGGACGCACCAGGAGCATCCCCGGCAATGAATCCCGTCAAGGTCGATCGCAAGCACCTGCTGCATCTGACCGACCTGCCGAACGTGGGGCCGGCCTGCGAAAAGGATCTGCAGCGGATCGGCATCCGGGTTGCCGCGCAATTGCGCGGTCGCGATGCCTACGACATGTATGCGCAGCTGTGCCTGCGGACCGGTGTGCTGCACGACCCCTGCGTGATCGACGTGTTCCTGTCGATCACACGCTTCATGCAGGGCGAGGCGCCGCAGCCGTGGTGGGCGTTCAGCGCCGAACGCAAGGCAACGCTGGCCAGCGAAGCACCGCTCAGGCTGGGGTGAGTGCGCGCACTAGATCAGGCGCGGCCATCAACAGGAGCAACCCATGAGTACTGAAGACGACCAGATCAGCCCGGGTGGCAGCACGATGATGCTGCACGCGCAGGAAAAGCAGTTCGCGCCAGCACACGGCGGTGACTGCATCGAGCGGATCAGCGCACATATCGAGCAGCATCTGGGGCCGATCTCGGGCGTTCTGCACGAAATCATCTCCGACGCCGTGCATCTGGACGTGCATGTGGTGCCCGCCACCGAGGACGTCCCGTACCTGCGGCTGGTGACCTCTGGCATGAGCGACCTGCCGATGACCCTGCCCGAAGGAGTGGAAGCGCCGCAGTACATGGAGCTGATGCTGAGCCTGCCCGCCGATTGGCCGATGGACCAGCGCGACTTCGAAGACCCGCGCCACTACTGGCCGATCCGCCTGCTCAAGACCCTGGCCCGGCTGCCGCACAAGTTCGAGACCTGGCTGGGCTTCGGCCACACCATTCCCAATGGCCATCCGGCCGAACCCTACGCACCCGGCGTGCGCTTCGACGGCGCCATCGTGCTGCCGCCGGTGAGCACGCCCGAGGGATTTGCGCGCCTGGTCATCGATGCCGACAAGACCATCGTGTTCATGACGGTGGTGCCGCTGTACCCGGAGGAGATGGCGCTGAAACTGAAGGACGGCAGCGACGCGTTGCTGGATCGCTTCGATGCCAAGGGGATTGGGGACATCATTGCGCTTGATCGCGTCAACGTCGCCAAGAAGCGCTTCGGGCTGTTCTGAGCCCCGCTTGCCCGCTCGCCTGCTTTCGACATCTCCAGGACCATTGCAATGACCATTCTCGTCACCGGCGCCGCCGGTTTCATCGGGGCCTACACCTGCCGCGCGCTGGCTGCGCGCGGTGAGTCGGTAGTAGGCCTGGACAACTACAACAGCTACTACGACCCGCAGCTCAAGCGCGACCGGGTGGCGGCGCTGTGCCCGGGCATCGACATCCGCACGCTGGACCTGACCGACCGCGACGGCCTGGCCGCGTTGTTCGAGCAGATCCGGCCCACGCGCGTGGTCCATCTGGCCGCGCAGGCCGGGGTGCGTTACTCGCTGGAAAATCCGTCCGCCTACGTCGACAGCAACCTGGTCGGCTTCGTCAATATGCTCGAGCTGTGCCGGCACCGCGGCGTGCAGCACCTGGTGTATGCGTCGAGCAGTTCGGTCTACGGCGATTCGGCCACCCCGCCGTTTTCCGAAGACCAGCGCGTGGACCAGCCGCGCTCGCTGTATGCAGCGACCAAGGCCGCCAACGAGCTGATGGGCTATACCTATGCGCAGCTGTACGGCCTGCGCGCGACCGGGCTGCGGTTTTTCACTGTGTACGGGCCGTGGGGCCGGCCGGACATGGCGCCGCTGATCTTCAGCCGCGCGGTGCTGGCGGGACGGCCGATCGAGGTGTTCAACCACGGCAAGATGCAGCGCGATTTCACCTTCGTCGACGACATCGTGGCCGGCGTGCTCGGCGCGCTGGAGACGCCCAGCCGCGAGCCGGTGCCGCACCGGGTGTTCAACCTGGGCAACCACACCCCGGTGGAACTGGAATACTTCATTGACGTGATCGCCCAGGCCGCCGGCCGGCCGGCCGAGAAGGTCTACCGGCCGATGCAGCCGGGCGACATGATCCGCACCATGGCCGATACGCAGCGCGCGCAGGCCGCCTTCGGCTTCGAGCCGGCCACTCCGGTCGAGCGCGGCTTGCCACAGGTTGTGGAGTGGTGCCGCCGCTATTTCGGCCATCGCGCTTAGCATCCAACACGCTACAGGCCGCTTTCCAGTCACCCCACCGCGCACAACGCACGCTCGCTTCATGCCTGACTCAGACAGTCAGGGCACAATGCGCGATCTTTTTCGCTCAGCCTTCATCTGGCCACCACGAATCCATGAGCCAACCCCAGCTTTCCGTTGTCGTCCCGGTATTCAACGAGCGCGATAACGTCGCCGCGCTGGTCGGTGAGATCGTCGCCGCCTTGCGCGGGTTGGTGGCGTTCGAGATCGTCTATGTCGACGACCACTCGCGCGACGACACCCTGGCGGTACTGCAAGGCCTGAAGACCACCACGCCGGAATTGCGCGTGCTGCATCACGTGACCCAGAGCGGCCAGAGCACGGCGGTGCGCAATGGCGTCAAGGCCGCACGTGCGAGCTGGATCGCCACGCTCGATGGCGACGGGCAGAACGACCCGGCCGACATTCCCAAACTGCTGACCGCGCGCGCCAGTGCGGAACCGCAGGTGAAGCTGTTCGCCGGCTGGCGGGTCAACCGCCAGGATTCGGGGTCCAAGCGCTGGGCCAGCAAGTGGGCCAACGCGATCCGCTCGCGCATGCTGCACGACAACACGCCCGATACCGGCTGCGGCATCAAGCTGTTCGAGCGCGAGGCGTTTCTGGACCTGCCCTACTTCGATCATATGCACCGCTATCTGCCGGCGTTGATGCAGCGCGCCGGCTGGCGCACGGTGAGCGTGCCGGTGCACCACCG
The DNA here is from genome assembly GCF_020784175.1 of Xanthomonas campestris pv. asclepiadis. Lineage (GTDB taxonomy): Bacteria > Pseudomonadota > Gammaproteobacteria > Xanthomonadales > Xanthomonadaceae > Xanthomonas > Xanthomonas campestris_D. Next base: position 13,650 of record NZ_JAJGQM010000018.1, read on the forward strand.
CCATCGCACCGCCGGCGTGTCCAAGTACAACAATCTCAATCGCGCGCTGGTCGGCATCCGCGACCTGCGCGGCGTGGCCTGGCTGATCACCCGCAGCAGGCGCACCGTGGTGCAGGAGCGCTGATGGAACTGCATTGGCTGGACCAGCCACTGACCTGGCTGTACTGGACTGGGCTGCATGTCACCGGCTGGAAGCTGATCGGCTATGTGGGCGCACTGATGTTCGGCGGCCGCTGGCTGGTGCAGTTTGTCGCTTCCAAGCGCGCCGGCAAGCCGGTGATCCCGCGCATGTTCTGGTACATGAGCGTGGTCGGCAGCCTGATGACGCTGAGCTACTTCGTGTTCTCGGCCAAACAGGATTCGGTGGGCGTGCTGCAGAACCTGTTCCCGGCGTTTACTGCGTTTTACAGCCTGTATCTGGATGTGAAGCATCGCGGCTGGAGGCGGGATCGGGCGGTGCATTGAGCGGGGAATCGGGATAGGGGAATCGCGGTTCGCGGGTGCGGTGGCCGGTGGCCGGTCGCTGGTGATTGGTGATTGGTGATTGGTGATTGGTGATTGGTGCTCAAGTCTCCGGCTTTTGAGGCGATGCCGGTGGCGTAACTGAGCTGATGGAGCACGCTGCATCGGCTCTGCTTTGTGGTGGATAACGCCAGGCGCCGGATAGCTGAGGGTCGAAGCGTTTTTCCGTACACCGCGATGCGCTGGTGACCGACCTGGGATGAGGCGCGTCGCCGATGCCGCAACTGTTTGCTTGTCGGCATGCTGTGGTCATGTCCAATGCGCTCCTCCATCGTTCCTTGTCCGAGTCGGCGCCGATTGCGGCGCACTGGCATTTGCGGCTGCATACGCATCAGCAGGTGCCGTTGTTTGCCGACTGGCGTTGCGCGCGGGCGGCCGCGGCCAGCCTTGCGGCGGTTGGTCATTGGAACGGTGCGCAGTTGCTGTGCTGGGTGCTGCTGCCCGATTGTTGGTGTGCACTGCTGCAGGCACCTGGCAAGGCTGCGCTGCTGCACATGGCCGCCGTTGCGCGACAGGTGGCTGCCGGGGCAGTCAATCGCGCACGTGGCCGTGGCGGGACGGTGTGGCAGCCGCAGATGCACGCGTCGGCGCTTGCGCCGCATGACGACCATCGACAGTTCGCGCGCGCGCTGGTGGCATTGCCGTTGCGCGCAGGGCTGGCCGCGCAGATCGGGGAATATCCGTACTGGGACGCGGTCTGGTTGTTGCACGACTACGCCGGAAACGGCGCCGCGATTCCAGCGCCAGAGGATCGCGTACGCATGGCAGGTCTGGGAGGCGGATGACCGTGATCGCATGCGATCGTCCGGCTGGAGCAAGACGTACAGATGCGCGTCTTTGCCTGTCGGCTTTGACGAATTTCTGTTCGAGCGAGGTCTGTTCGACCAAGGTCTGTCGTCGATGGCCCATGTCTGCCAAAGCGGCCGCGCGCGCTACGGCAATCGCCTGCATCTGCCAGCGCCGAGCACGGTGTGGTCGGCAGCTACGGCGCCGCGACCTGCCCTGCCGGTACGCCGGCATGGCAGTCGCCCGGGACGCACCGGTCGATCAAAATTCCAGCGGATGGTCCGGAAGCAAGGCCTGCAACTGGCTGCGGAACAACCCGCGAATCCGCTGCAATGCGTCTTCGGTGTCGGCCTCGAACCGCAGCACCAGGATCGGCGTGGTGTTGGAGGCACGCACCAGGCCCCAGCCGTCGGCGAAGTCCGCACGCAGTCCGTCGATCGTCGACAGCCGCGCCGATTCGAACGGCGATTCCTCACCAGCCTGGGCACGCTCGACAATGCGCGCGACCAGCGCGTGCGCATCGCCGTCCACCGGCACCTTGATTTCCGGGGTGGACACGCTTTCGGGCAAGGCGTCCAGCACCTCCGACGGGGTTTCCTCGCGCTGGGCCAGGATTTCCAGCAGGCGTGCGGCCGCATAGATGCCGTCGTCGAAACCGTACCAGCGCTCCTTGAAGAAGAAGTGCCCGCTCATCTCGCCAGCCAGTTCGGCGTCGGTCTCGCGCATCTTGGCCTTGATCAGCGAGTGCCCGGTCTTCCACATCAACGGGCTGCCGCCGTTGCGCAGCACGTGATCGGACAACTTGCCGGTGCACTTGACGTCGTAGATCACCAGCGCGCCGGGATTGCGCTGCAGCACATCGGCAGCGAACAGCATCAGCAGACGGTCCGGGAACACCATGGCGCCCTGCTTGGTGACCACGCCCAGACGATCGGCATCGCCATCGAAGGCCACGCCGATGTCGGCATCGAAGCGCTGCACCATCTTCACCAGATCGTCGAGGTTGTGCGGCTCGCTCGGATCGGGGTGATGGTTGGGGAAGGTGCCGTCGATCTCGCAGTACAACGGGATGACCTCGGCGCCGATGGCTTCCAGCAGGCGCGGCGCGATATCGCCGGCCACGCCGTTGCCGGCATCCACCACGACCTTGATCGGGCGATCCAGCTGCACGTCGTCGGCGATGCGCTGGATGTAGGCGTCGCTGATGTCGCGCTGTTCCAGCTCGCCAGGCGTTGCCGCGGTGTGCAGGCGGCCTTCGTTGATGCGCTGGTGCAGTTCGGCGATCGCCGCCCCGGACAGGGTTTCGCCACCGATCACGATCTTGAAGCCGTTGTAGTCGGGCGGATTGTGGCTGCCGGTGACCGCCACGCAGCTGCCGGCACGTAGCTCGTAGGCGCCGAAATACACCACCGGGGTGGGCGCCAGACCGATGTCGATCACCTGGCAGCCGGCGCGACGCAGGCCGTCGATCAGGCCATTGGCGAGCTCCGGACCCGACAGCCGCCCATCGCGGCCGACCACCACCTCGCGCAGGCCCTGCGCCTGCATCACGCTGCCGATGGCCTGGCCGATCAACGCGGCGACGCCCGGATTGAGGTCCTTGCCGACCACACCGCGGATGTCGTAGGCGCGGAACATCTCGGTGGCGACCTGCACGGCCGGCACCAGCGCCGGCGGCGCGGGCGGCGCATCTGCGTCCAGCGCGCGCGCCTCGCTGGCGAGGCTGGCGTCGTGCTGCAGGCTCTGGCTGAAGGTGGGTTCGTCGGCGCTCGGCTCGCTGGCCACCCGGCGACGCGGCAAGGCGACGCGGCCACGGCTGGCCAGCACCAACAGCACGGCGATGGCGAGCAGCAGCACGGCCACGATCGCGCAGCCGACGGTGCCCAGACCCAGCGGGCCCTCATCGCGTTGCGGCACCGCGGCGGCCACGCGCAGGCCGCTGTCACCCAATGGCCTGGCCAGGGTCTCGGCGGCATCGGCCAGGGCCACATCGCCTTGCTGGGCGACGTTGTAGCTGCCCTGGCGCAAGGCCAGATAGGCGCTGCCGGGCACTGCGATCGCATCCAGCGGGCCGGTCAGACGCAACAGCGGCAGGCGCGCGTACGCCACCGCCGGCTGCGTGCCCAGTGCGACCGCCGCTGCCACACCCAGACGGACCTGCTTGGCGTCGCGCACCACGTGCACCTGGGCACGTTTGGCCACCAGCGCCGACTCGAGCAGGCTCAGCCGCGCGTAACCGAAGTCCTTGGGATTGTCGTAAGCGGCGGTCAGGTCGCCGGGCAGGACCTGCACGTCCTCGGCGCCCTTGAAGCGCTCGCGGATGGTCGAGGCCGCCGCCAGCGCGTCACCGTTGGCCAACGCGGCGATGACCTGCGGCTGCTTGAGCAGGGCGTCGAGCTGGCTGGCCTGCTGCGCCATGGCCTGGCTGACGTCCTGCACGGCGCGGTCGCGCGCCTGTTCCAGGTCCTGCGCAACCGCATCCTTGCGCCATTGCGTGTAGCTGCTCCAGCCGAACCAGGCAGCCAGCAGCAACAACACTCCCCCCAACACCGGACCACGCGTACGCACGCTGGACATCGACTGCCTGCGCTCGCTCGTCTTGCTCATGTGACGTCCCCCGTCAGCGCACGCCGGTGTGGCCGAATCCACCCGCTCCCCGTGCGCTGTCGACGAAAGTATCCACCACTTGCAAGCCCACGCGCACGATCGGCAGGATCACCAGCTGTGCGATGCGGTCACCTGGCTCGATGGTGAAGGCGGCGCGACCGCGATTCCAGGTGCTGATCAGCAACGGCCCCTGGTAATCGGCATCGATCAGCCCGGTGCCGTTGCCGAGCACGATGCCGTGGCGATGGCCCAGGCCCGAGCGCGGCAGGATCACCGCACACAGCTGCGGGTCGGCCAGATGGATCGCGATGCCGCTGGGAATCAGCGCCGCATCGCCGGGCTCCAGCGTCATCGGCGCTTCCAGCGCGGCGCGCAGGTCCATGCCCGCGCTGGCGTCGGTGGCATAGGCCGGCAGCGGCCACAGATCGCCGAAGCGCGGGTCGAGCAGCTTCACCTGCAAGGACTGGGTCGGGGTGCTCATGCCTGCAATCTCTCCGCGATCAGGGCCAACAGCTGGTCGGCCAGTTCGGTCTTGCTGCTGCTGGGGAAGGCGCGCTCGCCGCCCTGCCAGTAGGCGGTGGCGGCGTTGTTGTCGCTTTCGAAGCCGCCGCCCTCGATCCCCACCTGGTTGGCGATGATCAGGTCCAGCCGCTTGGCGGCCAGCTTGCCACGCGCGTAATGCTCCACGTCGTGCGTCTCGGCGGCAAAACCCACCACCAGCTTCAGCGCGCCGGTCTGCGCGGCGACCTCGGCCAGGATGTCCGGGGTGCGCACCAGTTCCAGGGTCAGCGTCTCGCCGGTCTTCTTGATCTTCTGCGCGACCACCCGCTTGGGGGTGTAGTCGGCCACCGCGGCGGCGCCGATGTAGATGTCGGCCGGGAACGCGCCCAGCACCGCATCGCGCATCTGCGCAGCCGAGCGCACGTCGATCCGCCGCACGCCGGCCGGGGTGGCCTGGTGCACCGGGCCGCTGACCAGCACCACCTCGGCCCCCTGGCCGGCGGCGGCGGCGGCCAGGGCATAGCCCATCTTGCCGCTGCTGCGGTTGCCCACGTAACGCACCGGATCCAGGTCCTCGAAGGTGGGGCCGGCGCTGATCACGATGCGCAGGCCCTCCAGCTGCGCGCTGCTGGGCACGAATGCCGGCGCAGCCGCACTGCTGGAGGCCACCGGCGCGGCGCTGTCGGCGCCGGCACCGCCGGCCAGGGCGGCAATGATCGCCGCCGGCTCGGCCAGCCGGCCGGGTCCGGATTCGCCTTCGGCCAGCGGGCCGTCATCGGGACCGACCACGCGCACGCCGCGTGCGGACAGGGTCGCCACATTCGCCTGCGTGGCCGCGTGCAGCCACATGCGGTGGTTCATCGCCGGGGCCACGGTCAGCGGCGCGGTGGTGGCCAGGCACAGCGTGGTGACCAGATCATCGGCCAGGCCATGCGCCAGCCGCGCCAGCAGGTCGGCGGTGGCCGGGGCGACGATGACCTGATCGGCCCAGCGCGCCAGTTCGATATGTCCCATCGCCTGCTCGGCAGCGCTGTCCCACAACGTGGTGCGAGTGGGCTGCCCGGACAGCGCCTGGAAGCTGAGCGGGGTGACGAATTGTTGCGCGCCGCTGGTCATGGCGACCTGTACAAGTGCGCCGGCGTCGCGCAGGCGACGGACCAGTTCGAGCGATTTGTAAGCGGCAATGCCTCCGCCGACGCACAGCAGCAAGCGCTGTCCGTCCAGGGGGCGGGCCTGAGTGGAGCCGATCACGTCGGAGTCGTCCTACGGTTACAAGGACAACTAGATTAGCCGATGCCCCCGTCCGGCCTGATAGGCGTGAGCGATGAGCACCGGCAATCTCGCCATATGCACATTCACGACTGGCCCACCCACGAACGCCCGCGCGAGAAACTTCTGGCGCGCGGGGCGCCTGCCCTGTCCGATGCCGAGCTGCTGGCGATCTTTGTCGGCTCCGGCCTGCGCGGCCAGGACGCCGTCCAGACCGGGCGCGACCTGCTGCTTCGCCACGGCCCACTGCGCGTGCTGCTGGATCTCACGGCGCCCGCGCTGACGCGCCTGCCCGGCCTGGGTCCGGCCTCGGCCTGTAAGCTCAGTGCGGCGCTGGAACTGGCGCATCGCCACCTGCTGAGCGCGCTGGAACGCGGCGATGCGCTCAGCGACCCGCCCAGCGCCGGCCGCTACTTTTCGCAACGGCTGCGTCCGCGCCCCTATGAGGTGTTCGCGGTGCTGTACCTGGACACCCGCCATCACGCCATCGCCTTCGAGGAAGTGTTCACCGGCACCATCGACGGGGCCGACATCCATCCGCGCGAGGTGGTGCGGCGGGCGCTACTGCACAATGCCGCGGCGGTGATCGTCGGGCACAACCACCCGTCCGGCAATCCGGAACCGTCCGAGGCCGACCGCGCGGTCACCCGGCGTCTGCTGGGCGCATTGGAGCTGGTGGATATCCGCCTGCTGGACCACTTCGTGATCGGCGACGGCCGGCCCGTATCGCTGGCCGAGCGCGGCTGGCTGGGATGACAGCGCGACGCTGACCTGAACCATCGGCCCGACCCCGGGGCGCGCGGTCGGGTAAAATCGCTGGTTTCGTTCCAAGCAGATCCCACGTGAAAGCCCAACTCCGCGCACTGATCGGCCAAGGCATTGAAGCCTTGCGCGCCAACGGCACCCTGCCTGCCGACACCCTGCCGCCGGATTTTGTGGTCGAGCGACCCAAGACGCGCGAGCACGGCGACTTCGCCACCAATGCCGCGATGCTGCTGGCCAAGGCGGCGCGCAGCAATCCACGCGCACTGGCCCAGGCACTGGTCGCCGCATTGCCGGCCAGCGACGACGTGGCCAAAGTGGAGATCGCCGGGCCGGGCTTCATCAATTTCCATCTCGCCCCCACCGCCTACCAGCGCGAAGTGGCGCATGTGCTCAAGCAGGGCCACGACTACGGTCGCGGGCTGGCCGGCAACGGCCGCTCGGTAGGCGTGGAATACGTCTCGGCCAACCCGACAGGCCCGCTGCACGTCGGCCACGGCCGCGCGGCGGCGATCGGCGACAGCCTGGCGCGCGTGCTCGATGCCAACGGCTGGAACGTGAAGCGCGAGTTCTACTACAACGATGCCGGCGTGCAGATCGAGAATCTGGCCTTGTCGGTGCAGGCGCGTGCGCAAGGGCTCACCCCCGACAGCGACGGCTGGCCGGAGAAAGGCTACCGCGGCGACTACATCGCCGATGTGGCCACCGCCTACCTGGCCGGCGACACCGTCGACCTGGAAGGCCATCTGGTCACCGGCGGCAAGGACCCGGCCGACTTCGACGCGATCCGCCGCTTCGCCGTGGCCTACCTGCGTAACGAGCAGAACCACGACCTGGCCGCGTTCCGCGTCGATTTCGATATCTATTTCCTCGAAAGCTCGCTGTACAAGGACGGCAAGGTCGAAGAGGCCGTGCAGAAGCTGATCGCCTCCGGCCATACCTACGAGGAAGGCGGCGCGTTGTGGTTGAAGTCCACCGACTTCGGCGACGACAAGGACCGGGTGATGCGCAAGTCCGACGGCACCTACACCTACTTCGTGCCGGACGTGGCCTACCACCTGACCAAGTGGCAGCGCGGCTACGAGCGCGCGATCACCGAGCTGGGGGCGGACCACCACGGCTCGCTGACGCGCGTGCGCGCCGGCCTGCAGGCGCTGGAACTGGGCATCCCGCAAGGCTGGCCGGAGTACGTGCTGCACCAGATGGTCACGGTGATGCGCGGCGGCGAGGAAGTGAAACTGTCCAAGCGTGCCGGCAGCTACGTCACCCTGCGCGACCTGATCGAGGAAACCAGCGCCGATGCGGTGCGCTGGTTCCTGATCGCGCGCAAGCCCGACTCGCAGCTCACCTTCGACATCGACCTGGCCCGTCAGCAGAGCAACGACAACCCGGTGTTCTACGTGCAGTACGCGCATGCCCGCGTTTGCAGCGTGCTGCGGCAGGCGCAGGAAAAAGGCTACAAGTACGAGCAGGCGCATGGACTGGCCGAGCTGGCGCGCCTGGACGACGAGCACTCGCTCAACGTCATGGTCGAGCTGTCGCGCTATGCGGAGGTGGTGGAAATCGCCGGGCAGACGCTGGAGCCGTACCAGATTGCGCAATACCTGCGTGAATTGGCGCACGCCTTCCACACGTGGTATCACAACACCAAACTGCTGGTGGACGATGCCGCAGAGCGCGACGCCAAGCTCACCCTCGCCGTCGCCACGCAACAGGTGCTCGCCAACGGCCTGGAACTGCTTGGCGTCAGCGCCCCAGAAAAGATGTAAGCCGGGCCGCATGGCCCGCAACGACGTGATTCGGAGAAGTGGTAGATGGCAGCACGACGCGGTAAGAGTCAGGCGCGACGCAACACCAGCAATGGCACCCCCGGTTGGGTGTGGTTGGTGGCGGGCGCTGCGATTGCGGCAGTGATCTTTCTGGCCGCGCCCAACCTGTTCAAGAAGGACGGCGACGGCTTCTTGCGCGTAGGCCCGCGCGCCAACCCCGACGCGCAGCCCGAGCCGGTGGCCGATGCCGACGTGGATACGCCGGCCGAGCTGCCCAAGCCCAGCGCGCAACCGCCCAAGCCGCAGGCCAAGCCGGGCGATGCGCAAACCCAGTACGACTTCTACACCTTGCTGCCCGGCAAGGAAGTGCAGATGTCCGATGCCGAACTGGCGGCCAGTGCGCGCGCCGAGGAGGCCGCACGTGCGCGTGCGGCCCTGGAAGGCAAGCCGGTCGCGCCTGCACCGGGTGCGAGCGTGGCGGCCGCCACGCCGGCCACCAGCGTGCCGGTGCCGTTGAACGAAACGGCTGCCAGCGCGCCGAAGCCTTTGGCGGAGACCACCCCGGCGCATCCGGCCGCCACGCCGGCGCCAGCCAGCACTGCCGCGCTCTCCACGCCAGCAGCGACGGCTGCGCCGAAGCCAGCCGCGGCAGCTGCCACCGCAGCAACCCCCGCTGCAGTGACAGACAACACCCGCTACATCCTGCAGGCCGGCTCGTTCGGCGCCTCCGGCGACGCCGAATCGACCAAGGCCAAGCTGGCGATGATGGGCCTGGCCGCACGCGTGGAATCGGCCGATATCAGCGGCAAAACCGTCTACCGCGTGCGCATGGGGCCGTACGGCAGCGCCAGCGAACTGGCCGAAGCCAAGCAGAAACTGACCGGCAGCGGCTTGCCCGCCATTGCGATCAAGGCGCAATAGCCGCGTGCTGCAGCGCGCCGCCGGCCTGTGGCTGTGGTGGGGACTGATCGGCGCGGCGCACGCCACCGAGCAGATTCCCGACCGCATCCGGATCGACGGACAGGACGCGGCGCTGCTGGCCGAGCCGTTGGCGCCGGTGCTGGACGACCGGGCCACCTGGCAACGTTTCATGACGCATGCGCGGCAGGCGCTGGGCAGTTGCAGTGCAAACTGGCGCGGCTATCGGGCTGATTGGCGCGTGGAGAAGGCACAGCTGCTGCTGGATCGCGTCGTCATCGGCGCCTGTGACACCGCACCGCCTGCATTGCCCCTCGATGTGCTGTTTCCCGGACGAACCGCCCCGGTCGCCGCGGACTGGATCGATGGCGAGCTGGTGATTGCTTTGCCAACCGCTGCGAGCGCCGCCGACACCGCACCCACCGCCGCAGAGGCGCCGTACCTGCTCCTGCAGGTGCAACACGGACGTGTCCTGGCGCGCGAACTGCTCAGTGAGGCCAGCCTGCGCGCGCGTCGCGCCCAGGCCAACGCGCCGAGCCCTTCCACTGTTCCCTGATCCCTTGCCTGATCCCCTCGTTCGCAGGAGTTATCCCCCATGTCCAAGACTGTTCTGATCACCGGTGCGACCTCCGGATTCGGCAGCGCTGCCGTGCGCCGGTTTGCCGCCGACGGCTGGAAGATCATCGCCACCGGCCGCCGCGCCGAGCGCCTGGATGCCCTGGCGGCCGAGCTGCCCGCCGGCCAGGTGCATACCGCCGCCTTCGACATGCGTGATGCGCAGGCCTTGTCGGCAGCGATCGACGCATTGCCGGCCGAGTTTGCCGACATCGATGTGCTGGTCAACAACGCCGGGCTGGCGCTGGGCACCGCGCCCGCGCAGCAGGCCGACCTGACGCAGTGGCAGCAGATGATCGACACCAATGTCACCGCCCTGGTCACCCTCACCCACCGCCTGCTGCCGGCGCTGATCGCACGCCGTGGCGCCATCATCAACATCGCTTCGGTCGCGGCGACCTACCCCTATACCGGCGGCAACGTATACGGCGGCACCAAGGCGTTCGTGCAGCAGTTTTCGCTGGGCCTGCGCGCGGACCTGCACGGCACCGGCGTGCGCGTGACCTCGATCGAACCGGGCATGGCCGAAACCGAATTCACCCTGGTGCGCACCGGCGGCAACCAGGCCGCCTCGGACACGCTGTACCGCGGCGCCACCCCGATGACCGCCGAGGACATTGCCGAGCAGATCTTCTATGTCGCCAGCCTGCCGGCGCATCTGAACATCAATCGGCTGGAAATCATGCCGGTCACGCAGTCGTTCGCCGGTTTCCAGGTGGCACGCGACGCGCAGTAACGATGGCCTGCAACGCCAATGCATCTTCCGGGTCGCGATCCGATGGTGCATTGGTTGGCGCGTGAGCAGATCGCGCCGCATCCAAGCTCGGTGCGGCGCTGCAACCGGCGCACCGCCAGCGATGACGAAAACGCGGCGCATTGCGCGGCGTTTTGCTTTGCCCGGTCAGCCGCGATCGGCGGCCGCCAACGGCCGCGCGCCTGGCCGCAGCATCTTGTCGCGCAGCTGCAGGAACGGGCGCTCGACCGCGTAGTGCAACAGCGCACCACCCAGCACTGCCATCAGGCCATACACCGCAAATGCCAGCACGCCACGCCCCTCCAGCGCCGGGCCGAACCAGCTCTGGGTGAGATGGAACACGGCCTTGTGGGATAGATACAGGCTGTAGGAAATGGCCGCCAGCCACGCCGCGCCCGGCACGCGCAAGCCGCCAAGCACACCGCTGCGGGCTGCGCCGGCGAGCACCAGCAAGGCCAGCCCCAGCGACAGCACCGGCCAACCCAGCGCATTGCCGATCAGGCCGGTGCGCTCGCGAGACAGCCACAGTGCCAGCGCCAGAATCGCCACGCCCGCACACAGAATGGCGTTGCCGTGTTGCTGCAGCCGTTGCCACAGCTGTGGACGAAATACCTTGAGCACCGCCAGCACGACACCGGCCAGCAGACCGTCCAGACGGTTCCAGGTCGGGTAATAGAGGTCTTCGATAAACCAGTTGCGCTGCAGGCCGACGCCGGCGCTGTCCAGGGCGGTGTTGTGCCACCAGATGCCGGCACGCAGCGCGATGCCTGCAACCACCACCAGCACGCAGAGCACGACAAAGCGCGCGGCCGAGGGCCGCCGCATCAACAGCGTCGCCAGCAACGGAAACACCAGGTAGAAATGTTCTTCCACGCAGAGCGACCAGGCGTGCGAGAACGCGGCATCACGGCCGTAGTCGACCAACAGGTTCAGGGTGAAGCTGACGAACATCCACCACGGCGCCAGCCCGGGCGCCTCGCGAAACTCCGGCCACGCCATGTAGATCGCCAGCACCACCAGAAACGCCGGCAGGATGCGGAACGCGCGGCGCAGATAGAACCCCTTGAAGTCCAGGCGTTGCCCGCGTGCCAGCGGCCGCAACACCTGCGTGCCGATCAGGAACCCGCTCAGCACGAAGAACAGGTCCACGCCCATCCAGCCGTAGCGCGACAACCACGCCCAGTCCGGCCCCAGACCGCCGACCACGAAGGAATGGAACAGCATCACCCAGACGATGGCGATGCCGCGCAGCAGATCGAGAGCGGGATAGCGCATGCGGGCGATGCAAAGCCGAGGGAGCCTGATTGTGCCGCATCCCGCCGATGCGACGATGCCGCTGGCCGCAGTCGCCAGCTCGGATCAGCAACGCAGACGCTGTTTCCACATCACTCTGTCGTGCAGGCCGGGTCCGGTCGACCACCTATCGGCGGCAGCAACACGCCAGCGCCACGCCCGTGCAGCAGCCAAAGGGCTTCGGTGAGGCCAACCGCCTTGCCGCAGCCAATCCAATGTTGACGCTGTGGCTCCCCCCCCCCACAGCGTCAACCATCACGCATCAGCCTGTGTCAGGCGACGGCCTGCTGCTCGATCCGCACGGCCGGCGCCAGCGTCACCGCCGGTTCCAGCAATCCCCACGCTGCCAGCTGGTCCACTGCCCGGCTGATCCCGTCTTCCTGCCGGATGCGCTGCCCCAGCGCGCGTGCCGCCGCGCGCATGCCTGGCGCGCTGGCCTGGCCGATGGCATCGGCCAAAGTCTCCGGCTGCAATCCGACCCGTGCCAGCGCCGGCGGCGCGACGCCGCGTTGGGCCAGGCAGTGCGCCCAGAACGGCTGGTCGTAGCCGAACGGCAGCACCACCGACGGAATCCCCGCTGCCAGCGCCGCACCGGTGGTGCCGGCACCGCCGTGATGCACCGCCACCGACACCCGCGGAAACAGCCAATCGTGCGGTGCCTGCTCCAGCTGGAAGAAGCGCTCGGCATCGTCGGACGCGTCTTCCCCGGCCGCCAGCCCGCCCCAACCGCTGGCCAGCAGCGCGCGCTGACCGGTCAGACGCACCGCCGCCTTGACGGTGGCGGTGAGCTGCGCCGCATCGCTGCTGATCATGCTGCCGAAACCGATGTACAGCGGCGGTGGGCCGGCCTGCAGAAACGCCTCCAGCGCAGCCGGCGGCTGCCACTGCGGCTGCGGCAACTGCCAGAAACCGCTGACCTGGGCCCGGTCCGGCCAGTCCGGCGGCCGCGGGCACAGATGCTCGCTATAGCCGTACACCACGCGCTGCGCACTGCGATCGGGACCGTGCCACGGATACGCCGGCAGCCCCAATGCCGGGCGCACGATGCCGTTGAGCGCCGGGCGCATCAGTTGCCAGCCGGCAAAGCGCACCGCGTGATGCAGCGCCACGCTCACCAGCCCGGGCAGACGCACGGTGGGCATCACCATCAACGGCACATGCCGCGAGGCAGTCAGCGGCTGCAACTGGGTGAACACCACCGGCAGGCCGTAGGCTGTGCGCCAGCAGGCTCGCGCTGCCGACGCCGAGAATCAGGCCGGCATCGGCACAGGCCCCGCGGCCCTGCTCGGCCCAGTCGCGCGCCCACTCCAGCAGCTGCGCGCGCAAGGTGCCCCAAATGCCGCGCCAGCCCCCGCGCATTTCGGCGACATCCGGATGGCCCTGCAAAAGTTTCTGGTGGTCGCCGCTGAGCGGGAAGAAGTCCAGCCCATTGGCGCGGATCAGCGATTCAAAGTTGGCGCTGGTCAGCACCCGCACCGGATAACCGCGCTCCTGCAAGCCACGCCCCAGCGCGATGATCGGGCGCACATCCCCATGCGTGCCCAGGGTGGCGATCAGTACCGGGCGCCGGCGTCCCGCGTTGAAGGAAGACTCAGGCATATTCGGCCACCCCGTCGCTGGCGGTGGCGATGCTGCCATCGCGTTGTGCAGCTTTCGCCGTGGCCGCGTGCAGCAGTGCGCTGAGCGTGGCCGAATGCGTGGACGACAGCATCGAATGGTGGTCGCTGTCCAGCACATGCAGCTGCAGGTTGCGCACGTACGGACGCCAGGCCTGCGGCCGGTAATCCACCCACACCGTATCGTCGCCGCCGGAGCTCATGCGCACGCTGGCTTCGACGAACACCACATCCTGGTCCAGCGGCTTGGGACGGTGACGCCGCGCCAGATGCAGGTGGTGCTGGGTCATGCCGCCCATGTCGTCCAGCAGCGTGGGGCGTTGCTCGAGCAGCTGGCGCACCGCGGGCAGGTCGTTCAACCCGTAGTGATCGCACAGCAGGCTGGCCAGTTCGGCCACCGTGGTCGGCATCGGCTGGCCGTGTGCCAGATGCAGGCCCAGCGCATGCACCGATGCACGCACGTTTTCCGATTCCGGCAGCGACGCGGCCTGCTCCAGGTGTGGGTAGCTGTCGAGCATCGCCAGCAGTTCGACTTCTTCGCCCAGCGCATGCAGTTCGGCGGTGATGGCATGGGCGATCAAGCCACCCAGCGACCAGCCGATCAATCGATACGGCCCCTGCGGCTGCACCGTGCGCAGTCGCGCCAGATAGTCGCGTGCGATCGCCTCGATGCTTTCCGGGCGATGCTGCGGGTCGCTCAAGCCCGGCGACTGCAGGGCATACACCGGCCACTGCGGATCGAGCTGACCGAGCAAGGTGAGGTACGACCAGCCCAGGCCGACCACCGGGTGGATGCAGAACAGCGGCGTCGTGCCCGGCGTGCCCGCACGCAGCGGCAACAGCACGCCGAGCGGGTCGTTCGGGATCTGCGCGTTGCGCTTGATCACCTCGGCCAGGCCGGCGATGGTCGGCGCATGGAACATGGGTGCCCAGCGGCAACTCGACGCCGAACGTCTGCGGGAAGCGTGCGGCCATTTCCGCCGCGCGCAGCGAGTCGCCACCGAGCTCGAAGAAGTTGTCTTCCACACCCACCACCTCAATGCCCAGCACGTCCTGCAGCATTGCCGCCAGCTGCTGTTCGAGCGCATCGCGCGGCGCCACATGCGCGCGTTGCGGCAACGCGCCCGGCGACGGCAAGGCGCGACGATCCTGCTTGCCATTGGCTGTCAGCGGCAGTGCCTGCAACGGCATCCACAAGGTGGGAATCATCGATGCGGGCAGGCGCTGCTGCAGATGCATGCGCAACAGCTCGGGCGATGGCGTTGCGCCATGCTTGCCCACCACATACGCCAGCAACTGCAGCGCGTCGTGGTCGCCATCGCGATGACCGACCACCACCGCCTGCGCCACCTGCGAGTGCAGCAGCAAGGCGTTTTCGATTTCGGCCGGCTCCACACGATGGCCGCGGATCTTCAATTGCGCATCTGCGCGGCCGATGAATTCCAGCATGCCGTCGCGGCGCTGACGCACGCGGTCGCCGGTGCGGTACATGTTGCTGCCGTCGTCGGCGAACGGGTCCCGCACAAAGCGCTCGCTGGTCAGCTGGCGCTTGCCGCGATAGCCCTTGGCCACGCCCGCGCCGCCGATGTACAACTCGCCGATCGCGCCGGTCGGCAGCGGTTGCCGCTGCGCATCGAGCACATAGACGCGGGTATTGAGCAGCGGTCTGCCGATCGGCGGGGCGGCAGCGTCGGTGAGCTGCAACGGCATGATGGTCGACCAGATCGTGGTTTCGGTCGGCCCGTACAACTGGGTCAGGCGCCCGACCCGGCTCAGCAACTGGGTCGCCAGTTCCGGCACCAGGGCTTCACCACCGACCAGGGCGTGGATACGGTCCAACGCCAGATCCTGATTGACCAGCAGGATGCGCCACAGCGACGGGGTCGCCTGCACCACGCTGATCTGCTCCTGCGCGATCAGCCGCGACAGGCTGCGTGGATCGTGGGTGATGCCAGCCGGTGCGATGACCACGCGCGCACCCACCAGCAACGGCAGATACAACTCCAGCCCGGCGATATCGAAGGTGATGGTGGTGACCGCCAGCACGCGGTCGCGCGGGCGCAATGCCAGTTCATGCTCCATCGCATGCAGGAAATTGAACAGATTGCGATGGCTGATTTCCACGCCCTTGGGTGCGCCGGTCGAGCCGGAGGTGTACAGCACATAGGCGGTGCCGTCCGGCGTGGCCAGCGGCGCGATCGCCGCCGGCAACACGGCCGGGCGCGGATCCAGCCAGACCATGCCGCCAAGCAGATAGCGCTCGCACAACGCCGGCTCGCAGACCAGCGCGATGGCACCGGAATCGTTGAGCATCTGCCGGTTGCGTGCGGCCGGGCTTTCCGGGTCCAGCGGCAGATACGCCGCCCCGCTCCACATCACGGCCAGCAGGGCCACCAGCAATTGCTCGCTGCGCGGCAACGCGATGGCGACCACATCGCCGGGGCTGACGCCATCGGCCACCCATTGCGCGGCGATGCGCGAGGCCAGTTCGCACAGCGTGGCGTAATCCAGGGTGCGGTTGTCGTATTGCACCACCACCGCTGCCGGCATCAGCTCGGCACGCTGCAGCATGCCGTGCAGCAGCGTGGCCGGTTCCGGCAAAGCTGCGGCGGTGGCGTTCCAGGTCTGCAACAGGCGGCGGCGTTCCGCATCGCCCAGCACATCGATCTGGCCCAGCGCGCATTCCGGGTCGGCCAATACCGCATCGGCCAGATGGGTCAGGCGGCGGCAGTGTTCGGCCAGCTCGTCGCTGTCGTACAACGCCGGATTGGCGTCCAGATCGAAGCGCAATGCGGCACCGTCGCCGCGCTCGTAGCAGAAGATGGTCAGATCGTCGGCCGGGCCGTTGGAGAGGTTATGCGGCATCGCATAGGCCTCGCCAAACCGCAGTGCATAGTCGAAGGCTTCGATGTTCACCGCCAACCGTGCGAACTTCTGATCGATCCCGAACATGCCCAGATCGCGGCGCACGTCCTCGAAGCGGTATTGCTGATGGCGCAGGGCATGCCTGACCACCGAGGACACCTGCGCAAACAAGGCATGCACCGGCTGCTGCGGATCCATTTTCAGGCGCAACGAAATCACGTTGGCCACCAGGCCAGCGGTCTGCCGGTAGCGCGCGTTGATGCGGCCGGTCACCGGCATGGCCAGCACCAGATCCTCGGCGCCGGTGCAGCGGTAGTAATACGCAGCAATCAGCGAAATCAGCATCTGCGGCAAACTGGCGCCGTAGTCCTTGCCGAGCGCGCGCAGCCGCACCACCTGCTGCGGCGAGAACTTTCCGGTGCCACGCAGCAATCCGGTCGACAGATGATTGCCGGGACGTGCCAGGGTGGCCGGCGGCGGCAGATCGGCCAGCTGCTGCATCCAGTAACTGCGGTCGCGCTGAAAACGATCGGACTCGCGATACTGCTGCTCGAGTTCGATCAACGACAGCGCACTGCCGTATTGCGCAGGCTCCGGTTCGCGATTTTCCACGTAGGCGTTATACAGCACCGCCATGCGCTGCATCATGATCGAGGCGCAATAGCCATCCATCACCAGATGGCTCACGCATTGCACCCACATGTGGTGGTCTTCGCCAAGGCGGAACACCGCGCAATGCCATAACGGCCCGTTCTGCAGATCTTCCGGCTTGCGGATTTCTTCGTCGACCCAGTGCTCGGCGGCATTGCGCGGGGAAGGGTCTTCGCTGACGTTGAAATACGGAATCGCGGCGGTATATTCGGGCAGGACCACCTGATGCGGCACGCCGTCGTGCTCGACAATGCATAGCCGCAGCGTGTCAAATTCGCGCGTCAGCTGCATGCTGGCGCGGATCAGCACCTGCGGATCGAGCGGGCCGAACATTTCCAGGGCTTCGGACAACATCAAGGTGTTGTCGGTATGCAACTTGCTGGCCACCCACAGGCCGCGTTGCGCTTTGGTCAGGGGAAACACGGGAGAGGCATCGGTGTGCATTGCGTGCATCCTTCTTGTGTGGCGCGCAGTCGCCCGGTGCGCCATGTCCGCAATGCGGTCAGTGGGACGCCGGATCAGCACCTGGCCTTGAAACGTGAGGTAAGAGACACCGACGACCGCCAGCGCATGCCGGCGATATACGATGGAAACGCACAATGGGAACGCATCACGAAGCGGCGTGCAGCATCGTTACAACGACGTGCACTGACTTTCCTAAAACACTTGTTTCCCGACAAGTTAAACAAACACTAACAATTAGCCACCGCGATAAACCGTGCAAAAATCACGAAATCCGCGTCGCCCGCAAAAATTTTTTGCCGAAGTGTGATTTCAACTAGTGTTCTGGATGCATACGTCTACAGATCGCGTTTTTCGCGCGTTGCACGCTACGGAACAGACTGCCATGCATCGCGCAGCAATCCGGCGAAGGCTTTTTTGCCGGGGATTTTGCCTATTTCGCGGCACAGCCGGGACCGCGCGCACTAAGACCACTGTATGCAACGGCATTGACGTCAGTGCATTGGCGGCACAACCACTGCGCAAAACACCGCGCTTTTTTTCGAGTGCCGGCTGCAACCGCAGCGTCATGCAACGGTTATTTGACTGTCATTGCCCGCGCCGCGTCGGCCACGCATGCACAGGCGTGGTGATGCGTGTCCAGCTCCCTTGCCTGACCGGATGGCGTGGCTCCTCGCACGCGGTCGACGGTACAGCACGTCGCAGGCATCGACCAAGGCGCGTAGAAGTCATGGCGTCCGGCAATGGCGCCGGGTTCAGAGCCTGACGCACGTCACACGCCGGCCGCACGGCTGTGCTGGCCATCTCTGCAATGCATTGAGCGCGGACGTGACACGGAACGGCGCGCCACGGCATCGGCCGCAGCGCGCATTGCCTCAGCCAAGCGGTTCGTCGGACAGATAGGTGTAACCGGTCAAGCCTGCTTCCAGTGCATCGCTCAGTTCCTGCGCGCGCTCGGGCGATAGCTGCGCGGCGGCGATGCGCTCGGCATAGGTCGCACGCAGCGTGTCCAGCTGATACCCCACGTAGTCCAGCATCACGTCGGTGGTATCGCCACGGCGCTGCTGCGCGATGCGATAGCCGTCGCCGTCCACGGCCACTTCCACCGCATCGGTATCGCCGAACAGGTTATGGATATCGCCCAGGATTTCCTGATACGCGCCGACCAGGAAGAAACCGATGCGATAGCTCTCGCCCGGATTCAACGTATGCAGCGGCATCGAGCTGTCCAGGCTTTCGTTCTCGACGTAGGTCTTGACCATGCCGTCGGAGTCGCAGGTCATGTCGGCGATGATACCGCGCCGCTGCGGTGCTTCGTTCAGGCGCTCGATCGGCACGATCGGAAACACCTGATCGATCGCCCACACATCCGGAATCGACTCGAACACGCTGAAGTTGACGAAGTACTTGTCCACCAGCCGCTCGTTGAGCTCGTCCAGCACCGGGCGATGGCTCTTTTCGTCGAAGCTCAGGCGTGCACGCACACCGTGGGCGATCGCATAGAACAAGTCGTCGATACGCGCGCGGTGGGTCAGGTCGATCTGGCCCAGTGCATACGCACTCAAGCCTTCGGCGTGGAAATGCTGCGCCTCCTGGAACAGTTCCACCGCCGGGCGCACATCGAGCTCGTCGTGGATCTCGCGCAGGTGGCGGATCGCCGCAGGTTCGTCGTCGTGCGCGTCGGGCACGCGGCCTTCCGGCGCCTGCTCCACTTCGGACACGTTGGCGATCAGCACCGCGTGGTGAGCGGTCATGGCGCGGCCGCATTCGGTGACGATGCGCGGCGGGGCCAGGCCGTGCTCTTCGCAAGCGCTGGCCAACGGCTGCACGATGTTGCTGGCGTAGGAATGCAGGCCGTAGTTGATCGAGCAATAGCTGCGCGAGCGCGTGCCTTCGTAATCGATACCCAGGCCGCCGCCGACGTCCACGTGGCTGATCTTCGCGCCCAGCCGCGACAGCTCCACGAAATAGCGCGTGGCCTCGCGCATGCCGTTGGCGATGTCGCGCACGTTGGATATCTGCGAGCCCATGTGGAAATGCAGCAGCTTCAGGCTGTCGGCGTACTCGGTGTCGCGCAGCGTCTTCCACAGATCCAGCACCTGACGCGGCGACAGCCCGAACTTGGCCTTGTCGCCACCGCTGTTCTGCCACTTGCCCGCGCCCAGCGAGGCCAGCCGCATGCGCACGCCCAGACCCGGCTTGACGTCCAGCGCGCGCGCCTCTTCCAGCACCAGCTTCAGCTCGGAGGGCTTTTCGATGACGATGAAGGTCTGCAGGCCGAGCTTGCGGCCGATCAGCGCCAGGCGGATGTATTCGCGGTCCTTGTAGCCGTTGCAGACGATCAGCCCGCCCGGACGCGACAGCGCCAGCACCGCCATCAGCTCCGGCTTGCTGCCCGCTTCCAGGCCGAAGCCGTCGCCATGGTGGCTAGCCAGCGTGCCGGCCACGCCGCGATGCTGGTTGACCTTGATCGGGTACACGGCCGTGTAGCCGCCGGCGTAATCCCATTCGGACTGCGCCTGCGCGAACGCGGCCTGCAGCTTGCCCAGGCGCTGGCCCAGGATGTCCGGGAAACGCACCAGCAGCGGCAGTTTGGCGCCGGCTGCGCGCGCGGCGTCCACCACCTCGGGCAGCGACACCGACGGACCGTCGCTGGTCGGCGTGACCACCACATGTCCGGCGTCGTTCACGTCGAAATACCCGTCGGCCCAATGCGGGATCGAATAGGTCTTGCGGGCTTGGTCGAGGGACCAATCGCTCATTTCGCTGACTCGGCTGGGGCAAAAAGGGCGTGAAGTGTAACGCCTGGCACGCGCAGGGTCCGTTACAATCCGCGCCGACTTGATGCCCCGCTCCTGGTTGGAGTGGGGCGGAACGCAGATTCAGCCGCCGCGCAGTTTGGCTGCACGAGGCTGCGCCCGACCCTCATCCGGCGCTACGCGCCACCTTCTCCCGGTGGGAGAAGGAACAACCCCCTTCTTTTAGGATTTTTGCATGAGCGCCAACGACAACTGGTACATCGAACACTTCCAGCCGACCGGCTCGGCGATCGGCTTCCGCATCAGCGGCAAGCTGGACGAGGTGCAGTCCCCGTTCCAGAAGATCGAGATCTACCAGACCACCGACTGGGGCAAGCTGATGCTGATCGACGGCGCGGTGATGCTGACCAGCCGCGACAATTTCTTCTATCACGAGATGATCAGCCACCCGGCGTTGTTCACCCACGCCGCGCCCAAGCGCGTGGTGATCATCGGCGGCGGCGACTGCGGCACCCTGCGCGAGGTGCTCAAGCACCCGGGCGTGGAAAGCGCCACCCAGTGCGACATCGATGAGCAGGTCACGCGCATGTCGGAGAAGTACTTCCCCGAGCTGTGCGATTCCAACCACGATGCGCGTGCCGAGCTGCTGTTCGACGACGGCGTGGCCTACATGGCCAACTGCCCGGCCGGCAGCGTGGACATCGTGATCGTCGATTCCACCGACCCGGTCGGCCCGGCCGAAGGCCTGTTCAACAAGGCCTTCTACGAGAGCTGCTTCAAGGCACTGAAGGACGACGGCATCCTGGTGCAGCAGTCCGAATCGCCGCTGGCGCTGCTGGCGCTGATCCAGGAAATGCGCACCGAGATGGGCAAGGCCGGCTTCCAGTCGTTCAAGACCCTGCCGTTCCCGCAGCCGTGCTACCCCACCGGCTGGTGGAGCGTGACCATGGCCAGCAAGCAGACCAACGCCGATTTCGCCTTCCGCCAGGACGCCGCGCAGGCCAAGGGCTTCGAGACGCTGTACTACACCGCGCACCTGCATACCGGCGTGCTGGTCGCACCGCCGTTCGTGGCCAAGGCGCTGGGCGAGTAGGCGCGGCTGACACACCGTAGTGCGCGCCCGCCAGCGGGTAGGGGCGGCGCGCCTGGAACCAACGTAGGTGTGGTTCCTGCCGATTCCGCGCAGCGGCCGCGCCCGCCTGGCGATGAGCGCAGTCGTTTTGTCAGTGCTGGCCGTGGTCACGGCCAGGCACCTGTGCTGAGCGCCTACAACCGCGCCAGCACCTCGGCTTTCTTGGCGTCGAACTCTTCCTGGCTGACAAGTCCCGCATCCAGCAATTGCCTGAGCTTGCTCAGCACCTGTATCGGATCGTCCTGGGCCGCTGCCGTGTTCGGCGGTGGCGAAGGCATGCCGCCCTGCGCGCTGGGTGCGTGCACCACCACGCCACCGGCCGATGCGCGCAACTTGTCGAACTCCAGCTGCTGGCGCTTTTCGTAGGCCGATTCTTCCACCTGCTGCGCATAGGCGTAGACCCGCCGGGCCTGTTTCTTGGGCAGGCTGTCGATGGACAGGTAGCCGCCCTGCGTGGTGCGGCACATGATCGTCGCTCCCAGCATCTGCTCGCTCATGTGCACGTCGAGCACCTCGCGCCAGGGAACATCGCGAAACGTCATCCCGAACAGCGTGGGGTGCACCACGATGAACCTGCGAGTGGTCAGCACCACCGCGGCCGGCGACAGGTTCACCACCATTTTCTTCTGCACTGCGATGTACTCGACCTGCTCGTCCCGGGTCAGCAACTCGTTCACCTTGGGCAGGATCTTGCCCACGGCCACCGGGTCCTGCTCGTCGGTCAGGAATTGCGTAAAGACCTCCATACCTTCCTCGTCGTCATCGCCTGCGCCGCAGCGTTGTCTTGTATGACACCACATCCGTGCCTTCCTGGTGCCGATCAGAGACCCGACCAAGCGTGCGCAGCGTCAGATCGCTGAGCGCTTCAGACAGCCCCAACGGCAACAAGGCGGATGTCGCCATCCGCCTTGCTGTGGGCACACCGTTGGTTTTTTTAGCGCCGACTCAAAAGCGGACTTCGGCGCCGAAGCTCAGCACCTCGGCACGATTGATGGTGATGTCTTCGTAGTCGTCGTAGTACTCGTCGGCGTACAGGTAGTTCGTGTAAAGCGCGCTCAGACTGACATGCCTGCCGATATCCACGCCGAAGCCCGCACCCAGATATGCACCGTAGACACGCTCGGTGTAGTCCTCGCCTTTTGCCTCGCCTCCCCAATAACCCATACGCACCAGAGCGAACACCGGGGTGTCGCCGAAATTGAAGCGCGCCGTTCCACCGATGCTGCCGAAGTCCACCGTCGGAATGACGACAAAGCCATCCGCGTCCTTGGAACCGTCAACCTTGCCGGTGGCCACTTCAATGCCGATCAGCGTGACCGGACCAGCACGCCAGCGGTAACCGACGTTGAAGCCCACCATGTCCTGCTTGTTGCCCTCGAACACTTCGGCGTCACCGCCCTGCACACCCAAGAACATGCCGCTCTTGAGGCGCTGCTCTTCTTCGCGCGGCGCAGGCGCGACATAGGCAGGCACCGGCGTGGGCGCCGCCGCAGCTGCGGGCGTCTGCGCCGTCACCGTGGTGAATTCGCCGATCGCGCCGGCTGCACTGTCTTGCACGACTGCCGGCGCGACGGCAGTGCCGCCTTGCGACGGACTGGACGATGGCGCTGCCGGCGCGGTCACGCCCTGGCCGCCAGTCTGCTGTCTTTGCTGTTGCCGATAGTTGTCCCAGCCGCGCGACAACGACTGCGCGGCCGCGTCGGAAACGCAGCCCAGCGCCGTGCAGGCCAACAGCCATGTTGCGGTCCTTTTCATCGCATTCCCCAATGAGTCGTCCTCCATCATCCCCGCATCCATGCGCACGCAGGCATGACCTGGCGGCGTCCGGAAGTGGCGCAGTTGCTGTCCAATTCGGGGGCTTTCCCAGCATCACCGGATCGTGCGCGTACTCGGCTTCAGCATCGTCCGCGTGGACGTGCCGGTACTGACGTGTGATGCAGCCCCCTGACCGCAGCCGGCACAGTGAATCGAGTCTCAGCAGCTGTCAAGAAGGACTGTGATCGCTGACCTTCGTGCGCACAGTGCGCGGCCAGCCGCCCGAGAAGCGCTCCTGCCGTTGGGTACGGCGTGCGCTGCGCTCTACGCACGCTCGCTGCAGGGCAGCGCGTTGTCTAGACGTATCGACAAGATTGACCGCAGCTAATGCGGCAACCTATTGATTCTTAATGCCGTTCCACTTCCGGAACATTTCATTTTTTTAACAAATGTAATTTCAATACTCCCAAGTTCTAAAATTCACTGGACCGATCCCTCGCGATCATCGTGAACCTGCCAGACGCGTGATTCTTCCGCGCCGCCAAGGTCCGGAGACTTGCCATGCATTACCAGCCACTGGACACCTCCAGCCTGCAAATCATCACGCCCGTGCTGCTCAAGCAGGGCACCCGGCTGCTCGAGCCAAACGTCTATCGCACGCATCTGGATGGGCAACTGGCGGTGGTCAAGGACTACAGCCGCTACCGCCGTACGCTGCTGGCGCCGATCGCGCGGCTGATGGTGCGCCACGAGGCCAAGATGCTGGCCCGCCTGCACGGCTGGCGGCATGCGCCGGCCCTGCTCGGCACGCTGGGCGGGCTGGCGCTGGGCATGGAGTTCATTCCGGGCGACACGCTCAGCGCCAGCGCGGTGGTTGGCCAGGAGGTGTTCCAGCAGCTGCAGCAGGCGCTGCGCCGCCTGCACGCCGTCGGCATCACCCATAACGATCTGCACGGCACCAATGTGGTGATCAGCGCCGGCGTGCCGGTGCTGATCGATTTCACCTCGGCCTGGCGCTTCCCGCGCTGGTTGCGGCGCGGCACGCTGGCACGTCAGCTGCAGCGCAGCGACCTGGCCAATTTCCAGAAAATGCGCCAGCGCCTGGCCGGGATCGCGCCGACCGCCGACGAGGCCGCACGCAGCGCCGAACCGCGCTGGGTCGGCACCATCCGCGGCGGCTGGAAGCGGCTGTATCGGCACCTGAAGCGCGATGCACAGCCAACCAGTGCCGACTGAAACCCGCTCTGACCGGCCAGCCGCGGCCACCCGCCGCCAATGCAGCGCGCGCCGGGCGCGATGCCTGGCCGGTGACGTGCAACCGCGCCCTGCATCCAGCACCGGCGCCGGCACCAGCGCAACAACGCATATCGATCTGCGTCCCGCATGCTAATCCGGCGACGCGGGCCACACGTACCGGGCTGAAAGCCTGGCCATCCCGATGCCATGCCAACCGTGCGCCGATCTTCCTGGCGAGCAATCGCCAGGTGGTGCACAACGGCGCGGGGGAACCACAGTGGACAGGGGTACGCGCCGATGCCGCGCACCGGCGGCGCCCTCCAGGCGGCTAGCCCGTCGTCCGGTCGCCGCCCCGGTTCCTCACTGCGCGCCGGCCGCTTCGGCGGCCGACGGCGCGCGGTAGACGATCAGGCGCGGTGCGTCGGCGACGAAGCGGTCCAGTACGCCATCGGCGATCTTGACCGGGCCACCGAAGCGCGTAGCGCCGGGGATCGAGGGGATCGCCGCGGCTTCGGCGGCGATCCGCTTGGCATCGGCAAACGCAACTGACGCCTGCGCGTCACCGCGATTGGCGGCATCCAGCCCGGCCGCGGTCTGCTGCAGCGCGCGGCCCCAGCCTTCCATCGCCTCCAGCCAGGGGCGCGACTGTTCCGCAAAGCCCTTGTCGGCCACGCCCTTACGGATGATCTGCGGCGCAGCCGCGAACGCGTCCGCAGTGCGCGCCAGCTCGGCGATGGCCTGGCTGCGCGCTGCCGCATCGCCTAAGGCAATCGTCTCGCGCACATGATCGAGCACGGCCTTCAGGCGCGGCGCCTGTTCCTGCCACGGCTGGCTGCCGAAGGTCGGCGCCAGATGCTGGGTATCGAAGAAGGTCAGCAGCGCGGCGGTCACCTGCACGTCGCCACCGGCCAGGTCGCGTGCGGCCGCATGCCAGGTGCGCTGGGCGTCGTAGCCGGTGTCGTTCCAGGCGAAGGCGGTCAGCCCCATCACCGCCACGCGGCTGGGTACTTCCTGATTCATCGGGTTGGAGACGATGCCGGACAATTCCGCCGACAGGCCGGCCTCGCGCCGCGCATACGGCGCCATCAGCAGGCGCCCGGCCGAGGTTTCGAAATCGTTGACCGGGTAGTTGTCCCACAGCAGCGTCTTGCGGCCGAACGCCTTGGTGGCCGCGCGTGCATCGGGAATGGAAATGGCCGGCGGCACCACGTCGGTGCCGGTCCACTGCACCACGATCTTCGGGTCCAGATGCTTGCGCAGCGCTTCCTTGTACGGGCTTTCCTTGGCGTCGTAATACTCGGTCGGCACCATGATCAGTTCCGACGCTGCATCGTGGCGGGCGACCAGATCGGCCTGCACCAGGTTGAGCAGATGCGACTGCGCGATACCGGCCGCCTGCGCGCCGGACGCACCGAAGGTGGCCTTGTCGCGCTCGCAGTTCCACTTGGTGTACTCGATATCGTCCAGCGCCACGTAGAAGCTGCGCACGCCCAGCGCACGGAAGGCATCGAACTTGCGCAGCAGCGCCTTGGCGTCAGCCGGATCGGAGAAGCACACCGTCGGTCCCGGCGAGATCGCATAGACGAAGTCGACATGGTTGCGCTTGGCGGTGGCCGCCAGCTTGCCGAGCGCCTTCAGCGTCGCGGCCGGATACGCGTCGCGCCAGCGATCACGCGCGTACGGGTCGTCCTTGGGGCTGTAGATGAAGGTATTGGCCTTGCTGCGGGCGAGAAACTCGATGTGCTTGCTGCGGTCGGCCATCGACCATGGCGCGCCGTAGAAGCCTTCGATGGTGCCGCGGATCGGCATCGCCGGATGATCCTGGATCGCCAGGGTCGGAATGGCCGGGCGCTCGACCAGCTGGCGCAGCGTCTGCGCCGCATGGAACAGGCCATCGTTGTCGTGGCCGGCCAGCGTGATCAGGCTGCCGGTGCCCAGTGCCACGCTGGCGAGCGTATAGCCCTCCGTGTGGGTGTCCTGCACCGCCTTGCTGCGGGTCAGCGCATCGCGCACCACTGCCGCCTCACCGGTGCCGAGCACGATATGCGGGCGGTCGAGCGTGGCCGGCAGACGCGCCGCGGTGGCGATCTTGGTGACGCCGGCCGTACCGAGGATGCGGCGCACCAACGCGACCGACTCCGGATCTGCGCCCGGCGCCACCACCAGCACCACTGACTGCCCCAGCGCGACGGTGCCGCCCTCCAACGTGATCGAGACCGGGGCGGGGAAGATCGCCGGCTGGGTGACCGGCTGTGCCAACGCGGGGACTGTTGCCGCTGCCAGGCCTGCTGCCAGCCAAAGCGAGAGCGGGCGCAAGCCCGACTTCCTATCGCGTCGCTTCATCCCCGAACTCCGGTATTGAAATGGTATTAGGCTCTAGAGTAGGCAAGTCGTCGCGCGGCGACAAGCGGGGCCGGTCTCGGGATACGTTTGGCTAGTTCGAGAGCAGAAGGAGGGTCACGGCATGCGGCTGATGCCGATGCGGGCCTGGGTGGCCGGCCCGATCTTCGGTATTGAAATGGTATGAGCAAACGGCGTGCGTGTTGCAAGATGGAACCGATGGGCCATGTAGCGCACAAGCTGCTCCATTGAAGGCGAGCCAGGCGCACCGTTTCGCAAACGCGTCAACCGTCGACCGCCGGATGCCGCATACGAGGGGAGAGGCCGGCGATGCAACTCTGGACGCCATGGCGTTGCGTTGCGGCAATCCGCCGATGACTGGTGCGGTATTTCAGCGGTCGGTCAGTTGCCCAGGCACCAACGGCGCAAAGTCCGCCGAAGTCGCTGCCTGCTGAGGCCTTACAGCGCGTCGCTGTCCAGCTCGCCGGTGCGGATCCGCACCACGCTGCCCAGGTCGTAGACGAACACCTTGCCGTCGCCGATCTTGCCGGTCCCGGCCGCGGTGACGATGGCCTCAACCACGCGCTCGGCCTGGTCGTCGGTCACGGCCACTTCGATCTTCACCTTGGGCAGGAAATCGACCACGTATTCGGCACCGCGATACAGCTCGGTGTGCCCCTTCTGGCGCCCGAACCCCTTGACCTCGGTCACCGTGATGCCCGCCACCCCGCAGCCGGCGAGCGCTTCGCGCACATCGTCGAGCTTGAACGGTTTGACGATGGCCATGATCATTTTCATCGGTGCAGTACCAAGGGCATGACGGGGGGCGCAGCATACCGTGGACAGCCGCAACACTCACCCCGTGGCATGCGGCCGTCACCGCGGCCGACAGCCGAATGGGACTATCCTTACCGCCTGCCGACTGCCTTGCCGATGTCCCGCGTGTCCCGGCCTGCACTAGGCTTCCTACGGACCTGCGGAGAACACCCATGATCGATTTCAACCAGCTCGACGACCTCGCCCGCCGCCTCAGCGACCTGGTGCCGCCGGGCCTGCGCCAATCCCGCGAAGAACTGCAAAGCACCTTCAAGGGCGCACTGCAGGCCGGCCTGGGCAAGCTGGACCTGGTCACCCGCGAAGAGTTCGACGTGCAGCGCGCGGTGCTGCTGCGCACGCGCGAGAAACTCGATGCGCTGGAACAGGCCGTGGCCGCGCTGGAAGCCCGCGCGCCCGCGACGTCGCCCGCAGCGCCACCCACCGCTCCCTGACCAGGGCCTTCCACCATGAGTCTGGCGCTGGTGCACAGCCGTGCCCGCGTGGGGGTGCATGCGCCTGAGGTTCGGGTGGAAGTGCATCTGTCCGGCGGGCTTCCCTCCACCCAGATCGTGGGCCTGCCCGAGGCCGCGGTGCGCGAATCGCGCGAACGCGTCCGTGCGGCGCTGCTATGCGCGCAGTTCGAATTTCCCGCCCGGCGCATCACCATCAACCTGGCCCCGGCAGACTTGCCGAAGGAAGATGGCCGCTTCGACCTGCCGATCGCCCTCGGCATCCTGGCCGCCAGCGGGCAGATCGATCGCCAAGCCCTGGCCGACTACGAATTCCTCGGCGAGCTCGCGCTGACCGGCGAGTTGCGTGGCGTCGATGGCGTGCTGCCGGCCGCCCTGGCTGCCGCGCAGGCCGGGCGACGGCTGATCGTGCCGCTGGCCAATGGTGCCGAAGCGGCCATCGCCGGGCATGTCGAAGCCTTCACCGCGCGCACGCTGCTGGAAGTCTGCGCCGCGCTCAACGGCAGCCAACGGGCGCCTGCCGCCGAGGTGGCGATCCCGGCGCTGGGCGCGCGTGCCCTGCCCGACATGGCCTATGTGCGCGGCCAGCCGCACGCGCGTCGCGCCCTGGAGATCGCCGCCGCCGGCGGTCACCATCTGCTGCTGGTCGGCAGCCCGGGCTGCGGCAAGACCCTGCTCGCCTCGCGCCTGCCCGGCCTGTTGCCGGAATCCAGCGAAGCCGAGGCACTGGAAACCGCTGCCATTACCTCGGTCAGCGGCCGCGGGCTGGATCTTGCGCGCTGGCGGCAGCGGCCTTACCGGGCCCCGCATCACACCGCCAGCGCAGTCGCGCTGGTCGGCGGTGGGACCCATCCGCGCCCCGGCGAGATCTCGCTTGCCCATCACGGCGTGCTGTTTCTGGATGAGCTCCCGGAGTGGCAGCGGCAGACGCTGGAGGTGTTGCGCGAGCCCCTGGAATCGGGCCTGGTGACGATCTCGCGCGCAGCGCGCAGCGTGGATTTCCCGGCGCGGTTCCAACTGGTTGCTGCCATGAACCCATGCCCATGCGGATGGGCCGGCGACGGCAGCGGGCGTTGCCGCTGCAGCAGCGACAGCATCCGCCGCTATCGCAGCCGTATCTCCGGCCCGTTGCTGGACCGGATCGACCTGCATGTCGAAGTACCGCGACTGCCGCCGCACGCCTTGCGCAGCGGCAATCCTGGCGAAGACAGCGCCAGCGTGCGTGCACGCGTGGTTGCCGCACGCGAACGGCAACTCGCGCGCGCCGGCGCACCCAACGCACAACTGGATCAGGCACAGACCGATCATCACTGCCGCCTGCAGGGCGACGATCAGGTGCTGCTGGAACGCGCCATCGAACACCTGCAGCTATCTGCGCGCTCCATGCATCGCATCCTGCGCGTGGCCCGCACCATCGCCGATCTCGACGACAGTGCGGCCATTGCCACCGGGCATCTGACCGAGGCCATCGGCTACCGCAAGCTGGATCGTGCAATGGACACGGCGAGCGCGGCGTAACGGCGCCGACCCGAGCGCGTCGACGCGACGGCACGCCCACCGCACGACCATTCCGCGCTGGTTCGTTAGGACGCCAAGCAATTCAGGAGGGCAATACAGTCGATCGCTTCATCCCGCCGTCGCTTGCTGCTCGTTCGGCTGCAGTGAGCGTGCACTTGCCTTTATCGAGCAACACGGCATTCGCCGCGTGCATCCACACGCTCTCTCCAGCGTCGCAACATCCATTTCATGGCGATGCACGTACAACGTCCGCCACACCACTGCGCAGAGGCCGCCATGAGCCGACATCCCGACCTAGTCACCGTCCCATCCCTGGATCTGAATCGCTATCTGGGCACCTGGTACGAGATCGCACGATTGCCGATTCGCTTCGAAGATGCCGATTGCACCGATGTGTCGGCGCACTACTCGCTGCAGGACGATGGCACGGTGCGCGTGCAGAACCGCTGCCTGACCGCCGAAGGCGAGCTGGAAGAGGCAATCGGCGAGGCGCGCGCCATCGACGACAGCAACGCGCGACTGGAAGTCACCTTCCTGCCCGAAGGCCTGCGCTGGATTCCTTTCACCAAAGGCGATTACTGGGTGATGCGCATCGATGCGGACTACACCGCCGCGCTGGTCGGCGGTCCCGACCGCAAGTACATGTGGCTGCTGGCAAGGCTTCCGCAACTGGACGAAAACATCACCCAGGCCTATCTGGCGCATGCACGCGAGCAGGGCTTCGATCTGGCCCCGCTGATCCACACCCCGCACACCGGGCGACTGACGGAACAGCCACTTCCCTGATTGCCGGCAGAGCTGACATCGCAGTCGGCCGGTCGCGAGAACACGCGCCCTCGCCAGCGAATGTCTTGTGGGGGATTGGGTTGCTCGGATAGATCAACTGCAGATCGGTTGATCTGCGACTGGGTTGCAGGGCCCTTGCCCGCCGACCATCGCGGGACACGCCGTGAATCCGTCCCTGGAGGCTCTTATGCGGCATCCATGCCGCATGAGGTCCCGCGACGGTAGGCGGGCGATGACCAGTCAAGATGGTCGGTGCGCATGGGGCAAGCAAGACGAGACATGGGTTGATCAGATTACTGCGTGCCACCGGCTTCCCATCGCAAGCCGCCCCGCAGACGGGATTTCAAGAAAGCAGCCGAGCAACTGTCTGGTGCGTGCCCTTACCGCTTGCGGGTTCGACCTATCCCAGTCGTCGACTATCGGGCATTCGACGACTGGGGAGACCAAACTGCAGCCCGACTCAACCGTTGAGCGTGCCCAGATCCTTGGCTGCAGCCTGCGCGCCTTCCAGGCTGTCGAAGGCAACGCCGGTGTCGCCGACCACATACTTGGTCAGCTCGCCATCGCGAGTGGTTTCCTGCATCTTGAAGATCGGCACTGCATCGGTGCCGCCGACGCGTTCTTTCTGCGTTGTCATGGTGATTCCTCCAGGGAAAGTGCCTTGCACGGGACCGGATGGCGCCGCGGCTCCCGCTTGGGAGCACAGACCACCCGACCCTAGCGCGCCGCCCGGTGCAGGCGCGTGAATCCATTGACGAGTCCGATTGCCACGGCGCCCGGCACCGTCATTTGCAGAAAATCACATCTGCTTCGCCCCGCGGACGCGCGCAACCCACGCGTCTGTCGTACATTCGCGACGTGCAGCCTCATCAGACCACCGTCACTGTCTCCGCCGTGCTCTTACGGCATGCCCGCGCGCGGCGCGAATATGCTGTGCCGTTCGTGGGGCGATGCGTGTCAGCGCTGCCCTGCGCGGGCTGTTGTGCGTGAGCACGCCTCCACGCAGATGTGGGTGGTGAGGTGAAGCGTCAACGCATCATCAGTCTGACCGTGTTGCTGGTAGTGCTGTGCGCAACGCTTCCGGTCAGCCTGTCCTACTACCTGGCATGGCGGCTGGCGCTGGACCGCGAGGAAAGCAAGCTCGCGCAGCTCGCGGCATTGTCGATCCGGCGCACCGAAACCGCCTTCGACGAGGCACATGGCGCGCTCTTGAGCATGGGCGCATCGCAGCTGCAGCCCTGCTCCCCATCACATCTGGCGCAGATGCGTGCACTGGTGCTGGCCAGTCACTACATCGTCGAACTGGGATACATCCAGCAAGGCCGGTTGCGCTGCACTTCGTGGGGGCCATCGCCGGAGGCCGTTGCACACACCACTGCCGACTTTGTGGTCAAGCGCGGCATCGCGGTCACCACGCGGCTGCGTCCGCTGGCCAATCCGCAACACACGCTGATGGCCCTGCAGCTGGAGGACTACAACGCCCTGATCAATCCGACCACGCTGGCCGACATCAATCTGCCGCCCGGTCTGCAATTGGCGATCGGCACGCCGGACGGCCAGATACTGAGCAGTACCGGCACCGCCGCCGAGCAGCTGCTGACCACACTGCCGAGCGATGCATCCGGCACCGGGGCACACGCCCAGGCATTGTCCGGCCGCGGCCGCCGCGGCGACTGGGCCGCGGTCGTCACCGAGCCGGTGGCCTATCTGCGCGGGCCGCTGGCGGCTGCACGGCTGCAGGTGGTCCCGGTCGGCATTGCGCTGGCGCTGCTGTTGGTCAGCGTGGTGATCTGGGTATCGCGGCGGCGGTTGTCGCCGCTGGCGCGGCTGGAGATCGCCGTGCAACGCAACGAGTTCGTCGTGCATTACCAGCCGATCATCGCGCTCGACACAGGCGCCTGCGTCGGTGCCGAGGCGCTGGTGCGCTGGCAGCAGCCCGATGGCGTGCTGATCCCGCCCGACGCCTTCATTCCGCTGGCCGAAGAAAGCGGCTTGATCCTGCCGATCACCGATCTGGTGGTGGCCGAAGTCATCCGCGACCTCGGTCCGACCCTGGCGACCGACCCCTCCCTGCACGTGGCCATCAATGTCTCCGCCGAAGACATCAAGAGCGGTCGTGTGCAGACCGTGCTGGCCCAGGCGCTGCACGGCACCAAGGTGGACAGCGGGCAGTTGTGGGTGGAGGCGACCGAACGCAGCCTGATGGACATCGAAGCGGCACGCACCACCATCACCCATCTGCGCGGTGCCGGCCACACGGTGTCGATCGATGACTTCGGCACCGGCTATTCGAGCCTGCAGTATCTGCAAGGGTTGCCGCTGGACGCACTGAAGATCGACAAATCGTTCGTGGATACCATCGGCACCCACTCGGCCACCAGCGCGGTAACCTCGCACATCATCGACATGGCCAAGACGTTGCAGCTGCGCACCATTGCCGAAGGCGTGGAACGGCAGGAACAGCTGGACTATCTGCGCGCGCACGGCGTGGATCTGGCGCAGGGCTGGCTGTTCTCGCGCGCGCTGCCAGCCACCGGCTTCATCGCCTACCACGCGCTGATGCGTGGCGTCGCGCACTGACCGGCGCCAGTACGGCGCCCTGCACTGACCTGGACCGTCAGGACGCGCAGTCGACCAACAGCCACGGCGATCCAGGCACTGCAATAAAACGTTGTGCGCGCACGGCATGCTCGAATCGCAGCGCAGGTGCTGATCTCACCCGCACGCAAGCTCAAATTGCCCGACAGCGTATTGCCCGAGCTGGCGCTACCGCTTTGCGTTCACCTGCCGCAAGCACCGATGCTGAGCACCCGGCAAGGCGCAATCTCGTGTGGCGATCCGGCAGGGACTGACTGCACCCCAAAAAAAAGGGCCGCCAATGGCGGCCCTTTCGATCAGGCGCTTTGCAGGGCGCCTTCGCGTTGGCGACGTACCGGCTTGGGCCGGCTCGGGAACGCATGCCGCACGATCCGCCACATTACCTGGCCAAACTGACGCGGCAGCGAGCCGGTGTTGTAGTGCTGGCCGTAGCGCGCACAGATCTGCTTCACTTCGACCGCGATCTGCGCGTAACGGTTGGCCGGCAGGTCCGGGTAGAAGTGATGCTCGATCTGGTGGCTCAGGTTGCCCGACAGCACGTTCATCAGCTTGCCGCCGGTGAGGTTCGAGGAACCCCGCAGCTGACGCAGATACCAGTGACCGCGCGACTCGTTGCGGATCGACTCCTTCGGGAACACTTCCGCATCGGCGGTGAAGTGGCCGCAGAAGATGATCACGAAGGTCCAGATGCTGCGCAGCACGTTGGCGGCGAGATTGCCCAGCAGCACGGTCAGGAAGAACGGGCCGGCCAGCAGCGGGAACACGATGTAGTCCTTGAGCATCTGGCGGCCCATCTTGCGGCCGACCGGCAGGAACGAGGCGCGCAACTCGGCCGCCTTCATCTTGCCGGCGAACCAGCGGCCCAGGCGCAGGTCCTGGATCGCCACGCCCCATTCGAACAGCAGCGCGAAGAACACCGCCACGAACGGCTGCAGCAGGTAGAACGGGCGCCAGCGCTGCTCGGGGAAGATGCGCAGCAGGCCGTAGCCGATGTCATCGTCCATGCCACGCACATTGGTGTAGGTGTGGTGCTTGAAGTTGTGCGTCTTGCGCCAGTTGTCGCCGGTGGCGACGATGTCCCACTCGTAGGTGTTGCCGTTGAGCTGCGGGTCGCCCATCCAGTCGTACTGGCCGTGCATGACGTTGTGGCCCAGCTCCATGTTCTCCAGGATCTTGGACAGTGTCAGCAGCACCACGCCGGCGATCCACGCCGGGATCAGCACGCTGTGCACGAACGCGCCCAGGAACAGCAGCGCGCGTCCGGCCACGCCGGTCCAGCGCACCGCCGCCACGATGCGGCGGATGTAACGCGCATCGGCGGCGCCGACCTGGGCCTGCACGCGGGCGCGGATGGCATCGAGCTCGTTGCCGAAGGACTGCAGTTCGGCAGCGGACAGGGCACGGTTATGGACTCGGCTCATGAAGATTCCTTACAGATCCAGGATCAGGTCAGTGCTCGGGGCACTGATGCACAGGCGGACCTGTGCGGTGGGTTCGTTGCTGCGCTCACCGGTCAACAGGTGACGCGTGGTGCCGGCCTGGCGCGCGCAGGCGCAGCTGTTGCAGATGCCCATGCGGCAGCCGTGTTTCGGCCGCAGGCCTTGCGCTTCCAGCCCTTCCAGCAGCGACTGGCCGCGCGGCAGGGTCAGCGTACGGCCGCTGCGTGACAGCTGGACCTGCACCTCACCGGCTTCGCCGTCGTCCAGCACCGGCACGCTGAAGGCTTCGGCCTGGAACGCGGCCACGCGGCCCTGCAGGCGCGCGCGCGCCGCCTGCACGAAACCGCCCGGGCCGCAGACCATCACATGACGCTGGTCCAGATCGGCGACCTGCTCCAACGGATACGTATCAATGCGCGCAGCCGGCGTGGCGCCTTCGCGGGTGGTCAGCAGCCGCACGCGCAGGCGCGGATGGGCGGCGGCCATCGCCTCGAATTCCTCGACGAAACACGCTTCGTCACGCCGGCGCACCCAGTACAGCAGGTCCACGTCCATCGGCATGCCGGCCTGCGCGGCGGCCTGCAGCAGCGCGCGCATCGGGGTGATGCCCGAGCCGGCAGCCAGCAGCAACAGCGGTGTCGGGGTGGTCGGCAGCAGCATGTCGCCGAAGGCCGGATCCAGCGACACCACCGTCCCGATCGGCGCAGCGCCGGCCAGGTAGCGGCTGACCAGCCCGCCCTCGATCGACTTGACGGTGATCGCCAGGCGGCCATCGGCCAGCACGGTCGGGCTGTAGCTGCGCAGCAGGCGGCGGCCGTCGATCTCCACGCCCAGGCTCACGTGCTGGCCGGCCTGCAGGCCCTGCCAGTGGCCATTGGGCCGCAGTACCAGGGTCACCGCATCACGGCTGGCCGCGGTGCGCGCGACCAGGCGGGCCATCGGCCGTTCCAGGGTCCACAGGGGGTTGAGCCGAGTTGCCCAGAAGTCGAACAACTGCGGCGACACCAGCCGGCGCGCCAGACGCGTCGGCAACGGGGACTTGGACTTGGACTTGGGGTCAGATGCCAGGTTCATGGATCGCACTATACGCATGCATGCACAGCCGTGTATACAGTTGTATATCGATCAGAGGAGCTATGATTCAGGCCCACGCCCGGCTACCGCCTCATGACCTCCATCGCCCTGCCTTCCCACGACGCGCCGCCGTCACGCAAGCCGGCGATTTCACGTGAGGACCTGATCGCCGCGGCGCTGTCGCTGATCGGACCGCACCGCAGCCTGTCCACGCTGAGCCTGCGCGAAGTGGCACGCGAAGCCGGCATCGCGCCGAACAGCTTCTATCGCCAGTTCCGCGACATGGACGAGCTGGCGGTGGCCTTGATCGATCTGGCCGGGCGTTCGTTGCGCACCATCATCGGCCAGGCCCGTCAGCGCGCCACCTCCACCGACCGCAGCGTCATCCGGGTGTCGGTCGAAGCCTTCATGGAACAGCTGCGTGCCGACGACAAGTTGCTGCATGTGCTGCTGCGCGAAGGTGCGGTGGGCTCGGATGCGTTCAAGCAGGCAGTGGAGCGCGAGCTCAGCTATTTCGAAGACGAGTTGCGGGTGGACCTGATCCGCCTGGCCGCCGCCGACAACGCCAAGCTGCATGCACCGGCGCTGGTGTCCAAGGCGATCACCCGGCTGGTGTTTGCGATGGGCGCGGTGGCGATGGACTCGCCGCCGGAAAAAGATCCCGAATTGATCGAACAGATCTCGCAGATGCTGCGCATGATATTGACCGGCGCACGCACCCTGGGCACGCACGGCGGGTGACGGTGGTTTGACATCGGGAAGCAACCTGTCGGCCCCACTTTCATCAGTGTCGCTTGGCTGCCAAGTGATGCGGGCCGGCTGGCTGCGTACGGATTAAATCGCACTTACGCACCGTCAGTGCGTCGATGGCCGCGGTCATGGGGGCGCAGTCCACCTGCATTGCCACGTTGCGCGTCGTTCAAGCACCGATGCATAGAACGATTTGCACGTGCTGCGTTTCGCGCAGAGAGCCATAAATATCGATCGCTGACACATCTGCAGCGCCTGCTTGCCTAAAAAATATTTCAATTACCTGCAGGGCGATACGGTCGCACTTTATGCAGACCACCGCTGTAGAAATACGCTTGGCGTTATCAGCTAACGACTTGGTAATCCATATACGCCAGTGACGTAACGCCACCCTCGGTTAATCAAGAGACCTGCGGTGCGCCTTTGCTTCATCGCACTGTTGCAACTTGGTGTCAGCAACCTCATCCATAGTGACGGATGCATAGTTCAGTCTTGTCGCGACGGCACTCACATCCAAGCACACGCGTTTCACTCCCGTCTGGCCAAGGTGGCGCCACGTTCGCGATCTGTATCGACAGTCGCACCTACAGGCACACCGGAGACGACATGAGCAACCACGACACCCCTCTCGACAAGCAGGACCGCAAGGCCGAAGCACAGGATCTGAATCGTGATCCGATCTCCGGTGCACCCGGTTCGCATCCGGTGGGCGTGGGTGTGGGCGGCATCGCAGGCGGCGCTGCCGCCGGCGCGCTGGCCGGCACGGTATTTGGTCCGCTGGGCACCCTGATCGGTGCTGCGGTGGGCGTGGTGGCCGGCGCCGCAGCAGGCAAGGGCGTGGCAGAGCGCCTGGACCCGACAGTGGAAACCGAATACTGGCGTCAGGAGCATCAGAACCGTCCTTACTACAAGGAAGGCACCGATTACGACCGCGATTACGCCACCGTCTACGGCTTTGGCCTGCAGGCGCGCGAAACCCGTCCGACCAGCACCTGGGAAGAAACCGAAGCCACCCTGGCCGGCGAATGGCCGCGCAATCGCGGCGAGTCGCGGCTGGAATGGGAAGACGCGCGACTTGCCGCTCGCGATGCCTGGGAGCGTGCCGATCGCACGCACAGCGTCTATCGCGAGGGCGATACGCACTACGAGGGCCGTTTCGACAGCGCAAGCTATCGCGACGCCGAGTATTCCTACGACGATTATCGTCCGGCCTATCGTTACGGCATGCAGGCGCGTCAACAGCATGCCGGCCGCCAGTGGGACGACCATCTGGAACGCGACCTGGGCGATGGCTGGGACCGTTTCAAGTCCAATTCACGCCTGAGCTGGGAAAAGGCCAAGCACGCAGTGCGCGAAGCCTTCGATTCGGAACATCACGACGAAGCGGCACGTCGCAACCCGACCGACCCGCGCGTTTAAGTCACTGCGGCATGGCCCCAGGTCGTGCTAAAACGCAAAACAAGCCGCGCTGAAGCTTGAAAAAGAACGGGCCCGATGGGCCCGTTCTCTTTTGTCGAAAGCACCGCCAGACCTGAGGCGCCTCGGCGAACGCACCACTCAACTCGAATTTTTCTCCACTGCACGGATGTCGCCACGGAATTCGTGCGCACCCTGCCCTGGCGATGGCACCGCATCGCTCTGCTGCTTGAGCATCTGCTTGCGTGCGGCCACCACCTCCTTGGCCAGGGCGATGCGCCGACCGACCACCATTTCGGTCAGCCAGTCGATCAGCATGCGCGTGTATTCCTGCTGGTGTTCCTTGACGCTCAATGCGTGATCCGCACCGGCAATCACGCGCGCGCTCAGCGAGCGCGCATTGACAAAGGCATCGGCGTAATTGCGCAATACCGGATGCGGCACGATCACATCGTGCTGCGCCTCCACCAGCAGCACATCGCCCTTGTAATCGGCGCAGGCCGCCAAGGCGATATTGTCGTCGGGGGTCAGGACGCGTTGCCGGTAGTCCATCAACTCCGGATCGGCGTTGAGGCTTACCTTGGGGCGGTCCCAGTGCTCGTCCTTGTACAGCGCGGGCGAGCGTAACGCCAGCCATTCCACCGGGCGTTCTCGCGTCAGCAATGCGGACAGGTAGCCACCGTAGCTGAGCCCGACCACGGCGATCGACTGCGGATCGACATACGGCAGGCCGGCAAGCTGATCGTAAGCGGCCTTGATGTCGTCCAGGTTCTGCGCGCGTGTCACGCTCTGGCGCATCGACGCGTAGCCTTCGTGTCCGCGCAGGTCGAAGGTCATGCAGATACAGCCCAGGCCGACCGCTTCGCGCGCGCGCACCAGGCTGTGATGCTGACTACCGCCCCAGCCATGCACGAACAACACAGCCGGAATGCCAGTGGGGGTAAGCAAGGTGCCGCTGAGTTCGTCCTGGTCGACCGGGATCTGAATGCTGGAAAGTTTGGCTTCCATTACGTGGTGGATACCCTCCTGTATTTGAAGCGCGGACCCGGCCCGGGGCGGTCGGCACGGTAGTAGATCTGCGCATCTGCGGGCGGTTCGCCCTGATAGATCTCATGCGTGGAGGCGCGTACCCACTGCAGGCTGGCGTCATCCTGAAAGCTGGCGATCGCGGCGAGCTCGGCCGGTGTCGCGCCACCCACGCGCCAGGATTGCTCCAGCACACCGCAGACCGCACCAGCCTGCCCATCGTCGCCGCTGACCACATCGTAGTTGCGCCGCGAGATATGCAACCCAGGATAGGCCGCGGCGATGAATCGATCGTATCTGCAGGCTTGCTCGACCACGCGCTGTTACAGGGACGGTAGCGCGGTCATGGCCAATGCCTCGAGCGATCCGCGATACACGTGCAGCGATGAGCCGCCATAGACCTCTTCGCCCTGCGCATTGCGCACGCTGCATTGCGTGCCGTAATAGGCAATCTGGACGCCAGCAACGCACAGCTCGCCCACGCTGTGCGTCACTGGCTGCAGGATATTGCTCTCCAGCACCGCGCCATGCGTACCCAGATAGGCCTGCGGCAAGCTGTCCAACACCTGCGTCAGTTGCGCTGCATCGGCAATACGCCATTGGCCGTTGCCACCCACGCCGGTGGGCAACTTGAGTCGCACGCCGCCTTCCGGGAGCAGGGTCTCCAGCGCACGTAGGGCATCGATACGCGAAAACACCGTATAGCCGGCCAGTGTGGCCGGAATCAGCGCGGTGGCCAGCGCCTGGTTCCACCCGACGATGCTGACTGCATGGTCGGCAATCAGCGGGTGGCCGATGACCTTGGTCGCCAGGAAGGCATGCGGCACGATGCCGCCCAGCAAGTCCGCAGCATCATCGATACCGAGTCCATGCGCCTGTTCCGACGTCAAGGTCTCATCGGGCACATGAAACACGGTCTCCGGGACCGCGTGCTCTGAGACAGCGCCATTACTGGCGTGCCTTGTGCCGCGCGCGCCCAGCAACCGTGCGATTTCGTCGCAGACCCAGGCATGCGTAACACGCTCATGACCGTACTCGGGTACCGGTCGGGTGACGTGCCCCACGACCTGGCAATACTGCTTGTGCGCCATCACGTCTCCCCTCGCAGCGTCGAGCCGCGTGCCGTTGTGGCTTGTTCAAACAGTTGAGACACGTGCAGGCGTTCGTGCGGCACCCCGTGGGTACCGGAAAAAACGGCTTATTTCAGCGCCAGGTAGAACGCAAACACAATCACAAGGACGACGATCAAGCTGATGGCGACACGTCCCCCACGTAGTTCTACCAGGGCATGCCACCACACGCGTGCTTCTTGGGTACCACTGGCGGCTTGCGGCTTACGACTGCTTTCGCTGTCCTGCATCCTGAGTACTCTCATCTCCCTAATGTGATCCCACATCCTAAGCATCAGACGTTACACAAGTGTGGAACGATTCAGAATCTTCCGTAAATTGCGGCATTGCGTACGTGTTTTTTCTAAAGCATCAGCGCAGCACATTCACCGCTTCACAATGGCAACTGGAACACACTTGCAGCTGACCGCTCGGGCAATGCAATCGATTGCTGGCTGTTGCTCACCATAGCGATATGGCTTGAATCGCAGGCGCGCATTGCGTGCGACGCGGTCTGCACACGCAGCGTGTAGATGCGCAGACGAAGCTGACCAATTAAGCACGCGCTGCCGTCGTCTGGTCGAATAGTCGGGTTCGATGATCATTCGTTGACATAGCCGCAGCTACCCTGCACGTCAAGTTTGTTTAACCCGGACCACGCGAAGTCATGAGCAGAGACCCATCCGTCATCGATGTACAGGCCGAAATCGCGCATTGGCAGGCGCGGCACGCACAGGGCAACCTGGGTGCAGGCAAGTTCAGCGAATTGTCCCCGGTGGTGAAAATGGCCTGCGATATCTATCTGCAAGCCCCGCGTTCGAGCGATCAGGAACGTCTGCGCCTGTTTCGCGACCGCCTGGAGCATCACTTCATTTCATCCAGCACACAGTCCAATTACGAGCAATTGGCCACCGATTGCTGGCAGCGGCTGGGCACCCGCAATAGTTGAGCAAGACCGTTCCTCATTGGAGAGCATCATGAAAACCCCGTATCAAGTGCAGCAGGAGCTGGAACGATTGGAGCGGTTGGTTCCGCACATCGTCAGCGACCAGGGCGACCGCGCGGAGGACATCCTAGGCTTCCATGTCGCCAGCTTGCTGGGCAGTGCCCCGGCCAGCGAACACGCGCTGATTCGCGAGCGCACCGCGCGCATGGCGCGCGTGTGCCGCACCGCGCAGGACACCGTGCGTACGCCGGCCAGATCGCTGGGCCTTGGCGCAGTGGCCCAGCCACAGCTGGCCTGATCGGCCAGCGCCGATCCACGCATCACCGGAGCCGCGCAGCGGCTCCTTTGCATTTCACCGTCGGCAGTGTTGGCCGCCTCTTCCCAGGACCTCCATGAAATCCCTTCTTGTCGCGACATCGCTCGTCGCCGTGCTTTCCCTCACTGCCTGCGATCGCCCCGGCGGCGATGCGTCGCGGACTGCGCCGGCAGTGTCGCCGGAACCGACTGCCGCCCCGGTCAGCGGTACCGGCGCTGCCGAACTGGCCAAGGGCGATCCCGCAGTGCTTGGCGTGCTGGCGGCGCTGGATGAAAACGAGATCGCGCTGGCCAAGCAGGCCATCGCCCAGGATCTGGGGGGTGCGACCGACACATTCGCCAAGCAGCTGCTGCACGACCACGAAGCCAACCTGGAAAAGAGCAAGGCGCTGGGCGCCACCGATAGCCCCCGCGCCGATGCAATGCGCGCCAAGGGCAAGGCGGCAGTGGATGCACTGGCAAAGACAGCGACCCTGCCCGATGGCAAGGACGCCTACCGCAATGCCTTCCTGCGCACGATGGTCAGCGACCACGGCGACACCATCAAGATCATCGATGCCGAACTGCTGCCCGCCGCCGAAAGCGCGCCGGTCAAGCAGCATCTGGAAGAAAGCCGGCGCGTGGTGTCGGCGCACTTCGAGCGTGCCCACGCGGTGTCTTCCTCGCGCTGAGCCTGGCGCACCGTCTGCAAGCATCCAGCGCGCCGGCCTGTCCGGCGCGTTTTCGTTTGGCCCTTGCCGATCGAACGCGTCCTTCACCCGCCCGCCGTCCTGGTGCCACACGCGGCCACCGCAGTGCATGGGCGGCTGCGACTTCACCCTGCAGCGGGCGGCGCTGGCCTATCGTGCCGCATCGATTCGGCGCAGGAATGTCACATGCAGTTGCTCATCACCGGCGGCACCGGCTTCATCGGCCAGGCCTTGTGTCCGGCACTCCTGCAGGCCGGGCACCAGGT
This sequence comes from Xanthomonas campestris pv. asclepiadis, assembly GCF_020784175.1. Classification (GTDB taxonomy): domain Bacteria; phylum Pseudomonadota; class Gammaproteobacteria; order Xanthomonadales; family Xanthomonadaceae; genus Xanthomonas; species Xanthomonas campestris_D. The sequence goes on from NZ_JAJGQM010000018.1 coordinate 55,480, forward strand.
CAGCGTGCTGACCCGCGACCTGCGCCGCGCCGGGCGCAGCCTGCCCGGCATTACCGCGATAGACACGCTGGACGGCGTGCATGCCGATGCGGTCATCAACCTGGCCGGCGAACCGCTGGCTGCCGGCCGCTGGACCGAGGCGCGCAAGCAGCGTTTCCGCGCATCGCGCCTGGGCATCACCCGCCAGCTGCATGCCTGGATCGCGCAGCAGCCGGCCGAACAGCGCCCGTCGGTGCTGATTTCCGGCTCGGCGGTCGGCTATTACGGCGAGCGTGGCGACAGCGTCCTCATCGAGGCAGACCGTGCCGGCGACGATTTCTCCGCGCAGCTGTGCCGCGACTGGGAAGCCGAGGCGGCCAGCATCGCCGCACTCGGCCCACGCGTGAGCTGTGTGCGCACCGGCATCGTGATCGACCGCGATGGCGGCGCCCTGGCCCGCATGCTGCCGGCGTTCCGCTTCGGCGGCGGCGGCCCGTTCGGCAATGGCAGGCACTGGATGAGCTGGATCCACCGGGCCGACATGGTGGCCTTGCTGCTGTGGTTGCTGGAGCACGGCCAGGCCGGCGCCTACAACGCCACCGCACCGACCCCGGTCACCAATGCCGAATTCGCGCGCACCCTGGCCCACGTGCTGCATCGCCCGGCGCTGCTGGCCCTGCCGGCCGGCCTGCTGCGACTGGGCTTTGGCGAGATGGCCGAGCTGCTGCTGGTCAGCCAGCGCGTGCTGCCACAACGCGCCCTGGATGCCGGCTTCCACTTCCAGTATCCGCGCCTGGAAGCGGCGTTGCGCGCCATTCTGCAGCGCTAGCGCCTGCGCTGGCCTGGGTGGGCCTTGCGCGGTGGGCGGGTCCGTCGGCCGCGCTGCAACAGCCCGTCGGGCCATGCACTAATATTTGCCTAACGACCATCTCCGACAGTGCTGCGGATCTCGGACTGGCCCTAGGCCCGGCGGAACACCTATGCACCTGCTCCTTGTCGAAGACGACACCATGCTGGCCAACGCGATCTGCGATGGCGTGCGCCAGCAGTCCTGGACCATCGACCACGTCGGCAGCGCCAATGCCGCCAAGACCGTGCTGGTGGACCACCGCTACACCGCGGTGCTGCTGGATATCGGCCTGCCGGGCGAGTCCGGGCTGACGGTGATCCGTTTCATGCGCGGTCATTACGACGCCACGCCGGTGATCGCACTGACCGCGCGCGGCCAGCTCACCGACCGCATCCGCGGCCTGGATGCCGGCGCCGACGACTACCTGGTCAAGCCGTTCCAGTTCGACGAGCTGATGGCGCGGCTGCGCGCGATCACCCGGCGCAGCCAGGGCCGCGTGGTGCCGTTGCTCAACCAGGGCGATGTCTGCGTGGACCCGAGCAGCCGCAAGGTCACCAAGGACGGCAAATGGGTGGCACTGAGCGCACACGAATACCGGCTGCTGCTGGCGCTGATGGAACGCGCCGGGCGCGTGGTCACCAAGGACCAGCTGGAAGAAGGCGTCTATGGCGGCCCGTCGGAGGGCGGCAGCAACATGATTGCGGTGTACGTGCACCAGCTGCGCCGCAAGCTGGGCGATGAGCTGATCTCCACGGTGTATGGCCAGGGCTACATGGTCGGCAAGGCACCCGAATGAAATCGCTGCAGGCACGCATGCTGGCGGCGCTGGCCGCAATCGTGTTGTTGAGCTGGTCCACCTCCCTGTGGATCCTGGTCGCCCTGGTCACCCAGGGCCATCACAGCGTGTTCGAGCAGGAGCTCAACATGTTCGGCGACCAGTTGATCAGCGCCCTGCCCGACGCGCTGGAGCACCGCTTCGATACGCAACTGGAGCCACTGGCTGCGGTCGACGCGCATACGGCGATCGGCAATGTGTCCTCGCGGATGAGCTTCAAGCAGACCTTGATTGCGATGGTGCTCAACACCTTGCAATTGGGCGTGCTGGGCGTGCTGGTGTGGTGGGCGGTACGCACCTCGCTCGCACCGCTGCGCGCCATCTCCGGCGCCATCGCGCAACGCACCGGGCTGGAGACCGAACCGGTGCCGCTGGAGCAGGTGCCGGACGAGATTCGCCCGCTGATCGGCTCCTTCAATTCCCTGCTGGCCCGCGTGGAAAAGACCGTGCAGGCCGAACGTGATTTCGTGGCAGACGCCGCGCACGAACTGCGCACGCCGCTGTCCGCGCTGCATGCGTATGCCGAGGTCGCGCTGCGTGCACCCACGCTGGAGGCCAAGGACGCAGCGCTGCAGCAGCTGCTGGAAACCGCACGCCGCAGCAATCGCCTGGCCGAGCAATTGCTTGATCTGGCGCGGCTGGATGCAGGCATCAGTTCGGCGGCGTACCAGCAGGTGGACATGGGCGAGCTGATCTCGCACGTGCTGGACGAATTCAGCGTGCAGGCCGACGCCCGCCACATCAATCTGCAGGTGGAGGCATCGCCGTGCCTGCTGCGCTGCGATGTGGATGCGGTGGGCATCCTGATCCGCAATCTGGTCGACAACGCCATCCGCTATGGGCGCCTGCACGGCATGGTGGAAGTGAGTTGCGGCTATTGCCTGCGCGCCGATCTGCTGCACCCGTTCGTGCAGGTCAGCGACGACGGCCCCGGCGTGCCGGAGAGCGCCCACGCGTCCATCTTCGAACGCTTCTATCGGGTTGCCGGCAGCCAGGTGCAAGGCAGCGGGATCGGCCTGTCGCTGGTAGCCGGTATCGCGCGCCTGCACGAAGCAACCATCGAAACCTGCGAAGGCAACGAGGGCCGCGGCCTGTGCGTGCGCGTGGTGTTCGCCGGCGAGGGCGTCCGCCGCACTGGCTGAACGCAGACGGCGCGCGGCAATCGCCTATCGCCTATCGTTATCGCCCAAGCCAATAAGTTTCCAACACCCGTTGCCTACAGTGCACTCACCGCACGCATCCAGGATGCATGGTGATGTTCAACTCGATCCGTTCCACCCTGCTCGTCCCCGCCGCCGTCGCGCTGCTGGCACCGCACACGGCCGCCAACGACAGCGTCATCCCTGCTCCTGTCGCCAACGCACCACTGCTGGAATTCCGCTGTGGCCGCACCGGCACGCGCAATCGCGACATCTGGAGCGAGCTGCCGGATATCCGTAGCGCGCGTCAGGCGCGCCGGCTGCAGCACTGGGCCAAGAGTGGTGTGTTGTTCACTGCCGCCGCCGTGATGTTTGCGCTGGCGTTGGCCAGTTATCTGATGCATTGAGCGCGCCGCCTCGGTCGCGCGTGCTTGCCCCCTATCTGCTTCCTTCTCCAGGTATTTGCCCATGTCGCCTCCTTCCCTTGTCCGTTGCGGCGCGCTGCTGATTGTCGGCGTGACGCTGATCGGTTGTGCCAGTACGCGCCCGATGCCCTACAGCCAGTTGCCGTCTTCAAGCTATCTGCGCCCGCACGATGGCAGCCGTGGTGACCGCATGCCGTACGCCTATCAAAGCGAGGTGGATTGGACGCGCTACCACGCCGCATTGGTCGAGCCGGTCAGCATCTATCGCGGTCCGGATGCACAATTCGAAGACGTGCCCGAGCAGGACAAACGCATGCTCGCCGATTACATGCAACAGGAATTCGGCACTGCGATCGCGCAGCGTTGGCAACACGCGACGGTGGCCGATCGCGACACCTTGCGCGTGCGCATCAGCCTGACCGGCGCCAAGCCCAGCAAGCGGGTACTGGGCACCTTCATGAAGGTGGATCTGGGCGGCGGTTCCTATAACGCGGTGCAGGCCGCACGCGGCAAGGAGGGCGCGTTCTCCGGCTCGGTCAGCTACGCGGTGGAAATCTTCGACGCGCAGAGCAACCGCCTGCTCGCCGCCTATGTCGAAAAACAGTACCCGAGCGCAATGAACATCAAGGCCAGCCTGGGCGCCTACGACGCAGCCAGGGCGGGTATTCGCAAGGGCGCCGAGCAGTTGGTCAAGGGCATGCAGTAGCTGGGAATCGGGAATCGGGAATCAGGAATCAGGAATCAGGAATCGGATTATCGGAAGCGATGGCTTCCAGTTCCTTCTCCCACCGGGAAAAGGTGCCCCGCAGGGGCGGATGAGGGTACGGGCGACGCCTCGCGAAGTCGGAACGACAACAAAGCGATCGCCTGGTTAATGCTCAACCCACGACAAAGGCCGGCGCTGTACGAACAGCGCCGGCCTTTGTCGGTTTGAACTGCCAACGCGCCGTCAGTGTGCAATGCCCTCTTGGCGCTGCAGCATCAACGCGTCACGCGCTTGGCCACTTTCTTGCCCACCGCCTTGCGGGCAGCGGTGGTCTTGGCCACTGCGCGCGTTGCAGGGGTCTTGGTGACCTTGGCGGCCTTCTTCAGGGTGGTCTTGGTCACCGCCTTCTTGAGCGCGGCCTTTTTCACTGCGGCCTGCTTGGTGGCGGTCTGCTTGGCCACTGGCGCTTTCTTGGCCGTGGTCTTGGCCATGGTCTTGGCGACCGGCTTCTTGACCGCAGCCGACTTGGCGGCGGCCTTCTTCGCTGCCGCACGCGCACCCACCGTGGCCACCGCGCTCTTGCGCGCTGCGCTCTTGGCAGCGGTCTTGGCACTCAATGCGGCCGCTTCGGCCTTGGCATTGGCCTTGGCGGTTTCCAGCTTCTGCCTGGCGCTGGCCTTGGTGTTGGCCAGTTTCTTCTTGGCGGCATTGGTGGTGCTGCTCAGCTTCTGCTTGGCCGCATCGGTGGTGGCGGTAAGCTTCTGCTTGGCGGCGTCCCTGGTGGCGGTCAACTTGTCCTTGGCGCCCTCTTTGCTCGACACCAACGAGCGCTTGGTCTTGGCCACGCGGCGCTTGACCGCGGTGGCTGCATCGCCGGCCTTGTCGACGACGCGCTGTTCGACCTTGACCAAGGCCTTGCGGGCCTTGGCGACGCGGGTCTTGACCTGCGCCACTGCCGTGCCGGCCGCGTCCTGCACGCTGGCCACCGCGTCGCTGGTGGTGCTGGCGATGGTCTCGCCCAGTTCGGTGGCCGTGCTCTTGACGCTATCGACAGCGTCGGACAGGGTTGCCGTCACACCATTGCCGTTGTTCATAGACCCTCCTTAAGGGCGTCAGTGCTGAAAACGCGGGCGATGCGCAGCGGCATGCGTATGCTGAACAGGCATCGGATCAAGCGGACGCTACGCCGGGCTCAAGCGGCTGTCAACGCAGCGCCGGCAGGGGATCGGCAGCGCTTTCACCAGGCGTTAAATTGTCCACTGGCACTCTCGTTCAGCTTGATTTACGCAGTCAGACGCCCTATTCCTTTTCCACCGCGTAACCCGGACTTCGTTGCATGCGCCCGCTGCCTACCTTGCTGACCCTCTCCCTGGCCGCTGCCTTCGGCGGTTTTGCCGCCACCGGCATCAATGCCTGGATGGACAACCGCGCCGAAGCCACACCGGCTGGCACTGCGGCCTTTACCTTGCCCGCGGCCGCCGCGTTGCCGGCCGCCGTGGCCGGGCAACCGGTGCCGTCGCTGGCGCCGATGCTGCAACAGGCGATGCCGGCGGTGGTGAGTGTCAACACCAAGCAGGTGGTGCGCGTGCGCAACCCGTTCTTCAACGACCCGATCCTGCGGCGGCTGTTCCCGGAGATTCCGCAGGACCGCATCAACGAATCGCTCGGCTCGGGCGTGATCATCGATGCGCAGAAGGGCTACGTGCTGACCAATCACCATGTCATCGAAAATGCCGACGACGTGCAGGTCACGCTCGGCGACGGGCGCACGGTCAAGGCCGATTTCATCGGCTCCGATGCCGATACCGATATCGCGCTGATCCGCATCAAGGCCGACAAGCTCACCGACATCAAGCTGGCCGACAGCAACGCGCTGCGCGTGGGCGACTTCGTGGTGGCGATCGGCAACCCGTTCGGCTTCACCCAGACCGTCACCTCCGGCATCGTCTCGGCGGTGGGCCGCAGCGGGATTCGCGGGCTGGGCTACCAGAACTTCATCCAAACCGATGCCTCGATCAATCCAGGCAATTCCGGCGGCGCGCTGGTCAACCTGCAGGGCCAGTTGGTGGGCATCAACACCGCCAGCTTCAACCCGCAGGGCAGCATGGCCGGCAACATCGGCCTGGGCCTGGCGATCCCCTCCAACCTGGCGCGCAATGTGGTCGAGCAACTGGTGACCAAGGGCGTGGTGGTGCGCGGCACGCTTGGGCTGGAAACCCAGAACCTCACCCAGCAGATGCTGCAGGGCCTGGGTGTGGATTCGTTGCGCGGCGCCCTGGTGACGCGCGTGTTGCCAGGGTCCGCCGCGGCGACCGCAGGCGTGCAGCCGGGCGATGTGGTGGTGGCGGCCAACGACCAACGCGTGGACAGCGCAGAGGCATTGCACAACTATGAAGGTTTGCAGGCGGTTGGTAGCGCGGTAAGGCTGAAGATTCGCCGCGACGGCAAGCCGCTCAAGCTCACCGCGACACTGAAGGAGCAGGACCGCGCGGTCACCGGCGACATGCTCGACCCACGCCTGGGCGGCGCCACCTTCGTCGATCTGCCCGAATCGCTGCGCCAGTCCGGCATCACCGGCGTCATGGTCAGCGAGGTCAAACGCGGCGGTCGTGCCGCAGCCAATGGTCTGGTCACCGGCGATGTGATCGTGGCCAGCAGCGTGGGCGAGTTTGCCGATCTGGCCAGCTGGCGCGCCAATTTCCAACGCAAGCCGCAGCAACTGGTGGTGCGCATCCTGCGTGGTAATGCGCAATACGACGCGTTGATGCGTTGACATGGCGTGCACTGCCCTCAACCTGCACTAACACCTCCTACACCGCAGCGATGCTATTGCTGCACCACGCCCGCATGCTGTTCGCGGCTGCCATCAATGACCGAAGGAGATATCGCATGAGCCCCACCAATACCGACCAGCTGAAAGAAAATCTGAGCGAAGCCAGCACCCACCTGAAGTCTGCCGCCAGCGCCGCAGGCGAAGCCGTCAAAGGCGCCACCAGTGCTGCCGGCGACGAACTCAAGCTTGGTCGTGCCAACGTCAAGGCAGAGCTCTCCGATACCGCATTGGCCGGCATGGCTGCTGCCGAGTTCGGCGGCGCCGCTGCCAAGGAACAGCTCGACGTGCTGGTCAGCAAGGGCAACGACCTGCTGGAAAGCGCGACCGATCTGATCCGCGAGCGGCCGCTGGCTGCGTTCGGTGTGGCGTTCGCGACCGGCTGGATCATTGCCAAGCTGGCACGCAGCAACGACAACTAAGTCGTGAGCGATCAGGCCTCCACAGCTGCCGCCTCCGACGCGCCCAACGCGCGGCCGGAAACGCCAGGACTGGACGAAAGCGTACGTGCGGTCGGCGCAGCCGGCCGCGCAACGCTTGGCTCGGCCAAGGACACCAGCCGGGCATTGCGCCGGCTGGTGTCGGCCGACTTGCAACTTGCACGCAGTGCCTTCGGGCGCGGACTGGCCTGGGCATGCGTTGCCGTGGTCTTCGGCGCCTCGTCGTGGCTGTTGCTGGCGGGTGCGATCATCGCGCTGCTGCAACGCGCGGGCCTGTCGTGGTTCCAGGCGATGTTCTTTACCGCATTGGCCAGCCTGTTGGTCACCGGCATTGCGGCGTGGCGCGTGTTCTTCTACTTCGACCACACCGGCTTGAATGCAACACGCCGTCAGCTGGTCAAGCTGGGCATCTTCGATGACAGCAGCGATGACGACGATGCCCATGCATCGGCTGCCACTGGAGCACGTACATGAAGTTTGGCACCTTGCGTCAGCGCGTCGATCGCGCGGAATTCCTTGTGGAAGGGCGCGCACATGAAACGCGCCTGCATTGGGGAGAACTGCGTGACACCTGGCGTGCCGGATGGTCCCCGTTGCGGATCATGGTGGTCGGGTTTGGCCTGGGTTTTGTCACCGGCCGCAACGAACCGCAGGCGGCGCTGGGCAGTATCGCCAGCAAGCTGGGCGGTATCCCGAAGATCTTGCAGATGATCAGCACGATCTCTGCGCTGTTCACCGCACATCGCGCGCAGGAAGCCTCCGAGCAGGCCGAACGTGCCGCCGACAATGCCGAAGAGGTCGCTGCCGATCCACCGGTGACGGTGGTGCAGGCGCCGGTCGATCGCGCCGCGTAATGACCGCGTTCCCGAGCCCTCGCTCGGGAGCATGCCATGCAAGGTTTGCTGCCCGATGCGCGGCAGAGCCCGCCACTGACGCCCTCGAAGACTGACATTGCGCGCACACCCTCTGTGCGCGGTGTTGACGCGTTCGGCTGATAATGGCGCACCGCTGGCAGCACGCCAGTCTGCTGCCAGGGCGCGCATGACTCTTCCCGTCGATTCAATGGATGCTGCCGCTGCGGCAGATTCACTCCCGCCGCCACCGGCACCGCGCCCGCGCGCACCGGTTTCGTTGGTGGTGCTGGCTACGCTGGCGGTCGGTTACACCCTGTGGGCGGCACAGACGATCATCCTGCCGGTGATGCTGGCAGCGTTTTTTGCCTTGATCGGCAATCCCATCCTGCGCGGCCTGCGCAAGCTGTATATCCCCCGCTTCCTCGGTGCCTTGATGGTGCTGTGCCTGGGCCTGGCCGGCACCGTGGCGCTGGCCGCGCAGCTTGCCGGGCCGGCGGCCGAGTGGGTGCAGCAGGCGCCCCGGCAGATGCGCCAGATTGCGCGCGACGTGCGCGATTTCACCAAGCCGGTGATGCAGGCCAACCAGGCCGCGGAAAACTTTGCACGCGCTGCCGGCGGCGAAGGCCAGCGCGGCGTGCAGATCGTGCGCACGCAGATGGACGACCCCTACAAGGCGCTGGTGCGCACACCGAAGCTGGCCGCCTCGGTGCTGGCAGTGGTGCTACTGACGTTCTTCTTCATGGTCTACGGCGAAAGCCTGCAACGGCATGCGATTGCATTGCTGCCCAATCGCCAGCAGCAACGCTTCACCACTGAAATCATGCTGGATATCGAGCGCGAGGTCTCGCGCTACGTGCTCACCATCAGCGTGATCAATACGCTGGTCGGGCTGGTCTTTGCCGGCATTCTCTACGTGCTCAAGATTCCGCTGCCCGAAGCGCTGCTGTGGGGCACGGTGGTGGCGCTGCTCAACTTCGCTCCGTACGTGGGCCCGTTGATCGGCGTGATGCTGATGCTGCTGATGGGCTTTGTGGAATTCCGCACCACCTTGTCGGCGATGCTGCCGGCGATCCTGTACCTGGCGCTGCACACCATCGAAGGCCAGGTGGTCACCCCGATCGTGCTCGGCCGGCGCATGGCGATCTCGCCGCTGATGCTGATCCTGGCGCTGATGCTGTTCGGCTGGCTATGGGGCATGGTCGGCCTGTTGCTGGCGGTACCGCTGCTGGTCTGCATCAAGATGGTGCTGAGCCGGGTGGAGGGAATGCAGCGCTGGGCCAGGCTGTTGGAGTAGTTGGGAATCGGGAGTTGGGAATCGGGAATCGCAAGAGCAGTGGCTGCGCTCTACCCATTTTCGATTCCCGACTCCCCGTTCCCGGCATTACAATCTGGCGATGAGTTTCCCAATCAGTGCCATCACTCTCGACCTCGACGATACGTTGTGGCCCTTTGCGCCGATCGGGGCGCGGATCGACCAGGTGTTGTACGACTGGATGCGCGAGCACAGTCCGGTCACCGCCGAGCGGTTTCCGGTGGAGGCGATGCGCGAACTGCGCGAGCGCAGCTTTGCCGACAACCCGCACCTGCATCACGATCTCAGCGCGCTGCGGCGGCTGACGCTGGAAATGGCGCTGCGCGAGAGCGGCGGCGATCTGGCCTTGCTGGAGCCTGCGTATGAGGTCTTCTACGCCGCACGCAACCAGGTGGAGTGCTATCCGGATGCGCTGGACGCGCTGGCACGTATCGCCGCGCACGTGCCGGTGGCGGCGCTCAGCAACGGCAACGCCGATCTGCAGCGCATCGGGCTGATGCACCACTTCGCGTTTCAGCTGGGCTCGCGCGAACACGGCAGCGCAAAACCCGACCCGAGCATCTTCCTGGCCGCATGCGCGCGCCTGGAGATGCCGCCGGCAAAGGTGCTGCACGTGGGCGACCACGTGCGCATGGACGTGCTCGGCGCGCTGGATGCCGGCCTGCGCGCCTGCTGGATCAATCGCGACGGAGCGCAGTGGTCGCACCCGACCCAGCAGCCGGATCTGGAGTTCGATTCCATGACCGGGCTGGCCGATTGGCTGGACGCGCAGCAGCCGCATCCGGGCACCGCACACGCCGGCATCCGCCTTCCCGCCTGAGCCACTTTCTGCTCGGCGCATGGCGCCGCCTCCAAGGATTTCCATGTCGCAGCTCACCGGTTTCATCGATCCCAACGCCGCAGCCCTGCCGCTGCATGTACTCGACCGCGAAGGCTTTGCAGGTTGGTGCGCCGAGCAGCCCACGCGCGTGCTGTCGTGGGCACAGGCGCAGCGTTTCGATGCCGCGCCGGGCAGCGTGCTGTTGCTGCCGGGCGAACAGGGGCTGGCCGGCGCGGTGCTGGGCATCGGCGACCGCGCCGATGCCTACGCCTACGCGCACGCACCGATGGCGCTGCCGCCGGCCAGCCGCTGGGCGCTGGCCAGCGCGCTGAGCGAAAGCGAACAGGCGCTGCTGCACCTGGGTTGGGGCCTGGGCGCGTATCGCTTCTCGCGCTATCGCAAGGTGCCGCGCGCACCGGCCGAACTGGCCGCCACACCGGCGCCACACACGCGCGCCTTGATCGAGGCCTGCATCCGTGTGCGCGACTGGGTCAATACCCCGACCGAGGACATGGGCCCGCAGCATCTGGAAGAGGCCACGCGCGCACTGGCGCAAACGCATGGCGCCCAGGTCGACGCCATCGTCGGTGAGGCATTGCTGGCGCAGAATTTCCCCACCATCCACGCGGTCGGGCGCGCCTCGCACCGGGCGCCGCGGCTGATTCAGTTGCAATGGGGCGATGCCGCGCATCCGCATCTGGTGCTGGTCGGCAAGGGCGTGTGCTTCGACACCGGCGGGCTTGACCTGAAACCGGCCGATGGCATGCGCAACATGAAAAAGGATATGGGCGGCGCAGCGCATGCATTGGCGCTGGCCGGCCTGGTGATGGCGCAGCAGCTGCCGGTACGACTGACCCTGTTGATTGCCGCGGTGGAAAACGCCGTCGGCCCGGATGCGTTCCGCCCGGGCGAAGTCATCACCACCCGCGCCGGCGTCACGGTGGAAGTGGACAACACCGATGCCGAAGGCCGCCTGGTGCTGTGCGATGCGCTGAGCTATGCCACCGAGCAGCGCCCCGATCTGATCCTGGATTTCGCAACGCTCACCGGTGCCGCACGCATCGCCTTGGGGCCGGACCTGCCCGCGCTGTTCGCCAACGACGATGCGCTGGCACAGGCCTGGCTGAGCGCCGGCGAGCAGACCCGCGACCCGGTCTGGCGCATGCCGCTATGGCGCCCGTACCTGCGTTACCTCAACAGCCACGTCGCCGACATGGCCAACGCCGGCTCGCGCATGGCCGGCGCGGTCACCGCCGCGCTGTACCTGGAGCGCTTTGTCGCACCGGGCCAGCTGTGGGCGCATCTGGACGTGTACGCCTGGAACGACAGTGACCGCCCTGGCCGCCCGGCTGGCGGCGAGGCGCTGGCCTTGCGCTCGGCCTTTGCGATGCTGCAGCAGCGCTACGGCGGCTGAAGGCGGCTGACAGAATGGCGTTGGTCAACCTCGCCTTCGTTGACGCGTGAGGTGACGTCGGCAATGGCAGCGACGCTGACCGGACCGAACTGAGTTGATCAGGCCCTATCGCCTCCGACGTCAGCGCCGCATTCACGGCTCGCAACCATGCACACCGACCATCCCGACTGGTCCTTGCCCGCCCACCGTCGCGGGACCTAACGCGGCATGGATGCCGCGTAAGAGCTTACAAGGACGTACTTGCAGCGTGTCCCGCGATGGTGGGCGGGCAAGGACCCTGCAGCAAACCCGCAGATCATCCGCTCTACAACCGACGCATCCACTCCGTTCGATTACCTCTAAAGGCGACCGAGCGCTCGAGCTTCAGCGTCGTTTGAATATCCCCAAGCCTAGCGGTCGAGGGCGTAATGCCCTCAGCACGCTGCGCCATTGCCCGTCCTCTGGATCACTCATCGACCGCTTTGGTCGCGGCATCACACACTAGACGCACTGGAGCGTGGACTATGCGCCCACGGGTCGTGCCTGTGCCGCAGGTTGGGCGAGGTTGGGGATCACTGCGCCGCACGTCTCACCGCATCGACTCTTTGCCGCATTGCCACCGGAGCCAGCCATGAACTTGCCACCTCCCTCTCCATCGCCGCAGCGCGCACGTGTTGTGGCGCCGTTGCTCGGTATCGCCGCGATTGCCGGCGGCATCGCGGTTGCGTTCGCCTGGACCGCCGGCTGGATCGGCGGCGACCGGCTCACTGCCGCGCGCATGACCGACACCATCGAAGCCAGCGGGCCGCCGCATCCGGGCTTTCGCCGCGCACATACCAAGGGCGTGTGTGTGAGCGGGGAGTTCAAGGCCAGCGGCAAGGCCACCTGGCTGTCGTCGGCACGCATCTTCAGCCAGGCCAGCACGCCGGTGCTCGGGCGCATGTCGATCGGCGGCGGCGACCCGCATGGCGCCGACGGCGCGGCGCGCGTACGCAGCATGGCATTGCTGTTGCGCAGCGACGACGGGCAGGAATGGCGCACCGCGATGAACAGTTTTCCGTTCTTCGTAGTGGCCACGCCGGCCGGTTTTCAGGCGTTGAACGTGGCCTCCAGGCCGGACCCGGCCACCGGCCAGCCCGACCCGGCCAAGCTGGCCGCGTTCGGCAAGCAGTATCCGGAAGCGGCCAAGTTCCAGCAGTGGGCCAAGACCGCGCCGTGGTCCAACAGCTGGGCCAACACGCAATACAACGGCGTGAATGCGTTCCGCGCGATTGCGGCCGACGGACGCGAGCGTTACATCCGCTGGTCGATGCGTCCGCATACGCCGTTCAAGGAACTCAGCGCCGAGCAGCGCGCGCAGGTCGATGGCGATTTTCTCGCCACCGACCTGGACGCGCGCCTGGCGCAGGGGCCGTTGCGCTGGGATCTGGTGCTGACTGTCGCCGAGCCGGGCGATGCGGTGGACGATCCCTCGCAGCCATGGCCGGAAAGCCGCAAGCAACTCGTGGCCGGCACGGTGTCGATCAATCATGCCGAACCACAGGCCACCGGCCCGTGCCGTGATCTGAATTACGACCCGCTGATCCTGCCCAAGGGCATCGCCGGATCGAACGACCCGATCCTGGCGGCGCGCTCGTCGGTGTATTCGCAATCGTTCAACCGGCGCGAGCACGAGATCGCCAATGGCACAGGCAGTGCCGCCACCGGCCAGGGAGCACACCCATGAGCAGCCACACCCATTTCAATCTGCCCGCACGCGTGCTGCATTGGTTGATGGCCGCGATGATCCTGACCATGCTGTTCGTCGGCGTGGGCATGGTGGCGTCGGTGACGCAGCGGCCGTGGTTGATCGATCTGCATCGCCCCTTGGGTATTGCGATCCTGGTTCTTGCGGTGCTGCGCCTGATCAACCGCCTGCGTCACCGTCCGCCGCCGCTGCCGGCCGACCTGCCGGCCTGGCAGAAGGCCGCCGCGATCGCCTCGCACTGGTTGTTGTATGCGTTGATGCTGGGCATGCCGTTGATCGGCTGGGCGATGCTGTCGGCCGGCGCGTATCCGATCGTGCTGTGGCCGGGTGCGCAGTTGCCGCCGATCGCGCCGCATGACCCAGCACTCTACGCATGGCTGCGCAGCGCACATGGCTGGTTGGCATATCTGTTGTTCGCCACCGTGCTGGGGCATCTGAGCGCGGCGCTGTTCCATGCCTGGGTGCGCCGGGATGGCGTGTTTTCCAGCATGGCGCGTGGGGAACGGTCTGCGCGTTGATGGATTGGATGGGTGGGTGTTGGAAGACGTGTTGCGCTGAGTGATTTCACTGCGCGGACGTACCCTCACCCCAACCCCTCTCCCGGTGGGAGAGGGGCTTGGTCTTCCCTTCTCCCGCCGGGAGAAGGTGCCCCGCACGGGCGGATGAGGGTGCGGGCGAAGCATCGGGTTAATCGCCATCTAGAGTGGCTTTGCCTCGTACCCTCACCCCAACCCCTATCCCGGCGGGAGAGGGGCTAGGATTTAACGCTCGCGCTTTGTTTTGGCCGCTGGTGCGGGCGCTTCGATGCCCTTGCCGGTGGCGGCCCAGTAGATCCCGCCATACAGATGCTCCAGATAACGCGGGTCGTTGTAGGCCTCGGCCAGGTGGCCGAGCGCGGTGGCGAACACGCGGCCGCCTTCGAAGTGGTGGTACCAGGCCACCGGGTGCTGCTTGCCCATGCCCTTGGCGACTTGGCCCGGCCAGATCAGCGTGGGGTCGTAGCTGGTTTCGTCCACCGTCATCAGCGTGACCAGGTCGTCGCTGTATGGGGGATCGTATTCGTACCACTCGTCGGTCCACACCCAGCGCGCGGGCAGGCCGGCAGTGGCCGGGAAGTTGGCGTCCACCACGTCGACCATCGCGGTCTGCATATAGGGATGGGTGCGGAACGAGCGGCCGATCAGATGGTCGTACCACTCCCAGTCGCCACGCTTGATCGCAAACGCCTTGTGCACCGCCACCACGCCGCCACCGTTGCGCATGTAGGTCTGAAAGTTCGCACGTTGCGCCGGATCCAGATCGGTGGCCGGCGTATTGAGCAGCACGATTGCCGCGTATTGCGACAGATCGCCATCGAAGGCCTTGGCATTCCACGCCCACACCAGCTCGACGTAATGCTTGCGCGCCATCGCTTCGAACTGCGGCTTGGCGACCGGGATATAGTCGTGGTGATACTGGTTGGGAATCGCTGCCACCAGGATCTTGAACTGCTCGGCAGACGCGTTGAATGCGCACACCATCAGCAGGCCCAACAGCCACAGGGATTTCATGCCGTTCGCTCGCAGGGATCGTTCTGGCCCGGCAGTGTACCCGCGCCTGCGCGGCATGCTTTTCGCGTTATTTGGAATAGCGGCAGGCGGCAATGCACGACGGATACGTGGCGCAGCATGCCATCCATTGCTGCGCTCGCTGACAGCGCAACGCGTCTGCGTCACTGCTTCACAGCCAGCCTTTCTGCCGCGCCAGCCGATACGCTTCGATGCGATTGGCCACGCCCAGCTTGCCGATGCATTCGGACAGATAGTTGCGCACCGTACCGTGCGACAACTGCAGCTGCTGCGCGATCTCGCTGGCCGAGCGCCCTTCGCCGGCCAGCCGCAACACCGTGCGCTCGCGTTCGCTCAAGGGGTCGGCTTCCACCCAGGCATCCAGGGCCAGTTGCGGGTCGATCACCCGGCCGCCGCGTTGCACCCGACGCAGTGCGCTGACCAGCTGTTCGGCCGGCGGGTCCTTGAGCAGATACGCGGCGACGCCGGCATCCAGCGCGCGGCGTAGAAATCCCGGGCGGGCGAAGGTGGTGACGATCATCACCCGCACCGGCAGCGCCTGGCGCTGGATGCGCTGGGCCAGCTCTAAACCGGTCAGGCCGGGCATTTCGATATCGGTGATCAGCACGTCCGGCTGCAGGCGTTGCAGCTCGCGCCAGGCAGTTTCGCCATCGCCTGCGCTGCCGACCACCTCGATATCGTCCTCCAGCCCAAGCAAGGCGACCAATGCGCCACGCAGCAGCGCCTGGTCTTCGGCCAACAACACCCGGATCATCGCGCACTCATCTGCAGACAACGGTGGCGCACGATAGCAGCGCTTGCGCCTGCCGTGCATGGGTCCGGATGCAGTGGGCGTCCGTACGATCAGCGCGACGGTGGTAGCAGCGGCACCGGCACTGGCGGCTGCGCCATTGCCAGCGTGGCGCGCGGCAACGGCACACTGGCACGCAGGCGCATGCCGCGCGGCAGCGCGTCCACCTCCAGCGCACCGCCCAGGCCGCGCAGGCGCGTGCGCATGCCGTCCAGGCCATTGCCGGGCACGATCACCCCGCCGCGCCCGTCGTCGGTGATGTCCAGCACCGCGTGTTCGCCCTGCGCGCGCAAGCTCACGCGCACGCGTCTGGCCTGCGCATGCCGCTGCACATTGGTGGCCGCCTCGCGCACCACCAGCGCCAGTGCGGTTTCGTGTTCCGGCGGCAATGCAAGCGTCTGCAGGTCGTGTTCCAGTACGATGCCGTCCATGTCCAGCAACACCCGCGCCGACGCCAGCTCGGCCACCAGCCCGGCCGCGCGAATGCCGGTGACCGCGCGCCGCACCTGCGCCAGGGCATCGCGCGAAATCTGCGCCACCGCATCGATCTCGCTGCGCGCGGCCTGCGGGTCGCGCTCGATCAGACGCGCGGCCAGATCGGACTTGAGCGCCACCAGCGACAAGGTGTGGCCGAGCAGATCGTGCAGGTCGCGCCCGATCCGTTCGCGCTCGGCGGTGGCAGCCAGCCGGCGCACTTCGTCCTGCGACAGGCGCAGCAATGCGTCCTTGCGTTCGTTGATGCTGTACACCGCACCGACCCCGGCCATGCCCAGTACCGACACCGGCAACCACACCAGCGATTGCAGGCGCATTCCCAGCCAGTGCGCCCAACCCAGGTAGAGCACGTTCATCACCACCAGCATCGCGAAGTGCCGCCACATGGCATGCCGTGTGGACGGGCGCAGGCTTAAACAGGCGAAGACGAAATAGCTGATTCCCGCCGGATACACCGGCAGCAACGCGGCACTGAGCACACCCATCGCCCAGGCATAGCGATACAGGGTGCCGCGCGGCGCCAGCAACATGCGCGCATACAGCAGCAGGAAGACCGGATACGACAGCAGGGTGCACAGCAGCCAGGTGCTGTCGTACCCCCGCGAGGAAAACACCGGCACCACGAACACCCAGCTCGACCACAGCAGATGCACGCCATCCATCCACGGCGACTGGCCCTGCGCCAGCCGCGTGGCAACCTGCGAATTGGCAGCGGGGCGAAGCCAGGCGGGAAGCGACACGCGCATCGGGGTGGGTCCATGTGGGTGATCGGATTCTGCCACTGCCGGGCCCGACCGGGCGCCCGATGCGGCAGCTCGCTGCGAACCGGCACGCTCATGCATCTGCGCCGCGCCCGTTCATGGTGATCCTGCACAGCACCGACTCGGGCAATCGCGCAGGCCGACAACAGCAATGAACGCAGCGCATGGCCAATCCGGCAGCATGAGGATGCTGCAGCCTCACGCATGCTGCAAAGCCTGGCCAGGTGCCCTTGTCATGGACGGCAGGTGACAGCTGTCACTGGTGGAGGGCGCCGCTGCGGTCGCATGCTGCGCAGCACCTTGCAGCCGCGTCGATCGCGCTACCGTTCGTCGCCGCAACCGCGTTGGTGACTTCCGGCAGCTTGCGGCGGCGCCCGCAGCCCGTCACATTTTGCGCAGCATCCCGTCCTGGTTATCGATGAATACTTCTGCCGATCTGCTCAAGCAACTGCGCATCGACCGCCAGCGTCCTGCTACACCCGAACCTGCGCGGCGTGGCGGCTGGATCATCGCCGCCGTGGTCATCGTCGTGCTGTTGGCGGCCGCGGCATGGTGGTTCACCCGCCGCCCGGTAGCGAAGGTGCAGACCGCAGCAGTGGTGGCGATCAGCGCCGGCAGCAGCAGTGCCTCGGTGCTGGATGCGTCGGGCTACGTGGTGGCGCGGCGCATGGCCACGGTGTCGGCGCAGGTCACCGGCAAGGTGCGCGAAGTGATGATCGAAGAAGGCATGCGGGTCGAACAGGGCCAGGTGATGGCGACGCTGGACCCACTGGATGCCGACGCGCAGCGCACGCTGTCGGCATCGCAGCTGTCGGCCGCACGCAGCCAGGTCGACAACATGCAGGCGCAACTGGCGGTGGCCAATGCCGATGCGACGCGGCTGCAATCGCTGGTCGGCGCGCAACTGGTGTCGCGCTCGCAGTACGAGCAGGCCACCGCACAGCGCGATGCCTTGCGCGCGCAGCTGCAGAATGCGCAACGCAACGTGCGCGTGGCATCGGACCAGCTGGCGATCTCGGCGATCCGCTCGGACTTCAACGTGGTGCGTGCGCCGTTTGCCGGCGTGGTCACCGCCAAGGCCGCGCAGCCCGGCGAAATCGTCTCGCCGCTGTCGGCCGGCGGCGGCTTCACCCGCACCGGCATCGGCACCATCGTGGACATGGAATCGCTGGAGATCGAAGTGGAAGTGGGCGAGTCCTAGATCGGCCGCGTGCAGCCGAAGATGCCGGTGGAAGCAGTGCTCAACGCGTACCCGGAATGGAAAATTCCCGGCGAGGTGATCGCCATCATTCCCACCGCCGACCGCGGCAAGGCCACGGTGAAGGTGCGCGTGGCGCTCAAGCTCAAGGACCCGCGCATCGTGCCGGAGATGGGCGTGCGGGTGAGCTTTCTGGAACGGGCCAATACGCAGGAGGCCAGCAAGCCGCAGGGCGTGCGCGTGCCGGCTACGGCACTGGTCGAACGCGACACGCGCACGGTCGCATTCGTGGTCGGCGAGCGCAACACCGTCAGCATGAAGACGGTCACTCCCGGGATGGTGATGGGCGAGGACCGCCAGGTGTTGTCGGGTTTGAGTGCGGGCGACAGCGTGGTGCTGGATCCGCCGCAAGGCCTGAAGGATGGCGACACGGTGGCCGAAGCGGAAGCGGACGCTGCCGAATAATCACAACGGCAACCGCAGTCAACAACATGGGCGACGGCGCCGCTGCGGGGAGCGGTGTCCACCTGGGCAGTCAGTGGCTACAAGGTCGCTGCGACTGGATGGCGCAGTGATCGCACGCAGTGATGCAACCATCTCGCAAGGATCGCAGCGTCGATCGTGATCCACATTCAACATCGTCATTCGGTCATTGCAGAACCAGCCGCACCTCGCTCGTCGTCGCCGTACGTCGTCACACACGTCACCCAGCAGTTGCGTCCGTCGTCGGCAAGCCCGGTACCGTCTTGCCGCCTCACCGTCATCGCACCGCCGTATTGCCGTCTCATGCCATCGCGATCGCCATGCTGCATCGCGCTTGCCTCTTTCCCTTGCACCGTCAGGAGTCGCCATGACCGCTCTCGTCAGCTTGCGCAACATCACCAAGACCTACCAACGCGGCCCCGAGCAGGTGCAGGTGCTGCACGGCATCGACCTGGAGATTGCCAGCGGCGACTTCGTCGCGTTGATGGGTCCGTCCGGTTCGGGCAAGACCACCTTGCTCAATCTGATCGGCGGGCTGGACAACCCCAGCGGTGGCGAGATCGAGATCCAGGGTGAGCGCATCGACCGCATGAGCGGCGGCCAGCTCGCGACCTGGCGCAGTCACCACGTCGGGTTCGTGTTCCAGTTCTACAACCTGATGCCGATGCTCACCGCGCAAAAGAATGTGGAACTGCCGTTGCTGCTCACCGCGCTCAACGCCGCGCAGCGCAAGCGCAATGCGGAAATCGCCCTGATCCTGGTCGGCCTGCAGGAACGCCGTCACCACAAGCCCAGCGAACTGTCCGGCGGCCAGCAGCAACGCGTGGCGATTGCGCGCGCGATCGTGTCCGACCCCACGTTTTTGATCTGCGACGAACCCACCGGCGATCTGGACCGCCACAACGCCGAAGAGATCCTGCGCCTGCTGCAGGAACTCAATCGCGAACACGGCAAGACCATCGTGATGGTCACCCACGACCCCAAGGCCGCCGAGTACGCCACCCATACCATCCATCTGGACAAGGGCGAGCTGGCCGACGCGCCGGTCGCGCTCTAAAAGGAGTGATGCCATGAAGTATCTCTCGCTGGTGTGGGCGCAGTTGTTCCGCAGCAAGACCCGCACCTTGTTGACGTTGCTGTCGGTGGTGGCGGCGTTCCTGCTGTTTGGCATGCTCGATTCGGTGCGCGTGGCCTTCACCGCCGGCGGCAGTGTCAGCGGCGTGAACCGCCTGGTGGTGGCCTCGCGCCTGTCGATCACCCAGTCGCTGCCGATCAGCCTGGAGCCGCAGATCCGCAGCGTGCCGGGCGTGCGCGATGTGACCTCGGCGATGTGGTTCGGCGGTATCTACCGCGACCCGAAGAACTTCTTCCCGAATTTTTCGGTGGCGCCCAATTTCTTCGACGTCTACAGCGAGTACGAACTGCCCAAGGAGCAGCTCAAGGCATTCCAGACCACGCGTACCGGCGCCATCGTTGGCGAGACCCTGGCCAAGGACAATGGCTGGAAGATCGGCGACACCATCCCGCTACAGGCCACCATCTTTCCGCGTGGCGGCAGCAACGACTGGCCGCTGCAACTGGTCGGCATCTTCCGCATGAAAGACCGCGCGGTGGCGGCCAATCAGGAACGCCAGTTGATGATGAACTGGAAATACTTCGACGAGTCCAACGACTACATCAAGAGCAGGGTCAGCTGGTACACGGTGACGCTGGCTAACGCCGACCAGGCCTCGCGCGTGGCGCAGGCCATCGATGCGTTGTCGGCCAACTCCGATCACGAAACCAAGTCACAGACAGAATCGGCGTTCCAGCAGGCCTTCATCAAGCAGTTCGCCGATATCGGCCTGATCGTCACCTCGATCATGGCCGCGGTGTTCTTCACCTTGCTGCTGCTGACCGGCAACACCATAGCGCAGGCGGTGCGCGAGCGCATTCCGGAACTGGCCACGCTCAAGACGCTGGGCTTTCAGGACCGCACGGTGTTGAGTCTGGTGATGGTCGAATCGGTGCTGTTGATCGGGCTGGGCGGGCTGATCGGCATGGGCCTGGCAGCGCTGGTGATCCCGCTGGTGGCCGCGCGCAGCGGCGGGGTGATGCCGGTGCAGAGCGTGCCGCTGCAGACCTGGTTGGTCGGGCTGGGCCTGATGGCCGGCATCGGCATCGTGGTGGGTGTGCTGCCGGCGCGACGCGCGCAGCGCTTGAAGATCGTCGATGCCCTCGCCGGCCGCTGACAGGAGCATGCAGATGCAAACCAAATGGAAGAACCGTCTCGTCAATCTGCTGTCGGTCGTGGCGCTGGCCGCCGGGCTGGGTGTGTGGATCGCATTGCCCTGGATCGGCGTGCTGGTCATCGCAGCGTTGCTGGCGGTGTGGCTGCTGGCCACACGCAGCGGCCGGCTGTCACTGGCCGCCGCACGCATCGGCATCGCCACGCTGCCGCAACGCTGGGGTGCCAGCTCGGTGATCGTGGTCGGCATCGCCGGTGTGGTCGGCGTGCTGGTGGCGATGCTGGCGATGGGCCAGGGCTTCCAGGCCACGCTCAACAGCACCGGCGACGACACCACCGCCATTGTGTTGCGCGGCGGCTCCCAGGCCGAGACCAACTCGGTGATCACGCGCGAGCTGGTGCCGCTGGTCAGCAGCCTGCCCGGCATCGCCGCCGATGCCAGGGGCCGCCCGCTGCTGTCGCCGGAGCTCTCGCAAGTGGTCAACATCGCCTCCAAGTCCGATGGCACCGACGTCAACGCGCAGGTGCGTGGCGTGGGCGAACAGGCCTGGGCGGTGCACGCCAAGGTCAGGCTGGTGCAGGGCCGGCGCTTCACCACCGGCCTGCGCGAGATCGTGGTCGGCAAGGGCGCGTTGAATCAGTTCCGTGGCTTGGAGCTGGGCAGGACGCTCACCCTCGGCAGCCAGCAATGGACCGTGGTCGGCGTGTTCGCCTCCGGCGATGCGCACGATTCGGAGCTATGGACCGACGCGCAGACGCTGGCCACCACCTATAACCGCAGCGCCTATCAGTCGATCAGCGTACGCACCACCGGCAAGGCCGGTTTCAGCCAGTTCAAGACCGCCATGGCGGCCGACCCGCGGCTCAAACTGGATGTGGAAACCACCCGCGCCTACTACGGCAAACAGGGCGGCGGCTTGAACAGGTTGATCAGCATCCTGGGCACGGTGATCGGCGCGATCATGGCGGTGGGCGCGGTGTTCGGCGCGCTCAACACCATGTATGCGGCGGTGGCCACGCGCGCGCGCGAGATCGCCACGATGCGGGCGATCGGTTTTCGCGGCACGCCGGTGATCATGGCGCTGATGCTGGAGACCATGCTGCTGGCGCTGCTGGGCGGCTTGCTTGGTGGCCTGATCGCCTGGGCGATCTTCAATGGCTACAGCGTGTCCACGCTGGGCAGCAACTTCAGCCAGATCGTGTTCCAGTTCAAGGTCTCGCCGGAGCTGTTGTGGAGCGGGCTGAAATGGGCGCTGGGCATTGGCCTGGTCGGCGGGCTGTTTCCGGCCTTGCGCGCGGCGCGCTTGCCGATCACGACGGCCTTGCGTGAGGTTTAGGGCGGGCTGTTGGCCCGCCGGGAATGGGGAATCGGGAGTGGGGAATGGTGACAGCCAAGGCAGAGGGAGTGCGGGTGCAGTGGCTGAATGCAATGCGGGCTGTCATCGTTTTGTCACCACAGTGCGGTAGATGCGCGGGCGGGCAGGCCGTAGCCTGCTCGGCCGTTGCATCCATCGATCTTCGCCATGACGCGCCTGATTTTGCTGGCCTGCGCCTGCCTGTGGCTGGCCGGCTGTTCTTCGTCCTCCACCTCGCTCAGCGAGCGCCTGGTTGCGCCCGGTGGCACCTCGCCGTTGCTGGACGAGGAGCGCATCGCCGCCACCATCGCCACGGTGCCCAACCGCAGCGGGCATGTGGTCACGCGCGATCAGGTGCCGATCTTCTGGCGCGCGATCGACCCCGGCCAGTACGCCATGCAGTACCGCTATCTCGGCCAGCGCCACGATCCGGCGCATGCGCTGGATGTGGATTTCAGTTTCAAGGTGCCCACCGTAGCCCCGCCGACGCCGCGCGGCACCGTGGTGCTGTTGCATGGCTGGATGATGGATGGCGATTCGCTGCTGCCGTGGTCGCTGGAACTGGCGCAGGCCGGCTACCGGGTGATCACCATCGACCTGCGCAACCACGGCCATTCCGGTGGTGGTCCCTCCGGTTACGGCACGCGCGAATCCGACGACGTGATCGATGTGCTCGATGCGCTGCAGCCGCGCGGCGAGATCCGCGGCCCGCTGTACCTGTTCGGCATTTCCTATGGCGCCGCCACCGCGTTGTTCACCGCCGACAAGCTCGGGCCGCGCGTGACCGGCGTGGTGGCGATGGAATCCTTCGCCAACGCCGGGCGCGGCATTCGCGACATGGTGCCGCACCTACTCGCCAGCCAACCGAACGGCTGGCGTGGGCAGGCGGTGGCCGCGTATGCGCGCTGGCGCTATGCCGACCAGGATCTCGACGCGGTGATCGCCGCCGCCGACCGCCAGCTGCAGCTGGATCTGGACCACGTCGATGTCGCGCACGCCCTGGCCGACACCCGCAGCTGCGTGCTGCTGGTGCATGGCGATGCCGATCAGCACATCCCGGTGGCGCATGGACGTGCGCTGGCGCTGGCCAGCCCGCGCGCACACTACGTCGAGCTGCCCGGCGAAACCCATCTGAGCCTGCCGCTGCGACTGGATCTGCTGGGCGGGCCGATCGAGCAGTGGCTGGCGCAGACGCAACAGGATCCAAGCCACTGCCCCGCCCCGCAGGCACTGCCGACCTCCACGCTCGCGGTGGCGGCACCGGCATCGGCGCCGCGCGGCTGAGAGCGGCCGACAAACGTCGCGCGCGGTCCTCAGGTGGAAGCGGACTGCACGCTCCGACCGACGTGTACGAATGACATGCCGATGTCGAGCAGCGACTGTGCCTGCACGGCGCTGAGCGCAGTGCTCGTTGGTCGCCCTGCCTCCAGACGGAAAGCTGCGCAACGACAGCCTGCCGAAGCGTGCAACCGCACTGCTGCCCACCACGCAACGCAGTCGCTGCGCGATCACCCGGAGCGCGCACGACCGATGCTTAGGGAACCACCACAGCCGGCCGCCGCGACCGCCACACGCTATCGCCGACGAACAGCAGCAGCCCGACCCAGATCGCGGCAAATCCAATCGCGCGCGCCTGATCGAACGGCTCGTGGAAGAACCACACGCCCAGTAGCAACTGCAGGCTCGGCGCGATGTACTGCAGGATGCCTACCAGCGACAGCGGAATCCGCCGCACGCCATACGCAAACCCGATCAGCGGCACCGCGGTCAACACGCCGCCGAAGATCAGCAACAGATCGGTGCGCAGGTCCCAGCCGCTCAGGAAGGCGCCGCCGTGGCCCTGCTCGCCCCAGCCCGCCAGCAACAGTGCCGGCACGAACAGATACACGCTTTCCACCCCCAGCCCGGCCACCGGATCCACTGCCACCAGCTTGCGCAGCAGGCCGTAGGCACCGAACGAGAGCGCCAGCCCCAGCGCGATCCACGGCGGTGCACCGGCATCCAGGGTCAGCCACAGCACGCCCACCGCCGCGCATACCACCGCCACCCATTGAATGCGCTGCAGGCGTTCCTTCAGCACCAGCACGCCCAGCAACACGCTCAGCAGCGGATTGATGAAATAGCCCAGGCTGGCCTCGATCACATGCCCGGCGTTGATCGCCCAGATGTACAGGCCCCAGTTGAACGCGATCGCCACGCTGCTGCCGGCCAGCATCCACAGCGCGCGCGGCTGCGTGGCGACGGCGCGCCACCAGCGCAGGCCCGAGGTGGCCAGCAGCCACACCACCACCAGCAACGCGCTCCAGACGATGCGGTGCGCGATGATCTGCAGCGACGGCACCGCCTTGAGCAGATGCCAGTACAGCGGCACCAGGCCCCAGATCACGAAGGTCGATGCGGTGATCAGCAGTCCGCGACGTGCCTCGATCGGCGAAACCACCGTCATCGCCGCGCCTTGGCCAATGTCACCACCAGCACGCCGGACAGGATCACCGCCATCGCGCCGATATCGTGCGCACTGAAACGCTCATGCCCCAGCCAGGCGCCCAACGCCACTGCAATCACCGGGTTGACGTAGGCGTAGCTGCCGGCCAACGCCGGGCGCACGTGATGCAGCAGCCACACGTAGGCGGTGAACGCCACGATCGAGCCGAACACGCACAGGTAGGCCACGGCCAGCAGCCCCTGCGAGGTCGGCAGGCTCTGCGGGCGCTCGCCGATCAGCAGGCCGGTGCCGACCAGCAACACGCCGCCGCACAGCATCTGCCCGGCGGCGGTCATGAACGGCGAGGGCAGATCGCGCCCGCGCGACCACACCGAACCGAACGCCCAGCCGATCGGTGCGATCAGCAACAACACCAATCCGCCCGGCGTCGCGGTCAGGCTGCTGCCGGCGTTGAGCCAGACCACGCCCAGGAAGCCGATCACGATGCCCAGCCATTCGCCACGGCTGGCGTGCTGCCCACGCAAGGCGCCGAACAAGGCCATCCACAACGGCACCGATGCCACCGACGTGGCGGCCAGGCCGGACGAGACGCTGCGCTCGGCCAGCACCACCATGCCGTTGCCCAGCAGCAACAAGGCCGCGCCCATCGCCGCCACGTTCTTCCACTGCGCACGCGTCGGCGCGGCCACTCCGCGCCAACGCAGCACCGCATACAGCACCGTGCCGGCCACGATGAAACGCGTCCCGGACACCATGGTCAGCGGCAGCGCGCCGCCTTCCAGCGCAAAGCGGATCGCCAGATAGGTCGAGCCCCAGACCACATAGACCAGCAACAAAGCGACAACGACCAGGCCGCTGCGCGCAGGCGCAGCAGCATCGTGTGAAGAGGACATCGGAGATTGCCAAGTGCAGCGGAAGCTTCAATTCTAGATCACCTGCCCACGCCAACGTCGTACGCCCTCAAGCGCCGGCCGCGTTATGGTGCGCATGGATCCTCAGCTGGGAGTGCCTATGCAGCGTCACGTCACCTGGTTGACCTTGGCCGCCCTGACCGTGCTATCGGCCAATGCCTTGGCACGTGTGCCCGAACCCTGGGAACCGAGCGGGCGCAAACTGCTCGAGGCTGGGCTCGACGGTTCCTTGGCACCTGAGATCGCGCCAGAACAAGCCGAACTCAAGGTCATGCTCTCGGCAAACCGCGCCGGCGCTTACCTGCTCGGCGTCGCCAGCAGCAGCTACCGCACGCACTGGTGCATGCCGGCCGGCAAGCGTGGCACGCCGGATCTGCAGGCGATCATCAGCGATATCGGCGCGCTACCCGATGCACGCCTGGACGAAGCCGCACCCGCGTTGATCGTACAGGCGCTGGCCAAGCGCTATCCGTGCCGCAAATAGGCGGCGCGGTAGCCGGAAGCCGGCTCGACAAACCGGTACACAACGCCGGGATGCGGTGCACCGCGCGCATCGCCGGTCACGCAATGCCCGGGCTTCGAAAAACGCCGGGCGTTTGAACACCGCTGGCCTTACTTGCGCGCGGCATCGCTGCTGGCGCGGATCGCCTTGAACTCCGAACCATCCTGCCAGCTCGGCCACTGCCGGCCGTTGGCCAGCGCCACACCCACGTCGTAGACCAGGGTGGTGTCGGCCGCGTGGCCGCTGGCGTCCCATTGCGGGGTCCAGCGGTCGCAGGGCTGGTGATAGCACTCGGCAAAGTACTTGTCGCGCAGCGCCTTGCCGGCCGCCACGCCGCCTTCGAGCATATCCAGACCGGGGCCTGCGGTGATCGCCGGCACGCCCATGCGCGCAAAGGCGAAATGATCGGCGCGGTAGAAAAAGCCCGCTTCCAGATTCGGGTCCGGCGAATAGCTGCGACCGCGCGCCTTGGCGGCGGTTTCCAGGTCGCCTTCCAGCGACACCCGTCCGCGTCCCCACGAGGCGATATCGCGGGTGGGGCCGTCGGGGCTGAACATCTCCATGTTGAGTACCGCCACGGTCTTGTCCAGCGGCGCCAGCGGATGGGCTGCGTAATAGTTGGCGCCGAGCAGGCCCTTTTCTTCCGCCGTCAACGCGATGAAATACAGCGTGCGCTGCGGCTTGGGGCCGGCCGCGAACACGCGCGCCAGTTCCAGCACGCTGGCCACGCCGGTGGCGTTGTCCACCGCGCCACGACGCACCGTGTCGCCGCCGGCATCGGCCTTGCCCACGCCGAACGCATCCCAGTGCGCGGAGAAGATCACCGTCTCGTCCGGATGCTGGCTGCCGGTGAGCTTGGCCACCACGTTGTGCGTGACCACGCGCTCGCGCTTGAGCTTGAAGTCCACCGACAGCGTCGCATCGCCCAACGCCATCGGGGCGAAGTCACGCTGCTGCGCGCGCTGCTTGGCTTGCGCAAAATCCAGCCCGGCGCGCTGGAATAGCGACACCGCCAATGCCTGCTGCATCCAGCCACGCACCGGCACATGCTGCGCCCTTGCATCGGCATCGCTGCGTTCGATATCGAACAGCGGCGACAGACCCGAACTCTGCACCGTCGCCCAACCGTACGCGGCCGGCGCGGTCTCGTGCACGATCAACACGCCAGCGGCACCGCGACGCGCAGCCTCTTCGTACTTGTAGGTCCAGCGGCCGTAATAGGTCACCGCCTTGCCATCGAATGCGCCAGGCTGGCTGGATTCAAAGTCGGCATCGTTGATCAGCACCACTGCGATCTTGCCGCGCAGGTCGACGCCCTTGTAGTCGTCCCACTGCCGCTCCGGCGCGCTGATGCCGTAGCCAACGAACACCAGCGGTGCATCCTTCAAGCGCACCGCGGCCTGCGGACGCAGGCTCTGCAAGGTCACATCGCTGCCATTGACCAGCGGCTGGGTCTTGCCGCCGACACGCAGGCTGGCGCGCACCGGGCCATCGACCTGTGCACGTACCAACGGCACCGCCTGGGTCCAACCGCCCTGCTCGCCACCCGGCTGCAGGCCGCCGGCCTTGAACTGCTCGACCAGGTAATCGACCGTGCGCTGCTCGCCGGCACTGGCCGGTGCACGGCCCTCGAACTCATCCGATGCCAGCAGGCGCACGTGCCGCGAGAGCGCTTCGGCATCGATGCCGCCACCGGGCAGATCGTTGGCGGCCTGCGCCACGCCTCCCACGAACAGGCAGGCGGACAACAACAGGATGCGCATCGGATTCACGGCGTGGCCTTGCAACAGATAGATGACACACAGTTTACAAGCGCGCGCCCGCCACCGGGCAGCAGACACGCCTTGCATACGCAACCTGCAAATCTCTCGTCTGCCACCGCAGGCCAGGCAACACGCTTGCAACACGCTTTCAAGAAAGCAGCCTACAAACGGTCTGGTGCGGTGTCCACGCCGGTTGCGGGACCGTGTGGCGGCAGGGATGCCGCCACCGAGCCCCCAGGGACGGGGTCACGGCGTGTCCCGCAAGCGGCGAGGACACCGCGCACTCGACTCACCGGCTTTTTGATTCCAGTAGCCGGTCGCGATTGAACACAGCCACCGTTCCAGATCTCGAATGCTTGGTACGTTGTGTAGTGAGGGCTAGGAGTGCGGATGGATCAGCGGTAGAGCGGTCGATCTGGTGCTTGGCTGCAGGGCCCTTGTCCGCCCACCCTCGCGGGACACGCCGCAAGTACGTCCCTGTAGCAACTGTGTTGTTGGAGGGGGTTCTGACCGTTCTGGAAGCCGGGCACGGAGC
>NZ_JAJGQM010000019.1 GCF_020784175.1 Xanthomonas campestris pv. asclepiadis
CTTCATGGAACCTCCTCGGGAAAGGGGACGAGAAAATTCCACTTCTGGCGTCAGCTAATGGGCGGGGGGATTACCCAGGCTTCGGTGCGCGGCGAGGGCTTGCCGCGCAGGCCCAGGTTGGCGAAGCCCAGGTTGGTCGAGTCGGACGCATTGTCGATCGAACGACCGCGCAAGCGCAGGTCGGATTCGACCTTGGTGCGCAGCACGCTGATGTCGGCGGTGAACTCGACGCGCTCGGTCATTTCCTGGCGGTAGCCGATACCCAGCGTGGCCTGCTGCAGGGTGCCGTCGATCACGAAGCCGCTGCCGAGGTTGTAATCCTTGGTGGCACGCTCGTAGCTGGCCAGCAGGTAGACCGGCTGGGCAATCTGCCAGGAACCGCGGATGTAGCCACCGTCGATATCGTCCGAATCGTCGTTGACGTTGATTTCGGTCCGGTTCCAGCCGCCTTCGACGTAGGAATAGCTCAGGCCTTCGGCCGATGCGGTAAACGGTGCGGCGGCCAGCAGGGCAGCCAGAATCAGGGTGTTACGCATTGGATGTCTCTCTCCGAATTGATGTCCGTGTCTCCGTCCCGTTGCGGGATGGAAAAGCGACGTCTCCCGTCGCGGCGCGTAAATTAACAGATCCTTCACAATCCTGGCTATGGGGGATTTCCCGACATGACGCAGTGTCCTGCCAGCCTTAGCGAATGCTCAGCAAGCGCGCCGATGTGCCCTGTTAGACTGCGCTGGCCGGTTCGCCGGTAATCACGAACGTCTTCAGGGCGGGGTGCGATTCCCCACCGGCGGTGTGCATGCGCAAGCGTGCGAGCCCGCGAGCGCTTGCGCATCGGAGTTAAGCGAATCCACGCGAAACTCCTGCTGCGCAAGGTCAGCAGATCCGGTGCGATGCCGGGGCCGACGGTATAGTCCGGATGAAAGAAGACGGCCAACGCGCAGCCTCGCGGCTGTGCGCGCGCCTGTTTGCCTTGTGGCGTTTTTCGCTCAACTCCTGCGAGAAACGACTATGTCCATGTGTCACCCGTCGCGCTGCGTCGCGATCTTCCACCGCACTGCGTCCGCTCCGTCATCACTGCAAACGGAGGTGCGCTGATGTTTACCGGAATCATTGAAGGCGTCGGCCATCTGGCAGCGCGCCAGCCGCAAGGCGGCGATGTGCGTTTCACCTTCGCCACCGGCAACCTGCCGTTCGACGCGGTGCAACTGGGCGAGAGCATCGCGGTCAACGGCGTGTGCCTGACCGTGATCGCCTTCGATGCGGGCAGCTTCCAGGCCGATGCCTCGACCGAAACCCTGTCGCTGACCACGTTGGGCGCCTTGCCGGAAGGCGCGTTGCTCAATCTGGAGCGTGCGATGCGCCCGACCGACCGTCTCGGCGGGCATCTGGTCAGCGGCCATGTCGATGGCCTGGGCCAGGTGCAGTCGGTGCATGGCGATGCACGGGCGCAGCGCTGGAGGTTTGCCGCCCCGTCGTCGGTATTGCGCTATGTCGCCAAGAAGGGCTCGATCTGCGTGGACGGAGTCAGCCTGACCGTCAACGAGGTGGACGAGGACGGCTTCGAAGTGGCGTTGATTCCGCACACGGTGGCCAACACTGCATTTGCGCGGACGGCGGTCGGCGCGGCAGTGAATCTGGAGATCGATCTGGTGGCGCGCTACGTCGAACGCCTGCTCGGCACGCGGGGTGCGGCATGAATTTCGCACCCGTTCCGGAATTGATCGAGGAACTGCGCGCGGGCCGCATGGTGGTCATCGTCGATGACGAGGACCGCGAGAACGAAGGCGACCTGATCATGGCGGCCGAGCTGGTCAAGCCGT
This sequence comes from Xanthomonas campestris pv. asclepiadis, assembly GCF_020784175.1. Taxonomy (GTDB): domain Bacteria; phylum Pseudomonadota; class Gammaproteobacteria; order Xanthomonadales; family Xanthomonadaceae; genus Xanthomonas; species Xanthomonas campestris_D. The sequence goes on from NZ_JAJGQM010000019.1 coordinate 1,821, forward strand.
CGGACATCAACTTCATGGTGACCCACGCGCGCGGGCTGGTGTGCCTGTCGCTGACCCGCGAGCGCTGCGCGCAGCTGGGCCTGGCGCCGATGGTGCGCAACAACACCGCGCAGTTCCAGACCAACTTCACCGTCAGCATCGAGGCGGCCGAGGGCGTGACCACCGGTATCTCCGCCTACGACCGCGCGCACACGGTACGCACCGCGGTGCGGCCGGATGCCAAGCCGCAGGACCTGAGCCAGCCGGGGCATATCTTCCCGCTGATCTCCCAGCCCGGCGGCGTGCTGACCCGCGCCGGTCACACCGAAGCGGCCAGCGACCTGCCGATGCTGGCCGGGCTGGAACCGGCCGGCGTGCTGGTGGAAGTGCTCAACCCAGACGGCAGCATGGCGCGGCGCCCGCAGCTGGAAGTGTTCGCGCGCGAGCACGGGCTGAAGATGGGTTCAATCGCCGATCTGATCGCCTATCGCCTGGCCAACGAGCACACCGTCGAGCGTGTGGACGAGCGCGAGATCAGCACCGAATTCGGCCCGTTCACGCTGGTGACCTATCGCGACCGCATCGCACACGACCTGCACTTTGCGCTGGTGCGCGGCATCGCCGATCCGGCCACGCCCACGCTGGTGCGCGTGCAGGTGGAAAACCCGCTGGCCGATCTGCTGCACTGGCAGCGCGATGACTTCGGCGTGGCGGCCACCGATGCGCTGCGTGCGATCGCCGCCGAGGGGCAGGGCGTGATGGTGGTGCTGTCGGCACCGCGCGACAGCGAATCCCTGTTGGCGCGGCTGCGCCAGCAACCGGAAGCGGCCACCAACGCCAAGGACGTCAGCCAGTGGCGACGCAATGGCGCCGGCGCACAGATCCTGGCCGAGCTGGGCCTGGGTAAGCTGCGCGTGCTGGGCACGCCGCGCCGTCAGGTGGGCCTGGCCGGATTCGGGCTGGAGGTGGTGGAATATCTGGAATGCCACGCTGGCGAAGGCATGCGTTCGGTGCCGGCTGCCGCGCTGCCCTGACGGAGGGCTGGCCGCCTGGAGTCGGCGCTCCGGCCGTTGCCGGACGCGCAGCAGGAACCGTGTCGGTCGAGCGGTTCCTGCAGTTGTTGCGCATCGACCACGCCATCTGCAGGCTGCGCCAGCCTGTGCCGCCCCTCCAAGTCGCGTTCGTCACACATGGCCGGGTCTGCTTCGGCACCTCTGGCCGTCACGCACCGGCCGGGCCAGGCCCCGGCAGCTGTTAAACTTGCCGCCCCCTCGAGTTGCCGACCCGCATGACCCACTACGAAGGCGATCTCCGCCCCACCTCCGCGCGCTTTGCGATCATCGCCAGCCGCTGGAATGCCCGCATCACCGACGCGCTGGTCACCGGTGCGCGCCAGAGCCTGGCCGGCAACGGCATCGGCGAGGACGCCATCGACGTGGTCCGCGTGCCGGGCGCCTGGGAAATTCCGATCGCGGCCAACCGCCTGGGACAATCCGGCCAGCATGCGGCGATCATCGCGCTGGGCTGCGTGATCCGCGGCGACACCCGCCACTACGAACACGTCGCCGACCTGTGCGCCGAAGGCCTGATGAGCGTGCAGTTGCAGACCGGCGTGCCGGTCCTCAACGGCGTGCTGGCGGTCGAGCGGGTGGAAGATGCCGAGGCGCGTGCCGGCGGCAGCCATGGCAACAAGGGCGAAGAATGCGCGCTTGCGGCATTGGAACTGGTCAATTTGATGGAGTTGTTGCCATGAGCAAGTCCGGTGGACATGCCCGCCACGTCCGTCGCGACGGCATCGACCCGGTGCTGCGTTCGCGCGCGCGTCGGCGTGCCTTGCAGGCGGTGTATGCCTGGCAGATTTCCGGCGGGTTCGCCAAGCAGGTGATCTCCCAGTTTGCGCATGAGCAGGCGCACGAAGTGGCCGATCTGGCCTATTTCGAAAGCCTGGTCGAAGGCGTACTGAGCAACCGCGCCGAGCTGGATACCGCGCTGACCCCGTACCTGGATCGCGGCGTGGAAGAAGTCGACGCGATCGAGCGCGCGGTGCTGCGCCTGGCGGCCTATGAGCTGCTGTATCGCCAGGACGTGCCGTACCGCGTGGTGATCAACGAAGCGATCGAAACCGCCAAACGTTTCGGCTCCGAGCACGGCCACACCTACGTCAACGGCGTGCTGGATCGCGCCTCGGTGGAGTGGCGCAAGGTGGAGTCGGGCGCCAGCGGCGCCTGAGGCGCCGCGGGAATGGGGAGTCGGGAATGGGGAATCGTAAGAGCACCATTTCCGATACTTCCCGACGCGCTTTTGCGATTCCCGATTCCCTTCTCCCGATTCCCGCCCCCATGCCCGAATTCGATCTAATTGCCCGCTTGCGCGCGCGCATTGCGGCGCGTGCGGATGTGCCGTTGGGCATTGGCGACGATGCGGCGTTGCTGCAGCCGCCGCCGGGCGAGCAGCTGGCGATCACTGCCGATACGCTCAATGCGGGCGTGCATTTTCCGCACGAGACGCGCGCCGAGGATCTGGGCTGGAAAACGCTGGCGGTCAATCTGTCCGATCTGGCCGCGATGGGTGCGCAACCGCGCTGGTGCACCTTGTCGCTGTCGTTGCCGCACGACGATGCCGAATGGGTCGACGCGTTTGCCGATGGATTCTTTGCACTGGCCGATGCGCATGACATTGCACTGGTCGGTGGCGACACCACACGCGGGCCGTTGTCGTGTGCAGTGACCGCGATCGGCAGCCTGCCGCCGGGTGCGGCGTTGTGTCGCGACGGTGCGCGCGTGGGCGACGATGTGTGGGTGACCGGTGCGCCGGGCGAGGCGGCCGCGGCCTTGTCGCTGTGGCAGGCCGGCCAGCTGGACGTGACCTGCGCGGCGGCCGATCCGCTGCACGAGCAGTGGCGCGGCCGCCTGCTGCGCCCGCAGCCGCGCGTGCAGGCCGGGCTGCGCCTGAGTGGGCTTGCGCATTCCTGTGTGGATGTCTCCGATGGCTTGCTGGCCGATCTGGGGCATCTGTGCGAACGCAGCGGCGTGGGCGCGCAGCTGGCGCTGACGGCGTTGCCGGCGATGCCGCGCAGCACCGGGATCAGTGCGCTGCAATGCGTCGGCTGGCAACTCGGCGGCGGCGACGACTACGAGCTGTGCTTCACCGCCGCCGTGCAACACCGCGAGGCGGTGGTACAGGCGATGGACTTCGCCGCAGTCGCGGTGACACGTATCGGCCAGATCGTCGCCACGCCGGGCGTGGTGGTCCACGACGCCGACGGCAACCCATGGCAGCCGCCGCAGCGCGGGTATCAGCACTTCGTGGGCTGAGCCGTTCGCGCGGGAGGCGTTGCGCGGGCCTGCTGCAGTGCAGCCAACGTCTGCGGGTCGGGATCGACCATACGATGGCGCCCGCCGGCTTGCACTTCAGCACGTGTCCGCGATTGCGGCGCCTACGCCCCCGCCCCCGCCTCCCGCCTCCCGCCTCCCGATTCCCGATTCCCGATTCCCGATTCCCGATTCCCGATTCCCGATTCCCGATTCCCGATTCCCGGCCCTTGAGCCATACCGTACCGTCTGGTACGTTCGCGACGTTCTCCCCCGAACCACGGATGCATGGCAGTTGCCGCTGGGCCATCCCGGCCCGGCCTTGCGTGGGAGAGAACCATGAACAAGCCTTGGATCGGAGGCATCGCCGCACTGGCGTTGCTGGTGGCATCGGCGTCGGCGGTGGCGGGCGCCTTCAGCAAGACCTACGAACGCATCCCCGGTTGGGACGGCGCGCCGATGGGCGCGCTGGTGCTGGTGCCTCAGGGGCAGGGCAGCGGGCCGTTTCCGCTGGTCGTGATGCCGGCCAGTTGGTCGCTGCCGAATCTGGAGTACCTGGGCCGCGCGACCCAACTGGCCAGCGATGGCTACGTGGTCGTCAGCTATACCTCGCGCGGGTTCTGGGATTCGGCCGGGCAGATCGATATCGCCGGCGCCGACACGGTGGAAGACGTCAGCGCGGTGATCGACTGGGCGCTGGCGCATACGCCGGCCAACCCGAATGCGATCGGTGCATCGGGCATCTCCTACGGCGCGGGCATCAGCCTGTTGGCAGCCGAGCGCGATCCGCGCATCAAGGCCGTGGCTGCGCTCAGCGGCTGGGCGGACCTGGAAGCGTCGCTATATTCCAATCGCACCGTCAGCCAGCAAGGCGTTGGACTCTTGGTCGGTGCCGGCGCGTTGACCGGCCGTCCCGGCCCGGATCTGGCGCAGATCAGCACACGGGTTGCCGTTGGTGATTACGACGGCGCAGTGCAGGGCTTCCTGCCGCAGGCCGCGTCGCGCAGCCCGGCGAGCGACGTGGCCGCGCTCAACGCGCGGGGCACCGCGGTGCTGTTGGGCAATGCCTTCAACGATGGCCTGTTTCCGCCGAACCAGACCATCGCGTTCTTCAACCAGCTGCGCGGGCCCAAGCAATTGCTGCTCAGCCAGGGCGATCACGCCACGGCAGAACTGCCGGGCGCGCTAGGCCTGCCCAACGAGGTCTATACGGCGACCACGCGCTGGTTCGATCGTCATCTCAAGCAAGTGCGTAACGGGGTGGATGCAGAAGCGCCGGTGCGGCTGTCGCCGCGCGCAGGACAATGGCTGGAATACCCGGACTGGGCGTCGGTGCAGCAGGGCAACACGCGCCTGGGGCTATCCGCACCGGCCGGGTTGCTCAGCCCCACCGGTGGCTTGATCGGCGGCACCGCCAGCGGATGGCAATCGCGCATCGCCACCGATGTGCCGACGTTGGCCGACTCGGGCGTGGTCCTGGTCAGTGGCCTGTTGCAAGGCATCGGTGTGCCGGTCACCACGTCGATTCCGTTGGTCAATCGCATCGGCGCGGCAGTGTGGGTGGGTGCGCCATCGAACACGCTACGGCGACTGGCCGGCAGTCCATCGCTGCGCGTGACCGTGGTACCCAGCCAATCGAAAGTAAGTCTGTTCGCCTATCTGTATCGCATGGATGCGCTAGGTGTGGCGCAACTGATCACGCATGCGCCGTACTCGCTACGCGGGGTCACGCCGGGCAGCGCAGTGACGCTGGATTGGCCGCTGCAAGCGGCGGCTGCGGAGATTCCGGCAGGGCAGCGCCTGGTGCTGGTGATCGACACGCACGACGCGCGCTATACCGATGCCAGCGATGGCGGCGGCACGGTGACGTTTACATCACCGGTGGCAACGCCCTCGGTATTGAACGTGCCGCTGCGGTAACGCTGCGCCGAGCTGACGGCGCGGTGAGTTGTCGGTCGCGTACATACGATCAGATGTACGCGCCGATCAATCGCCTTTTTCTTGAATGCGTAACGGCAACCCACCCGGACACGGCCAACCTGATCGGTGGGATGTCCTTTCGAGTGCCGGGATGTTTGCAGAGCGTCAGGGCTGCTGCCTGGCTGCAGGGCCCTTGCCCGCCCACCATCGCAGGACACGCCGCAAGTACGTCCATGTAGGCCCTAGCGCGGCATCCATGCCGCTTAAGGTCCCGCGACGGTGAGCGGGCAAGGACCAGTCGAAATGATCGGTATGCATGGTAAGAGCCGTGCTGATGCCTCGTTCGATCATGAAGCATCGGCTCCACGTGATGCACACCGTACGACAGACAGCTTTTCAAACAAGCGCCGACCAACTGTCTGGTGCGGTGTCCTGACCGGTTGCGGGACCGTGTGGCGGCATGGATGCCGCCACCGAGCCCCCAGGGATGGGTTCACGGCGTGTCCCGCAGGCGGTGAGGGCGCCGCGCACTCGACGCACCAGGTTTTTGATTCAAGCATCCGATCGCGGCCAAACAATCCCACCATTCCAGGTCTCGGCTGCTTTGTGCATTGTGTACTAAGGGCTTGGAAACCGCGGTTAGATCAGCGGTAGAGCAGTCGATCTGGCGCTTGGCTGCAGGGCCCTTGCCCGCCCACCATCGCGGGACACGCCGCAAGTACGTCCATTTAGGCTCTAGCGCGGCATCCATGCCGCTTAAGATCCCGCGACGGTGAGCGGGCAAGGACCAGTCGAGATGATCGGTGTGCGTGGTTGCAAGCAGTGCACGACGTACGTTGTTGGATCACTGCACGTCCGGCTAGCTTCGCAAAGAAAACATAGCAACTGCCAGCCTTTTAAGAAGTCAAGCTACAAAAACTTCTCAGCGGCCCAATGCAGGCCTGGCAATCGGTAAATTTTCAATCGACCACCGACCACCGACCACCGACCACCGACCACCGACCACCGACCACCAACCACCAACCACCAACCACCAACCACCAACCACCAACCACCAACCAACTTTCTGGTGCGGTGTACTTGCCGGTTGCGGGACCCTTGGCGGCATGGATGCTGCCGAGGAGCCTCCAGGGACGGATTTACGGCGTGTCCCGCAAGTGGTGAGCGTACCCCACCCTCGACTAACCGGGCTTTTGAACGCATTTATTAAACGAAGCCGTGACTCAGAATTTAGGTTGCTTTTATGTCTTCGTGTCTTGGAGATCCGGGTCGCGTGGATAGGTCAGCTATAGACTTGCACGTCCTGCAAGCGGCAAGGGCACCGCACCCTCGACCATGTTTTCATGCCGAGAATGTATGCGGTTCCGCCGCAAACGCCACTGCCAGTGCGCCCTTGCCGACGTTGACCATGCCGGTCAGGCTCATCACGCCTTCGAATAGTTCCACGTTGTGCGTCTGGCAGGCGTTCTGCAAGGCAGCGTAACCGGGCAGGGCATGCAACTCGGCCAGCTCGCCACCGTAGCCCACGCACACGGTCGGCGTCATCAAGCCCTCGCGGATCTTGCGCACGGCAAAGCCGAACAGCTTTTCCGCTGACGGCTCGAAGCCTTTCAACTTGGCGACCGGCTCGGTGACGCCGCGGTAGGCGCGCAGCACCGGCTTGATATCCAGCGCGCTACCGAGCGCGGCGCCGATCAGGCCCACGCTGCGATCGCCCTTGGTGCGTGCACGCGCACGCAGGTAGTAGAGATCGCGCGGAATCATGTAGCCGTAGGTGTGCTCGGCCAGTTGTTCGAGTCGGCTGCGAATTGCCGCCACGCCTTGACCCTGCTCGCGCAGGCGTACCGCTTCCACCGCAGTGATGCCCTGGCCGGCGAACAGGTTGAGTGTATCGATCACGCGCAGCGCAAACGGCGAAGTGTGGCCGGCGGCCTGCCGGATCGGCTTGTAATCGTTGAGGATCGCGAAGCTGGCCTGCATCGCGTTGTCGAAGATCTGGCTGCGCAGCTTGGAGATGGTCAGGCAGAACACATGGTCGTAGTCGATGACCAGCCGTTGCAAGAAAAGATTGCGAATTTGATTGACCGACAACGGCGTGGTTTCCGCTTCGTGCCCGCGCTCGGCCACATGCGCCTGCAGAAAGCTCAGCGTCGCTTCCTCATCGCGGTGATCGGCCAGCACCGCTTCGCCGATGCGTACGCTGATCGGCAAGACGATGACGTTGTTGCGTTGAATGAAGTCCTGCGGCAAATCGCAGGCACTGTCCACCACGATTCCGATGCGCATCGTCGCCCCCTCCGGCTGTTGCGTTATCTGTGCTTGCGAACGCTATCGCAAAACCGCGGAGGCGAGTAGGGCTGCTGATTGAAAGCTGGGTGACGTACGCCAAAGACCACCGGATGGAAGAATGACACCAGCAATCAGACAAGCTCGACGCGTGAGCATGGGCCTGCAGCAAGCAGCCGCGGGCGCGGTCAGAACGCAGATCACACCCATGTGGCTCTGCACCATTCGCGTGCACCGTGCCGTCATGCAGATGACCGATACATCCTGTCATGCCGCGATTTGCGTTGCGAACTGAGGATCGGCGCACGCTTCGGTTGCTGGGTAGCGCCCGCTATCGCAGATGACGAGCGAGGCCTGCCGCAATTGCTATAGCTCCCGTCACAACCCCGCTGCTAGGGTCCGACGCGACCGCTGCAAAGCGGCTTCTCGACGCTGCCGCACCGGCATCGCCGCGCTGAACCCACACGGAGAGAGTCAACATGCAAAACAGCCAATCCAGCATCCTCACTCAGACCAGCACACAGGCGCCTACTACGCGGCGGCGCGCATCGCGCTGGTGGAAGGCTGCACTCGCCGTGGGTCTGGTGGCCCTGGCGCCGGCAGCGCTGGCCGGTCCCTACAAGATCTTCGGCAACCACTACGCCTGGGTCAACAATTTCAACGATCCCAACAACATCATCCAGGGCACGTTCGGCACCGGCAGTACGCCCGAGCTGACCGTCACCTTCAACTTCGCCGACTACAATCTCTACGGCTACCCGGCGATCGTGCGGGGCTGGCATTACGACTGGAACCCGACCAGCGACACGCTGTTTCCGCGGCAGATTTCTTCCTTGAGCAAAATCCCGCTCAAGTTCACCTACAGCGCTGGTGGGACTAATCTCGCAGGCGATTTTGCCTACGACATCTTCTTCCGCTGGGATACCGCCAAGGGCAACCCGCAGCTGGAAGTGATGATCTGGGGCGACCACAACTCCTGGCCGATCGGCACACTGACTGCCAGCAAGGTGATCACCGCGGGCGGGCGCACCTTCGACCTGTGGGAGGGCTTCAACTCCGGTGCCGGCTATTACGTCTACACCTTCATCCCGACCGGCACCGCCGGGCAGGCCACGCTCAAGACCAGCGGCAGCCTCAACGTGGACGCCAAGCCCTTCCTCAACTGGTTGCAGACCAACCGGTCCAAGGATGGGCGCTACAACAACAGCATGTACCTGCACGCAGTCGAAGCCGGTTTCGAAGTGGTCCGCGGCAACGGCTGGGCCAAGGTGAGTGCGACGCTGGATGCGCAGTAAGTACAGCGTCCATCGGCCGCATGGCTGAGGGTGCAGTTGGCGTCGGAGACCGGCGTGCACGACAACGCACGCCGGTCTCAGCAGTGCTTGCGCGGCCTGCCAATCGTCGACGATTGCCGATCGCTTGAAAGTCAATGAGGTGGCGTGTGCGCGGCGCATGCATTGCATGCCTCGCGTACTGGATCAGGCCACGGTGACCGGTTCGCATGGATGACCACATCTGCGCCCCGTCAGTGCGTGGACGTTCGGAACACCGCGCGCCTGCGTCGTGGTGCCGGATGCGCAAGGGTCGGTCATCCACCGCGCGGTGTTGCGCCGTTGCGGTGGGGACCTGTATCCAACCATCCACCATCGGAGTCCACCCCACGCAAGTGCACGACGGTTTTCCTTCGCTGCTGTCTCTGCGCTGCGGCTTGCGCCCCGCACGCGTTCGGCCATCCGTTTCGCCGGATTGCAGGGCTGCTTACAGCGCCACCAGCTGGATACTGTCGAACACCACAGCGGGGCTGAGAAAGCCGTTGTCCGGCGATCCCGAGGCGATGCCGATCTCGATCCGGTTGCTGCCGGATTGCAGCGCGGATGCCGGGATATCCACCTCGTACAGCGTGTTGTTGCCGCGCCATGTGCCGCGGGTGATGCCGCGTGTCTTGGGCTGCGTGGGCGCGGCCGACACCGGGCCATTCCAACGCGCATTGACGCTGATCTGCGGCCGCGCGCTAACCTGGGTCAGCGGCACGAAGATGCGCAGACGGTAGCCGCGCACTTCGCTGGAGCCCAGGGTGAAGTCGATGCGGGTTGGGGTGTTGATACTGCGCCACTGCACCGCCGGAAAGCTGCCCGCACTGCTCGATCCAACCGTGTAGGTCACCGGTGTCCAGCTCATGCGTTTGTCGGACGGATGCGCGCGCGGTAGCAACTCCGCATGACGGAAACCGGCCGGCGTGCCATCGGCCGTGCCGATCTGCCACTTGAGCGTTCCCGGCAGGATAGTGGCTTGCAGTGCCGCCTGCGCGGTCGCATTGGCGTGGATATCTACATCGCGTTGCGCGACTTCCAGTTCGTTCTGGTAGAGCGTCATGCGGTAGCGCCCCGGACGCACGCCGGCCATCTGGTAATCGCCGCTGCCGTTGGCCGTGGCCCAGTATTCGGCCTGGTCGTTGCGCAGGCCGATCACCGCAGGCTGGCCGGACAGCACGCCACTGACCCGGCCGCCCAGTGCGCCGCGTCCGTCGCTGGCGAGATAACCACTCAAGCCCAGCGTTGCATCGACGAAAGCGGTGTCGAGCTGCGCGCTGGAGGGCGTTCCTCCATCGGTGAACAGCAGCCCGTACACCCCATGCAGGCCACCGCGGAATGCTTCGGTCTGGGTGTGATCGGAATACATGTAGTTGTAGAGCTCATGCGTCACGCGGGTTTTCTGCGTGGCAATGTCCTTGAAGAACGGCCCGCCGGAACTGCGCTCGCGGTTGCCCATCAGCATGAACACCGCCACGCCCGAACCGCTGACGCCGTGCACCTTGTCGTCCATCATGCGGCGCGCCGAATAGAACTTGGAACTGGTGCGTCCGTCCGGCAGCAGGAACACGTCCTCGCCTTCCACCGGGCTGCCGACATTGGAGTCGGGTTCCTGCTGCGCATTCGGCAACTTGGCAACGTTCAAGCGGGCGACAAAGCGCAGCTCGCCGATCGGCAGCAAGGTCGGTGCATAGGTGGCCATGTAGATCGCGTTGCGGCCCTTGCGCGCGATGTAGTACTGGCTCAGGTCGCCGGCCTTGGCCGAAACCACGATCGCCCCGCCCACCACGCGCGCCTCGACGCTGGCGCTGCCCAGGCCGGAGGAGATATGCGAGCCCTTCGACTCGGTGGTCTGCAGCTCGTTGTCGCGATAGCGCATCGACACGATGTCGCCGTTGTTGGCGTTGATCGAAAACACCAGCTCGGCGCCGGTATCGACAACGACACGGTTGCCGCTGCGGGTGACGCCAAATGCGGCGATGGCCGGCGCGCTGGCGCCGCCGTACAGGAACAGGGCGCACGCCAGGATGCGCAGGATAGTGCGGGGCATGTCTATCTCCACGCCGAGGTAGGGCGTCGCTACGGTGCCGACGCGCGATGCTAGGCTGGCTGGACAACGGCGGCGATGGCCGGACCCGCAGAGCGTGCAGCGCGTACAGGATTCAATGCTGAAACGCAGTGCAGTTCACGCTCCGTCTGGGATGCGGATACCTGCGGGAAGAAGCCAGGACATTGCGATGTGGCAGCCGGGCACTGCGATCTTGTGGATCAGCGCGACTGCGGCTGTCGGCGCAAGCGTCAGCGCAGGGCATCGCGCGCCGAGGCAATGGCCGTCATCCACTGCTCGCGTTTGCCGATCACGAAACGGTGCTCGCCGCCCTCATGCAGCTGCACCGCCAGCGATGTCGGCGCCACCGGCAGCAGGCCGAACAAGCGTGTCCAGCGGAGTTGCATTGTTGCGATCTGGGTCAGGTGCACGGTCAGCGACCGGGTCTGTATGTTGTAGGGATGCGGCTGGAAATGCAGCGCATCGGCGGTCAGGATCAGCCGCCCGCCGACCGCTTCCAGACCGCGTAGCAGATTGGCCGGCGCCTGGCGCAACACGACGCGATCGATCGAGCGCAAGCCGCCGCCTTGAAACAGCGAGCTCACTGCGACGCAGCGGCGGCGCAGGCACGCCGTTGCTGCCGCTGCAGAGACAGGACGCCAATGCTGTCGATCAGTGCCGATGAGGAGACGGAAAACATGCGCTAGGCCCGAAGGAGTCCATCAATGCGGCGTATGCCGCCGGGAAGACGCAGCGACACGGCATGACGCCACATCGCCGATGTAAGCCACGCCGCCGCCGACCAGATACATCAGCAGATCGTGCAGGGTGGCGGTGTTGCCGAGCGCGATGTAGGCCGCGCTGCCCGGGCGCAGCCCGAGCCGGTCGGCCAGGTGCATCGCCTGCAGCCCTTCGATCAGGCATCCGATCGCGACCGCCAGCACGCTCGCCCGGCGGGGCGATAACGCAAGCACACCGCGCAACCCGCAATACACCAGGATCACCGCCAGCACATCGCCCAGGCTGCCGCGCACCCAGGGCCCGCCAAGTGTGCCCGCGCCGATCGCCACTTCGATGACAAGCACGGCGAGTGCGATCAGCAGATAGACGCTGCGCACACCCGATGGCATGCGTGTCATTGCGCGAACAGCGCGTCGCCGGGGCCGACATGAGCGACCGCCTTGACCTGCGGCACGCGATCGGGCGTATTCCGTTGTTGCTCCCGGTCCACATCGGAGGTCACCGGAAGGCTTGCGCCGAAGTCCTGCGCGGTATTGCGGCTGGGCGAGGCGGCAACCGACTGGCCTTGCCCGTCGACCCAGCCCGACTGGGCGAATGCCCCGAGTGGAAGCAGCGCCAGCGATGACATCAGGATGCATAACACGCGCATGGGCAATCCTTGGCAGACGATGCCGCCGGCACGGTGCCGGCGAGCAGGGCATGCAGTGTGCCAGCGCATCCGGCAACGGCGGCTGTCGCAATGTGGCGGTATCGCCACTGCGGCGCGCGCAAAGGCGCGCCGCATACGCTCACTTCAGATAAGCACGCGGCAACGCGCCGGCCGGTTGCATGTAACGCTCGCGCAGCTCGGTCTGGCGTGAGCGCATCGGCATGTCGCGACCGCCCAGCCACACCTGCTCGGCATAGTGGGCGACATCCAGCGGGTCGCCTTCCCACAGCACCAGGTCGGCCTGCTTGCCGACCGCAATGCTGCCGATGCGATCGGCCACGCCGAAGATCTCTGCCGGCACCCGGGTCAGGCCAGCCAGGCCGGCTTCCCACGGCAAGCCGTTGGCCACCGCATTGCCGGCCAGTTGGCGCTGTTTGCGCGCGTTGTGCGAGGCATCGCCGCTCTGGGCAAAGCTCACCTCCACGCCGGCCGCGCGCAGGCGTGCGGCGTTTTCCAGCGTCGCACCGATCTGGTCGAAGGTGGACGGCAGGTCCGCCAGCGCGTCCACCAGCACCGGCACGTTGGCTTGCGCCAGTTGCGGCGCGAGCTTCCAGGCCTCGGTGCCGCCGGCAATGGCGATGCGTACCTTTTCGCGCTGCGCCCAACGCAGCAGCTGGCGGATGTCTGCGGCGCGCTCCACCTGCACCACGATGCGGCCTTGCCCGGCCAGGTATTTGGCCAGCACGCTGCGGCCGACCGGAGTCAGCAGCGCGTGCGGCGAATCGGCCGGCACGCGTCCGCGCGCCTCGGCCACCAGTTGGTCGAGCAGCATCCATTGCGCGGCACGCGAGCTGCCGGTGAGATCGGATGCCGCCGCGCCGATGCGGATGAACAAGGCATGCGGGCCGAGCGGGTCCGGGCTGCCGTCCAGCCGTACGACGCCGCCTTGCCCGGCGATGAAGGCACCGCTGGTGGTCGCGCCCAATGCAGTGAAGCCGATGCCTTCCACGCGCGCCACCGGCACCAGCACCGAGTCGGGGTTGTAGGCCAGGGTGACGTCGAATTCCGGGCGCATCGGTTGGTCGCTCAGTTTGACGCCGCTGTCCACGGTGCTGTCTTCGCCGGAGACTTCTTCGATGCCGATCTCGGTGATGCCGCCGAACAAGGCCGGCGTCAGCGGACGGCCCTTAGCCTCGACCACGCGGCCGTCGGTGGGCACGGCCAGATTGCTGCCGATCGCGCGGATCACGCCGCCCTGCACCAGCACATCGGTATTGCGCAGCGTGCCTTGTGCGGTGGCGGTATGCACGGTCGCGCCACGGATCAGCACCTGCTGGCCGAATGCGGGCAATGCCAATGCTGCCAAGACCACTGCGGAGATCGCGCGCAGACGCGGGCGAACGAAGGTTGCGCGGCTCATCGTGCCACCTCCTGGCCGAGCATGAAGTCCGACACCGGCTGCAAGCGGCGATCGTGGCGGTCGTAGACCTGCGCGCCGTCGATGTAGACCTGTTCGGCCAGCGCGTAGGAGCTGAAGGGATTGCCGTTCCACACCACCACATCGCCCATCTTGCCCGGCTCCAGTGCGCCGGTCTGCTGCTCGATGCCCAGCGCCTTGGCCGCGTTGCTGGTGAGCCAGCGGATCGCACGTTCGGGTGGGATATCCATGCCGCTGCGGCGCGCGTTGGCGAGCACCTTGGCCGCTTCCTGATTCAGGCGCTGGATGCCTTCTTCCGAATCCGAATGCACGATGGCGCAGCTGTTGGCCGGGCGGTCGACCAGCGCGATGTTTTCCTGGATGCCGTCAAAGGCTTCCATCTTGAAGCCCCACCAGTCGGCCCACAGCGCGCCGCAGACATTGTCCTGCGCCAGCCGGTCGGCCAGCTTGTAGGCTTCCACGCCGTGGTGGAAGGCAGCGATGTGGAAGCCGAATTCCTTGGACAGGTCCAGCATGGTCGCCATCTCGTCGGCGCGGTAGCAGTGGATATGCACGCGGATGTCGCCGTTGAGCGCGCCGGCCAACGTATCGAGCTTGAGATCGCGCTTGCCGCCGGCATCGCCGCTGCTGTCGTTGTCGCCGCCGCGGCTCCACCAATGGCGCTTCTTTTCGGCCTTCTTCTTGGGTGCGTTCTTCTGCAGATACTCGGCCGCATCGATGAAGGCGGCGCGGTAGCCGGCCACGTTGCCCATGCGGGTGGCAGGGCCACCTTTTTCGCCGTACACGCGCTTGGGGTTCTCGCCGCAGGCCATTTTCAGGCCCCAGGGCGCACCGGGAAACTTCATGCCCTGGTAGGTGGTGGAGGCCACGTTCTTGAGGGTGACGCCGCGCCCGCCGATCAGATTGGCCGAGCCCGGCAGGATCTGCAGCGAGGTGACGCCGCCGGCCAGGGCGGTGCCGAAGCCGGGATCCTGCGGCCAGATCGAATGCTCGGCCCACACGTTCGGGGTGACCGGTGCGGTCATCTCGTTGCCATCGCTATGCGCGCTGACGCCGGGGCTGGGATACACGCCCAGATGCGAGTGCACATCGATGATGCCGGGGGTGACCCACTTGCCGGTGCCGTCGATGCGGCGCACATCGGCCGGCGCCTCCAGCCCGCGCCCAACCGCGGCCACCTTGCCGTCGCGCAGCAGTACGTCGGCGTCGTCCAGCCGCTGGCCAGTGCCGGTGAGCACCGTGGCGTGCTGGATCAGCACCGGAGCGGACGCAAGCGCGTGGTAGGTGCTGGGGTAGGGGTCTTGCACGAAACGCGATGCCGCAGACGCAGGCCCGCACAGCAGCGCCGCGCCAAGGGCGGCGAACAGGATGGAACGCATGGATTTCCCCGGTGTAACGAAAACGTCAGCCGCAAACCTAGCCGGCGGCGGCGTGCTTGCCAAGTGCTGCATTGCCGGTGGCGGCGGCCTCATCACATGCGCATGGGCATGCTATGCCGTATTCGTCAGGGGACACGTCGATGATCGTCAAATCAGAACGCAACAAACAGGCCGATGTGGTGCTGGCTTTCTGGGAGCTGGCCGGCTCGGCCCGCTGGTTCACCCACAACGATGCGTTCGATGCCAACTTCCGCCAGCATTTCAGCGAACAGCACTTTGCGGCGGCGCGTGGCGAGTATGCGCACTGGATGGAACGCGCGGAGGATGCATTGGCCTTGCTGATCCTGCTCGACCAATTCCCGCGCAACGCATTCCGCGGCAGCGCGCATGCCTACGCCACCGACGGCCTGGCGCTGTCCTGCGCGCGGCAGGCGCTCGCCAGCGGCTTCGATCAGCAGGTCTCGGCGCAGTTGCGGCTGTTTTTCTATCTGCCGTTCGAGCATGCTGAAGACCTGCAGGAGCAGGCGCGTTCGGTGCAGCTGATCACCGCGTTGGACGATGCAGAAACCACGCGCTGGGCGGTGGAGCACCAGCAGATCATCCAGCGCTTCGGACGCTTCCCGCATCGCAATGCGGTGCTGGGGCGTGAAACCACCGCCGAAGAGCAGCGGTTTCTCGACGACGGTGGATTTGCCGGCTGAGGGATGGCGGCGGTTGTGGCCTGCGCGCTTGCACGCCGCTGCGGCCTTTCCGCACTGCGCACTTGCGTCTGGGCAGGCGGATCGGTTGATGACTCACCTGCGCGCGATGTAGACCGCTGATCGATATCGTGCGGTCACGCCGTTATATCAATGGCTTCGCGCCGCCGATGCGCGGATGACTTGCACGAGGACGAGCAGCGTTTTTTCTGGATCCCGCCGGTCATGCAGCGCGATGGCAGATACCGATTCGGCATCGGTCATCGCGCTAAGGCTGATCAACAGCCGCCCATCAAGCTTTCCGAACGCCAGTTGGTGCCTTCGCCCAGCAGCAGATAGAAGCCGTAGCTCTCGTAGCCGCTTTCCGACAGCACGAAGTCGAGCGTGCCGTTGCCGTCGATATCGCCAAACTGCAGCAGATGCGTGCGCAATGGCAGGTCTTCGCAATCGTCGCAGCCGCTGGCCGTGCTGCCCTTGCGGAACTGCCAGCGGCTGCCGTCGTGTTCGAATATCGCAAGCACCACGAGGACGCCGGTCGGGTTGTCCGGGTTTCCGGTCCTGGTCGGGTGATTGGATGTCAGCACGGCCACGCGTCGCTGCGGCTGCCGGGTGTCGGTAAAGACCTGCAGCGCCGCCAGATCCTGCGCACGATCGGCAGTGAATGCCGTCAACGCCTGGGCCAGCGCCGCAGGCTTGACGCTCTTGCGCAGCTGCGCGGTCTCGCCAACCTGGCGCAACAGCTCGGTCTGTTCGGCAGCGGTGGCATTGCGGGTCGCAAAGCGCTTGCCGGGATTGAGATCCACCGTCGCCAACAACGGCGAATTGGACAGCGTGCCGGTGCCCTTCAGGCGCAGTTTTGCCGTGCCGCCGCACATGCTGTTGTCGTCGATGCTCAGCGACGCAAGCCGCACGTTGCCGGTGGACACGCCCGCATTGAAGACCTGCAGCGGCTGGCTCAGCAGCGACCTGGGCATGCTGGACTCCTTCGCTACGCCGCTGCCTAGCCACACCGGAATGTATTCCAGCGGGTCTTCGGTCGGCTGGCTGTCGTAGGTCTGTACCAGCATGACCGCGCGCGCCGGTTCGGCGGCCTGTGTGGCCAGCGGCAACAGCGCGGCCAGTGCAAGAGAGAGCAGGCGAGTGTGCATTGCAGCGAAGTCCTTGTGAGTGGCGATCCATGAAAAAACGGACGCTCCGTGGAGCGCCCGTTTCGGGGTGTGCAATGTAGCAAACGCGGCTTAAAACCCTGGCGGCCGATTCCGGCGGGCCATCGTTGGGTGCGGATGGCGTGCAGGAACTGCAGTGTCTGCACGCTGCATGCAGATGATTGACACCGGCCGTGCCCTCCTGGCGTTCCGCCGTCTGGCCTCAGTACTTGGGCACGCCGTTGTCCACTTCGTCCGACCAGGCGTCGATGCCGCCGGTGACGTTGTAGACGTTGCTGAAGCCCAGGCCGCGGAAGTGCTCGGCCGCCTGCAGGCTGCGCCCGCCGCGGTGGCACAGGAACGCCAGCGGGGTGTCCTTGGGCAACTGCTCGATGGCGGCGCGCTCGTGCGCATCCAGCGTGCGGAACGGCGCGGCAACCGTGGCCAGGGCGCGTTCGTCGGCCGGGCGCACGTCCACCAGGGTCAGCGTACCGGCCTTCAGGCGGTCGTCGGCATCGCGCACCGACAACTCTTGCACCGGCTTGGGCGCATTGGGATTGTCGATGGCCAGGCCACGACCACGGATGTCGTCCACCCAGTCGATGGTGATGCCGTCGGCGCGGCGGGCGCTGGCCAGATCGAACTGCACGCGCAGGCCGTTGGACTCGGCGGCGATGGCGTTCGGGTTGGTCGGTGCCAGCTGGAAGTTGGGCTGGAAGTTGGCATCGATGGACAGCGTCAGCGAGGCATCCGGCGCATCGGCCAGCGCACCCTTGAGCATCTCGACCGCAGCCGGGGTGATGGTGATCTTGGGCGGAGTCCGGTCTGGCGCCTGCAGGCCGAGCATGCTGCTCAACTCGCCGCTGTCGGCCATCTGCAGGATGATGTCGCTGCCGCCGATCAACTCGCCGTCCACATACAGCTGCGGAATGGTCGGCCAGTCGCCGTAGGCCTTGATGCCTTCGCGGATCTCCTGGTCAGCCAGCACGTTGACGTGGGCATAGTCGATGCCAAGGCCGTCCAGCACGCCGACCGCCTTGGCCGAAAAACCGCACTGCGGCATGCCGGGCTGGCCTTTCATGAAGAGCACCACGCGGCTGGATTGCAGCAGCGTATCGATGCGGGAACGCAGGGCGGGATCGAGGGACATGGCAGCACTTCGGTCAGATCGTGGAGTCCGGGCATTCTACGCCGCATGGCATCATGCGGCATGACCACGCTTCAAACGCTGTATCGCATCCCCTCGCACCCTTACCGCTGGGTCGGCCTGCTGGCCCTCTCGCAGGCAGCGGTGGCGCTGCTGTGGTGGCATCTGGGCTGGGTCTGGGGCGTGCCGGCGTTGCTGGTGTCGCATGCGGCGTTCGTGGTGCCGGTGTTCCTGCCGCGCGCGCGTCTGTACGCGCCGGTGCTGGCGCGCCTGCCGGGCCGCGCCCCGCAGGTATGGCTGACCATCGACGACGGCCCCTCCGACGACACCCCGGCGATGCTGGAGCTGCTGGACGCCTTCGACGCCAAGGCCACCTTCTTCGTGGTCGGCGCACGCGCCGAGCAGCGGCCTGAACTGGTGCGCGAGATCGTGCGTCGCGGGCACGGCATCGGCAACCACAGCCATACCCATCCGCAGGCCTGGTTCTGGGCGCTGGGACCGCATCGCATGGCGCAGGAAATCGGTCAGGCGCAGCGCGTGCTGGCCACCATCACCGGGCAGGCGCCACGGCTGTACCGCTCGGTGGTGGGCATGACCAATCCCTTCGTCGCCTCGCCGCTGCGTGCGCACGGACTGACCCGCGTGGCCTGGAGCGCGCGCGGTTTCGACGGGGTGCGTTGCGAGCCGGAGACCACCGTGGCCCGCATCGTGCGCGACCTGCGCCCCGGCGCCATCGTGCTGCTGCACGAAGGCGCCGCGCACGGCCACAACCTGACCATCCTGCGCGGCGTGCTGGAAGCGATGCGCGCGCGCGGCCTGACGGGGCGGCGTCCGGACTGAGGTCTGCGGACAGCGTTGGCGATGACGTGGAGCGAGCCCACACATTGATGGATCCATCGTCCTTGCCGGCGGGACCTGCTTCGGTACGACGCGTCGTTTTTTGTCTGCCGGATTGCCCGGAGCTAGCGACCTTGAGTCGCGGCATTGATCCACGCATGTATTGACAGCGATTTAACGCGGATCGAACATGCGCCCCCAGCCAGCAAACGGTATGCGCCTTTCGATGGCGCTGCCGACGCCAGCCTCAAGCCGTCATCGACGGCCATATCCGCTCTTGAGGCTGACCCCATGTCCCATCGCATCGTCTCTGCGCGCACGCCCATGCGTGCGGATCTCCGTTCGCCGCAGCTCCCGCTGGCGTCCTCCCTGCTGGCGCTGGCCTGCGCATGGCCATTGGCGGCTGCGGCGCAATCGAGCACGCGCGACCCGGTCGATCTGGACCGCCTGCAGATCCAGGCCCATCGCGGTGCCGCGACCGAAGGCACCGATTCCTACACCGCCGATGTCGCGCGCAGTTCGACCAAGCTGGAGCTGTCGCTGCGCGAGACGCCGCAGTCGGTGGTGGTGGTGACCCGCCAGCAGATCGTCGACCGCAACCTGCAATCGCTACAGGACGTCACCGACACCGTCGCCGGCTTCAACTCGCCGACCTGGGACACCGAGCGCACCTACATCAACGCGCGCGGCTTCGAAGTGGACTACTACCGCATCGACGGCATTCCCACCGACTACACCGGCGATGTGCAGCAGAACATGGCGATCTACGACCGGGTGGAAATCATCCGCGGCGCCAATGGCCTGACCACCGGCGCGGGCAGCCCGGCCGCATCGATCGATCTGGTGCGCAAGCATGCCGACAGCGATGTGCTCACCGGTCGGGTCGATCTGTCGGCAGGGCGCTGGGACCGCTATCGCGGCACGCTCGACCTGCAATCGCCCTTGAACGCCGCCGGCAACGTGCGTGGACGGGTGGTTGCCAGCTACGAAGACAAGCAGTCGTTCCGCGATTACTACAGCAAGCAATCGTCGCTGTTCTACGGCATTGTCGATGCGGATTTCAGCGATGCCACCAGCGGCTACATCGGCCTCAACAAACAGCGCAACGATGGTCGCGGCACCACCTGGGGTGGAGTGCCGGCTTACTCCAGCGATGGCAGCCGTACCCACTTTGCGCGTTCGGATTCCTTTACGCCGCGCTGGGCGTGCGGCGTGGCCGATACCACCAACGCATTCGCCGGCCTGACCCATCGCTTCGACAACGGTGTGCAGCTGCACGTGGAGTACTCGCATCAACGGTTCGAAACCGATTGGAAGTCGGTGCTGTTCGGCTACTTCGATTACCCGGATCGCGCTACCGGCCTGGGCCTTGCCACCAACTTTGGCGGGCGCTATCCCACACTCACTGCGCAAAACAGCCTGGATGCCTACCTCAGCGTGCCGCTGACCTGGTGGGGCCGCAACCACGAGCTGATCGCCGGTGCCACCTGGATGAACCGCAACGTGCGCAGCTGGTCCAACGGGCCCGAGCCGTCACAGTCACTGACGGCCGAAAGCGTCTACGCCTGGACCGGCAGCATGGCGCAGCCGCAATGGACACCGCTGGTGAAGGGCGAAGAACGCGACGTGCGCCAGGTGGCCGCCTACGCTGCCGGCCGTTTCAGCCTGACCGACGCGCTCACGGCCATCGTCGGCGCACGCGTCACCGACTGGGAGAACACCGATCAACTGGTGCCGGCCAATACCTACGAGCGTCGCGGCCGCACCACGCCGTACGCCGGCCTGATCCTGGACGTGGACGACCACCATTCGCTCTACGCCAGCTATACCGGCATCTTCAAGCCGCAAAACAACCGCGATCGCGGCGGGCGCTATCTCGCCCCGCTGGAAGGCAACAGCTACGAGGTCGGCGCCAAGGGCCAATACCTCGGCGGCCAGCTCAAGGCGGCGCTGGCGTTGTTCCGGATCGAGCAGGACAACCTGGCGGTGAACGATCCCGGGCAACTGGTGCCCGGCACCACCACTCAGGCCTTCCTCGCGGCGAAGGGCACGGTCAGCCAGGGCGTGGAGTTCCAGCTCGATGGTCAGCTGTCCGCGCAATGGCGGATCGCGTTCGGCTTTGCCCAGTTCGATGCCAATGATGCCAGCGGTGTCGACGTCAATCCGACCAGCCCGCGTCGCGAGGCCACCCTGTTCACCAGCTGGCAGACCGGCCCATGGCGCGTGGGCGGTGGCTTGAGCTGGCAGTCGGCCATCCACGAATTGATGTCCGGGCCACAGGGCAGCACGCAGCGGCTGACGCAGGGTAGCGTGGTGCTGGCCAACGCGATGGCGCGTTACGACATCAACCAGGCATGGTCGGCGCAGCTCAACGTGCGCAACCTGTTCGACCGCAAGTACTACGCCAACATCGTCTATCAAAGCCAGTTGATCTACGGCGACCCGCGCGATGTGGAGCTGACGCTGTCCTGGAAGTTCTGACCTTGTTCTGGAGGACACGCTTTGGCGGCATCCATGCCGCCACCGAGCCTCCACGGACGGATTCACGGCGTGTCCCGCGAGCGGTGAGGGTGCCGCGCACTCGGCTAACCAGGCCTTTGCCTGCATCTAAACGGCGCGGTGACTCGATGACTTGGTTGTCCCGAAGTGATTGGTCGGCGCGGATAGATCAGTTGTAGAGCGGCTACTCTGCGACTTCGCTGCAGGGCCCTTGCCCGCCCACCCTCGCAGGACACGCCGCAAGTACGTCCTTGTAGGCTCTTACGCGGCATCCATGCCGCGTAAGAGCCCGCGACGGTGGGCGGGCAAGGACCTGTCGAGATGGTCGGTGTGCACAGCTTTCAACAAGGCAACCAGCGGATTCTCTGGGGCGGTGGTGCACCGCCCTCGAACAACGTGGCCCAGGATCATCCGCATGACGTCAACAGCGGCTGTCAAAACGGCTGCGCGGCCGGTGCCCGTTGCGGCATGTGCTACGCGTACACCCCGGTTTCTGCGTGCCGTCCACATCCGTCCGACGACCGCGCGTTACGTTTTGTCAGTCGTTCTAAAGCGAGCCAGGCACGTTGTGCACGGCCTCAGCGCGGCTCGGCCACGATCAACCAGTTGTTGAATGGCGTGTTGCCATACAACGGCGCAAAGGTAGCACGCAGACCGGCGGTATCCAGCTGCGCCTGCAGGCTGTCGCGGGTGGGATAGCTGCGCGGCATGCGCTGCATCCATCCGCTCAGATGCGCCAGCACGTCGGTCACGCGGCTGGTGCGACCACGGCTGCTGGCATCGCCCAGTGCACTGCGAATCACCAGCTTCGCACCCGGCGTCAGCATCTGCGCCACGCTGCGCAGCAGGCTGGCCTGCATGTCGGCCTGCAGATATTGCAGCACATCCAGAATGGTCACGCTGCCGCGATGTTGCGGCCACGCCACGCTCAGATCGACCACGGCGAACTGCGTATTGCCCAACGCCGAGCGCTGCGCGATGTGTTGCGCGCGGCGGATCTTGGACGCGTCCACATCCACCCCGTGATACGCCAGTGCCTGGCCATCGGCGCGCAATGCGTGCGCGAGCAGGCCCAGCCCGCAGCCCAGATCCAGAACTGGTGCGTTGGTGCTGCGTAATTCGGCCAGCACGCCCGGATACAACGGATCCGTGCGCAGCTTGGCCTGGGTGTAGTAGTAGTCGTAGCGATTGCCCAGCGGATGCGGCGGCAGAAATGCGCGCGCGATCGCCAGCGCCTGCGTGCGGCTCATGGGTTGGGTGGCGGTGCTGTGCAATGTCGGTCCTTGGCAGTGAGGCGTGTTGCGCGGCTAGCTTAGGGCATCGCGCGCTGCAGGCAGTGCCAATACGGTCCAGCGCGCATACATGGCGCCAGAGGGATGCAGGCCATCGTCGACCAGCATGTCGGCAGCGTCGCCGCCATCGCGGCTGGTGGCGGTGATGTCGACAAAACGCACCGAGCGTACAGCGCAACGTTCGGCGGCCACGTCGTTGAAGGCATCGATCTGGGCACCGATCAGCGCCGCATCGCCGCCGTGCGCATGCGCAAACGGGGTCAGCCCCCAATCCGGAATCGACAGCACGAACACGCGCGCTGCAACACCGCCGGCGAATTCGATTGCACGCAGCAACAACGCATCGAACTGGCTGCGGTACGCGTCCAGCGAACGTCCGCGGTATTGATTGTTGACACCGATCAGCAGGCTCACCAGATCGAACGGCCCCTGCGGCGCAGCGGCATCGAGACCGGCCTGCAGCTCGTCGGT
The DNA here is from genome assembly GCF_020784175.1 of Xanthomonas campestris pv. asclepiadis. GTDB lineage: Bacteria > Pseudomonadota > Gammaproteobacteria > Xanthomonadales > Xanthomonadaceae > Xanthomonas > Xanthomonas campestris_D. Next base: position 24,970 of record NZ_JAJGQM010000019.1, read on the forward strand.
GGTCCAGCCGGTGGTGGCGATGATCTGCGGCGGCGCCACATTCCAGCCGTAGGCACGCAAACCGTCGACCAGTTGCACCGGCCAACGCTGCTCGGGGGCAACGCCTTCGCCAATGGTGTAGGAATCGCCGAGCGCCAGATAGCGCAGCGGCGTGCCGGCCACCACCGTCACGCCACGCTGCGCGACTTGAGCGGCACCACCTTGGTGACCGCCTCGGCGCGGCGTGCCAGGGCACGGTCGATGCGTGCGAACACATCGCGCATCACCGGCGCTTCCGGCATCAGGGTCACGCGGAAGTGGTGGCGGTAGGGCACATTGAAGCTGGAACCCGGCACCACCAGCACGCCTTCCTCGTTCATCAGGTCGAGCGCGAATTCATGGTCGTCGAAGTTGCGCGCGGCCGGGCCGACCACCGCCGGGAACGCATACAGCGCACCGGCCGGCGCCACCAGCGACAGGTGCTCGCTGGCCTCGCAGGCCTCGATCACCGCACGGCGGGTTTCATACAGACGGCCGCCCGGCGCACACAGCGCCGAAATGGTGTCCGGCCCGTTGACGGCCGCATCGATGGCGTACTGGCCCGGCACGTTGGCGCACAGGCGCAGCGCGCCGAGCAGGTCCATCGCGTTGCGTAGGTCGTTGATGCGCGACTGCTCGCCCGACAGCAGCGCCCAGCCCACACGCCAGCCGCAGGCGCGGTGCACCTTGCTCAGGCCGCCGAAGGTGATGCACGGATGCGCACCGGCCAGCGGCGCGACCGGCACGAAGGCGGCGTCGTCGTAGAGCACCTGGTCGTAGATCTCATCGACCATCAGCAGCAGGTTGTGCTTGCTGGCGATGGCCACGATGCGCTCCAGCAGTTCGCGCGAATAACTGGCACCGCTGGGATTGTTCGGATTGATCAGCACGATGGCGCGGGTGCGCGAGGACACCAGCGTCTCGATCTCCACCGGGTCCGGCTGGAAGCCGTTTTCCGGCGCGCAGCGGTAGTACACCGGACGGCCATCGTTGAGGATGGTGGCGGCCGACCACAATGGATAGTCGGGCGAGGGCACCAGCACTTCGTCGCCGGGATTGAGCAGCGCACGCAGCGACAGGTCGATCAGCTCGCTGACGCCGTTGCCGACGAAGATGCGGTCCGGATGCGCATCCGGATGCTGGCGCCGCGCATACGCAGTGGCGATCGCCTCGCGTGCCTCCGGCAGCCCTTGCTGATGGGTGTACGGATCGGTGCGGCCCATGTCGTCGGCGATCGCGCGCTGCAGATGCTCCGGCGCACGAAACCCGAACGCGCCTGGATTACCGATATTGAGCTTGATCAGCTTGCGGCCCTGCGCCTCCAGTTCCCGCGCTCGTCGCGCCAGCTCGCCCCGGATTTCGTAGCGGACTTCGGACAGACGCTCGCGGATGGCGAGCGGCTTTTGCGGGGCAGTGGACATGCGACGGGCCGGTTGTAGGCGTGAGGCTTGGCATGGTAGCGGAAATAGGGCAGGCGGACATGCTTGCATCGGCAACGATGTCAAGGGGCGCTTCAGGGCCGGCGCAGGGCCGATTGCACAAGCCGCTGCGGCCAGCCAGCTAGAATCGCCCCATGAGCAATGCACCCCCCGATTACCCCACCCTCCAATCCATCGGCTGGCCCTGGCCTGGCCCTGCCGAAGACCCGGCCTGGCAGGCACTCTTCGCCGCGCATCCGCAGGCGCTGCCGGCGCGGGTGGTGGAGCAGCACCGCACCGGCTATGTGGTGGCCGATACGCCGGAGGCCAGCCTCAAGGCCGAGTCGTTGCCGGAGTGGCAGCGGCCGCGGTTTCCCAGCCATGAGCGGGCGTCGGTGGGCGATTGGGTGCTGATGGAGGGCAAGCGCATCGTGGCCTTGCTGCCGCGGCGCACCTCGATCAAGCGCGGTGCGGCCGGCGAGCATTACCACCAGCAGGTGATCGCGGCCAACATCGATACGGTGTTCATCGTGTGCGGGCTGGATGCGGACTTCAATCCGCGCCGCATCGAACGCTATCTGCTGCTGGTCGGCGGCGGCGGTGCCGAGCCGGTGGTGGTGCTGACCAAGGCCGACCAGACCGAGTACGCCGAGGATGCATTGGCGGTGCTGGAGGAGCTGGAGGCGCAGAACATCCCGTTGCGCGCGGTCAATGCCAAGGATCCCGAGAGCGTGGCGGCGCTGCGGCCGTGGCTGGGCGATGGCCGCACCGCAGTGCTGGTGGGCTCGTCCGGTGCGGGCAAGTCGACGCTGACCAATACCTTGCTCGGGTCGCAGAAGATGAAGACCAATGCGGTGCGCGAGAACGATTCGCGCGGCCGGCATACCACCACGCACCGTGCTTTGATTCCGCTGCCGTCCGGTGCGTGCCTGATCGATACGCCCGGTATGCGCGAGCTCAAGCCCACCGGCGAAGAAGACCTGGCCGAGGGCGGTTTCTCCGATGTGGAGGCCCTGGCGGCGCAGTGCCGTTTCAACGATTGCGCGCATATCGCCGAGCCTGGTTGTGCGGTGCGTGCGGCGATCGAGGCCGATACGCTGGACCCGGAACGGGTGGCCAACTACATGAAGCTGCGCGTGGAAGTGGCCGCGGCGGCCGAAAAGCTCGCCACGCGCCTGGCGCAGAACAACCGGGGCAAGGGATCGGGCCGGCGGCCCGCCAGCGTCGATCGCACCGGGCGACGCTGAGCATGCCATCGCGCAAGGGCCCGCCGGACATCGTCCATCACGCGGCGCTGGATGCGCGCCTGGTCAAGGCCGTGCGTGGCGTGCGCCTGCTCGCCCTGGCGAGCTGGCCGCGCTCGCTGCAGGAGCCGTTCCTGCAGAGCGTGGCGCGCGGGCAACCGGAGCTGCCGCAGGTGGAGTACCCGGCGCTGGACTTTGGCGACACCCGGCGCGAACTGTCCGCGATCGCCAGGGCGGCCGACCCGCACCATCCGATCGGCGCCTACCTGATCGATTCGACCCATAGCTGGGATCTGGCCGCCGGCCTGCTGGAGTCGCTGGGCACTTCCGCAGTCAGCGATTACTCGGCGCAGCTGTTCGGCGTGCCCGACGACCCGATGCCGGGCAACGGCCCGAGCACGCGCGAGGCGGCGCGGCATTTCATCCAGATCGCGCAGGAGCTGGACCGCGAGCTGCTGGCGCCCGAAGAGCAGGTGCCGGTGTCGGCCACCGCCTTGCGCATGCAACTGCAGAACGATCTGGACGCGTTCTTCGAAGGGCGCGTCATCACCGTCACGCTGGATCCGGATCTGCTGGCCAAGGCGGCCGCAGGTGCACACCGCATCCGCCTGCGCACGGGCGCCACCTTCAGCGATTACGACCGTGCGCAGTTGTTCCATCACGAGGCGCTGGTGCATTCGCTCACCGCGCTCAACGGGCGCGCGCAGCTGCACCTGCCCAGCCTGGGCATTTCCTCGCCGCGCACCACCGCCACGCAGGAAGGCCTGGCCACCTTTGCCGAGCAGATCACCGGCAGCATCGACATCGAACGCATGAAGCGCATCAGCCTGCGCATCGAGGCGATTGCGATGGCGCGCTCGGGCGCGGATTTCATCGATGTGTTCCGTTACTTCACTGCCGGCGGGCAGAGCGCGGCGGAGAGCTTTTCCTCGGCGCAGCGGGTATTCCGCGGCGTGCCGACCTCCGGCGGCGGCGCCTTCACCAAGGACACGGTGTACCTGCGCGGGCTGGTCGCGGTGCATACGTTCTTCCGGCATGCCTTGCAGCGCGACCAGCTGCAGCTATGCCGCTACCTGTTCGCCGGCAAGATGGCGCTGGGCGATGTGGCGCGCCTTGCGCCCTTGTTCGACAGCGGCGTGCTGGTCGCACCGCGCTGGTTGCCGCCGTGGGTGAGCCGGGTCAGCGGGCTGGCCGGCATGCTGGCGTTTTCGTTGTTCGCCAACCGCATCCGCATGGATCAGCTGCAGCCGCCGGCGATGAATGTCTGAGCGTCGTTACGCCAGCTTGCGAACAGGCGCCGGGCAGGTGCAAGCGCGCAGCGCGCTGCCGCTAGTCGCACCTCACTCGTGGATGCTGGGCGACGTAGCCGCCCGCCTGGATTGCATCGCCGCCCCAAGTGGCGCTGAACCGCATGCGTCGCGCAGACGCGTTCTACACGATGTTGCAACGGGCTGATCCGGACACTGGTTGCCTCGCCCGAGACGGGCCATGACACGAGGCAATGCGATGAAGATCCTGATGGTGCTCACGTCCCACGACCAGCTCGGCGATACCGGCAAGAAGACCGGCTTCTGGCTGGAAGAGTTCGCCGCGCCGTACTACGTGTTCAAGGATGCCGGCGCCGACATCACCCTGGTCTCGCCCAAGGGCGGCCAGCCGCCGCTGGATCCCAAGAGCGACGAGCCCGATGCGCAGACCGAAGCGACCAAGCGTTTCAAGCAGGACCCCGACGCGCAAAAGGCCCTGGCCAGTACGCATCGCCTGTCGGACGTGAAGGCCGAGGACTTCGATGCGGTGTTCTACCCAGGCGGCCATGGTCCGTTGTGGGATCTGGCCGAAGACGCGGATTCGATCGCGCTGATCGAAGCGTTCGCCGCGGCCAACAAGCCGCATGGCCTGGTGTGCCACGCACCGGGCGCGCTGCGCCGCGTCAAGGGCAGCGATGGCAAGCCGCTGGTCAACGGCCGCCGCGTCACCGGTTTCACCAATGGCGAAGAAGAGGGCGTGGGCCTGACCAAGATCGTGCCGTTCCTGGTCGAAGACGTGCTGACCGAGCTCGGCGGCCGCTACGAGAAAAGCGCCGACTGGGGCGTGCATGTGGTCACGGACGGCATGCTGGTCACCGGCCAGAACCCCGCGTCTTCGGAAAAGGCGGCCGAAGCGTTGCTCGAGTTGTCGAAGCGCTGATTCTTCGGTTGTCCCACGGTGATGCAAGGACGGCCACCGGAAGACCCCGCCGCGCTTGATTTGGAGCGGAAAAAAACCTAGCGATCATTCGCCAGCGAGGTGCGGACGGTGCGGAGCAATCGGAGCGTACGTGTGGTAGATGCCGGTGCCGAGCGTCGGCCGCATCCATCCGACGGTGAGTGCAGGAGTTTTAGCGACTTTCGTGGTGCACTTTCGGAATACCGCAGCATTCGACACCCCGACGCAATCAAGTGCTTGCAACCAAGCACACCGACCATCCAGATTGGCTCTTGCCCGCCTACCGTCGCGGGACCTTACGCGGCATGGATGCCGCGTAAGAGCCTACAAGGACGTACTTGCGGCGTGTCCCGCGATGGTGGGCGGGCGAGGGCCCTGCAGCCAGGCCACAGATCGTCCGCTCTAGCCGCAGATCGTCCGCCCTGCAGTAGCGCTACAAACCTGCACCATATCGTTCAAGCAATACGCTCCAGCCAGCGCACCGCATAAGCCGGCAGCACCAGCCGCAAGTCATCGCCCAGCGATTCGGTAGCGGTCTGGCCGCCATCCGCCAACATCTTCCACCGGCCATTGCCGATCGCGGCAAGCTCCACCGTCAGCGGTTGCTCGCCGAAGTTGTGCACGGCCACAAAGTCATCGCCACGGGTCAACGCAAACAGACGTGAATCGCCCAGCGCAATGCTGCCCAGCGCCTGAGTGGCAGCCAGTGCGGGCAGCGCGGCACGTTGCCGGATCAATCCACGTAGCCGGCGATACACCGTGCCGCTCAGGCTGCCCGCATCTTCGCGCTGTGCTGCAAGCTGCCAATCCATCGCCGGGCGATGCAGCCAGCGGCCTTCGTGCCGACGCTGCGGATCGTCGCGGTAGCCGATATCGTTGGGCAGGGCGAGTTCGTCGCCCATATAAATCAACGGCACGCCGGGCATCGCCAGTGCGATGGCATAGAGCAACACCAATCGATCCACTGCCATGGTTAGCGCCGCCGCGTCACCCGCTTCCTGCGCGGCCTGGATGCCGGCCAGCGCCGCGGCCATGCCGTTGGTGCCGTGCACGCCATCACCGCTGCTCTGGAAGCTCTCGCCGCGCGCATAACTACCCGGCACCTGGTTGGCATAGAAACGCGCGACATCGCGCAGCGCGAACGGCGGCTGCACGGCATTGCCCGCCGCTTCGTGTTGCAACACGTTCCAGCCGATGTCGTCGTGGCAGCGCACATAGCTCAGCCATGCGCAGTTGGCTGGCAGCGGCGGGCTATGCGCGATGACGTTGTGCAGGATGTCGCCGCGTTGCAGCGCCAGCGCCGACCAGCCGGCCGCCATCAACGTGCTGTGATAAGCCAGATGGCATTCGTGGCCCTGGTCCGCACCACTGCCGAAGTAGGGTGGCAGTTGCGTCATCGGCACGATGGCTTCTGCCTTCATCACTACCGACGGCGCCACGATATCGGTGACCGCGCGCAGCGCCACCAGCAAGGTGTGCGCCTCGGGTTGATTCATGCAGTCGGTACCGGGGCGCTTCCACAGGTAGGCGGTGGAATCCAGCCGGAAGGCCTCCACGCCCAGGTTGGCCAGCTGCAGCATCGCCAGCGCCATCTCGCCGAACACCGCCGGGTTGCTCCAGTTCAGATCCCACTGATAGGGATAGAACGTGGTCCACATCCACCGGCCGGTGGCGTCCACCCAGGTGAAGTTGCCGGGTGCGGTGTGCGGGAACACCTGCCCCAGCGTGGTTTCGTACTGGTCGGGCAGGCTGCGGTCGGCAAAGTGATGGTAGTAATCGAGATAGCGCGCATCGCCGGCCCGCGCCGCCTGCGCCCAGGCGTGGTCGTCGGCGGTGTGGTTGAGCACGAAATCCGCGCACAGGCTGATGCCGGCCTCGCGCAGGCGCGTGGTCAGCGCGACCAGGTCGTCGTTGCTGCCTAGGCTCGGTTCGACCTGGCCGTAATCGCTGACCGCAAAGCCGCCGTCGTTATCGCCGGCGCGTGCGCGCAGGAATGGCAGCAGGTGCAGATAGCGCACGCCCAGCTCCTGCAGGTACGGCACGCGTTCGGCCACCCCTTGCAGCGTGCCGGCGAAGCGGTCCACGTACGCGCTGTAGCCCAGCATGTGCTGCCCGCCGAACCAGCCGGGCTGACGCGCTGTGTCGAGCTGTTGCAGTGGCTGTGGCCGCTGTTGCGCGCTGCTGCCGAGCGCGCTCAACCACAGCGTCAGCCACGACGCATAGTCCGGGCGTTGCCCATACAGCGCTTGTAGCGCGTCGAGCAGGCGCGGCGCGTGCCGGTCGAAGCGTGGCAACAGCGTGCTCGCACGCTGCGGGTCCAGCGGCGCGGCAAAGGCCGCGCGCACTGCAGTGAAATCGGTGGGGGAGGTGCTCATTGGCAAGCGCCGGGACGAACCCGGCGAGGGGTCCTTAGAAGTCGTAACGCAGGCTGATGCTGGTGGTGCGGCCGGCAATCGAGCGCGCGCGGATGATGCCGTTGGCCGGGATGCTGGCTTCCTCGGCCTCGGTCAGGCCAAAGGTGTTGAACAGGTTGTTGACGTTGAGCGCGAAGGTGAGTGCGTCGGTCACGCGGTAGTCGCCGAACAGGTTCACCTGCGTATAGCCCGGCATCTTCAACTGGTTGGAGTCCTGGGTGTAGGCATCGGTGGTGCCGATCAGGTTGACGCCGAACTGGTAGCCGTCGCCGCGGTAGCTGGGGGTGAGCTGCCACACCACATCGGCCTGACGACGCGGCACGTTGCCGGTGTTTTCCGGAGTGATCTGGTCCCTGGAGATCTCCGCATCGGTCCAGGTCAGGCCGCCGTTGACGGTGAAGCCCTCGTGGCGGTAGCTGGCTTCCAGCTCCACGCCGTGCGCCTCGTAGCTGCGGTTGAAGAAGCGCTGGCTGGTGACTTCGAAGTTCTGTTCCTCGGTGCGCGCCGAGAACGCGGTGGCGAACAGGCTCAGCCCGTCGCGGCGCCACTTCAGGCCGGCTTCGGCCTGGCGGACCACGTTGACGCCTTCATCGGAGGAGACCGAGCCATCGTCGCGGATCACCCCGAACAGCAGGCGGTCGGCATTGGCGCGTGCGCCGCGGCTGATGCGCGCGAATGCGCCCAGGTCGTCGTTGATCAGGTAATTGCTGCCCAGCGAGTACGACAGGTAATTCCAGTCGTAATCCACCGGCCGTGCGTTGGCGGTGTCGACCGTGGCTACGCGCTGTTCCACCGGCTGGATCACGCCATCGCCGTTGACGTCCAGGTTCTGCGCGATTGCGGTGCCGGCATAGTTGCCGCGTGCATCGCCCATGTCGTAACGCAGGCTGCCGTCGATGCTGAACTTGCCGCTGTCGAAGGTGAGCGCGAGATAGGGTGCGTTGACGTCGTAGCGCACGTCGTAGCTGCGGGTGTTGCAGCAATCGCCCCAGAACGGAGTGCCGTACGCATACAGGCCGTTTTGCGAGCGCGATACGCCACCGGCATCGACCACGTTGAGCAGGCGCGAGTCGCGGCCCAGGCTCTGCACGTAGGAGTTCCAGGTCCAATCCATGTCGATGGTCTGGCGCGAGCTGTAATAGCCCATGCGCAGGTTGAGCGTGCGGCCGTCGCCGCCGAACTCGCGCGAGACGCTGAGGTCGTTGGTGACGTTGCCCAGGTCGTTGATCGCCACGTTGAACAGATGCGTGCGGATCGCGTTGCCGGTGTAGGCCTGGCCGGCGTCCGGGCCGCTGGCCTGCACCAGTTGCGCGCCTGCGCCGCCGATGGACGCGGCGAGCGTGGCGGCATCGGTAACCTCGGCCGGGAACGGGCTGACGAAGCGGCCGCTGTTGTCGGCGATGCGGAACTTCTCGCTCAGGTTCCAGCCGTTGCCCAGGTCGAACCAGGCCTCGGCGCCGATGGTGCGCGAGATCGGATGCATGCCGTCGCCCAGGTCGGTGCGGCGCGGCCGGTTGTTGCCGTCCAGGCCGACATCGCTGCGGAAATTGCGGCTGTACAAGGTGTCGTTGCCCGGATCGAAACCGGCGAAACCGCCTAGGTCCGGCGAACCGTCGCGGCCACGCACCGAGGTCGGCACCGGCAGGTAACCGGCGGCGCGATCGTTGAGGTATTTGCCGTAGATACGCACGTAGCCGTTCTCGAACAGCCGGGTCAGGTTGGCCTTGAGCTGGCCGCCCTTGTCGGTGGTGTAGCCGGCATCGCGCACGCCATCGCCCTGGCGGAAGAAGCCGCCGATGTTGAACTGCCAGTTTTCGGCGAACGGCGCACCGTAGTCGAAGTCCACGCGGGTGTTGTCGTAATCCAGGCCGCGGCTCACGCCGACGCTGCCGCCTGCGGTGTCGCCGGTCTTGCTGATGAAGTTGATGATGCCGCCGGGCGCGTTGCTGGTGAACGTCGATGCCGAGCCGCCGCGGATGGCTTCGATGCGGTCCAGGGTGAAATCCGAGCGCAGGAAGATGTCAGAGTTGCCGAAGGCGATATCGCCAAATTCCATCACCGGCAGGCCGTCCTCCTGCAGCTGCAGGAACTTGGCGCCGCCGGAGGCAACCGGCAGGCCACGCACGGCGATGTTGGCGTTGCCCTCACCACCGCTGGATTCGGAGCGGATGCCGGGAATGTTGCGGAAGATTTCGGCGGTGCTGCGTGGCGCCGATTGTTCGATCGCCTCGGCGCCGACGGTGCTGACCGACACGCTGGACTTCAACTTGGTGGTGGCGGTGGAGGTGCCGGTGACGAACACCGAATCCAGGTTGACCGCGGCGCTGTCGGCGGCCGGCGGCGTGACGGGTGCGGCCGTGGTCGCGTCCTGCGCCAGCGCGGCGGGCGCGCACAGGCAGGAGGCGACCGCGCAGGCCAGGGCGTGCAGGCGCAGGGTGTGCAAGGTGGGCATTGCGGTTCTCTCTTTCACGGATGGTGGTAGGCCGACGCCTGCATCGTCCCCTCCCAGGGAGTGGCCGTGTGGCCTGCAGTGCGAGCGCAGTAATACGCCGCAATACAATCGATTGCAATCTTGCGCTGCAGCATCGTCTCGGCGCCTGCGAGCTTGTGTTTTTGAAAGCGAAAGCGTGTTGCGGCGCAGCGTTACAATCGATTGCAGAGACGGCAGGGTACAGTGCGCTGCGGCCACTGGGAGCCGCACCGATGCCCAGGGCCTTGCATGTCGTCGACCGCCACTCCGTTCTCCTTCGCGCGCATCCTGGCGCTCAACGCCGGCTTCTTCGGCGTGCAATACAGCTTCGGCCTGCAGCAGAGCAACATGAGCCCGATCTACAACTATCTGGGCGCCGATCACGCCAGCCTGCCGTACCTGTGGCTGGCCGGGCCGATCACCGGGCTGGTCCTGCAACCGTTCGTCGGTGCGTGGAGCGACCGCTCGGTGACACGCTGGGGCCGGCGTATGCCGTATATGGTGCTGGGTGCGCTGGTGTGCAGCCTGTGCCTGCTGGCGATGCCGTTCAGCACCGCGTTGTGGATGGCGGTATGCCTGCTGTGGATCCTGGATGCGGCCAACAACGTGGCGATGGAGCCATACCGTGCGCTGGTCAGCGATGTGCTGGCGCCACCGCAGCGGTCACTTGGGTATCTGACCCAAAGCGCGTTTACCGGGCTTGCGCAGACGCTGGCCTATCTCACCCCGCCGTTGCTGGTGTGGATGGGCATGAACCAGGACGCCGCCAATGCGCACCACATTCCCTATGTCACCATCGCCGCGTTCGTGATCGGTGCGGGGTTTTCTGCGACCTCGATCCTGCTCACCGCGCGTAGCGTGCGCGAGCCGGTGCTTGCGCCGGCAGAGATCGCGCGGATGCGCCAGACCGGTGCCGGCCTGGGCGCCACCGTGCGCGAAATCTACGGCGCCCTGCGCGCGATGCCGCCGACCATGCGCCAGCTCGCGCCGGTGATGCTGTTCCAGTGGTATGCGATCTTCTGCTACTGGCAGTACATCGTGCTGTCGCTGTCGACCAGCTTGTTCGGCACCACCGAAGCCAACTCGCATGGCTTCCGCCAGGCCGGCCTGGTCAATGGGCAGATCGGCGGGTTCTACAACTTCATCGCGTTTCTGGCAGCGTTTGCGATGGTGCCGGTGGTGCGCCGCATCGGCCCCAAGTACACGCATGCGGCCTGCCTGGTCACGGCCGGGGTCGGCATGTGGGTGTTGCCGGGCATCCAGGACCGCTGGCTGATGTTGCTGCCGATGATCGGCATCGGCCTGGCCTGGGCCAGCATGATGGGCAACCCCTACCTGATGCTGGCCGACAGCATTCCGCCCGAGCGCACCGGTGTGTACATGGGCCTGTTCAACCTGTTCATCGTGCTGCCGATGCTGATCCAGATCGTCACCTTGCCGCTGTACTACGCGTGGCTGTTGCACGGCGACCCGCGCAACGTGATCCGCCTGGCCGGCGCGCTGATGCTGGCAGCGGCAGTGGCGATGCTGTGCGTACGCGTCCGCAAGCCCAAGACAGCAGTGGTGTAACCGCGACGCGTTACATCTGTGTCGCTGCGTACTGAATCAACCGACCGCGATCACGCGGACAGCAACGCGTAGCTATGCACCGCACGCCAGCACGCACGCTCTTACGATTCCCGATTCCCGATTCCCGATTCCCGATTCCCGGCCTCAAGCCGACTCACGCACCACCAGCTTCACCGGCATCTCCACCGACTCCACCGCTTCGCCGCCGATCAGCGCCAGCAGCCGGTCCACCAGCAGGCGCGCGGCCAGCCCCAGGTCCTGCCGCACCGTGGTCAACGGTGGCTGGCTGTAGGCGGCCAGCGGAATATCGTCAAAGCCCACCAGCGAGATGTCCTGCGGCACGCGATGCCCGGCTTCGACCAGGGCGCGGATCGCGCCGACCGCAATCACGTCGGAGGCGGCGAACAGCCCATCCGGCGGATCGGTCTTCTTGAGCATCGCGCGGGTGAGGCGGTAGGCGTCTTCGCTGAGGAAGTGGCTGCGCGCATGCAGGCGCGTATCGAACTCCAGCCCGTGCCGCTGCAGTGCATGGCGATAGCCGGCAAAGCGTGGTGCAACCTCGGGCAACTGGTCGTCGCCGAGAAAGGCGATGCGGCGACGGCCGCTGGCGATCAGATGTTCGGTGGCCAACGCGCCGCCCTGGAAATTGTCGCTGCCCACGCTGATGTACGACTGCCCGTCAATGCGGCTGCCCCAGACCGCCATCGGCAGGCCATCGCGCGCGGCTTCGTCCAGCGCGGCATGTTCGGAACTTTGCCCCAGCACGATCACGCCATCGGAGCGGCTGCCGCGTGCGAGTTGTTCCACCCATCCGTCCTGATGCCGGTCCAGCTTGGACAGCAGCATGCTGTAGCCGCGCCCGGTCAGTTCTTCGGCCAGCAGCGCCAGCATCGTCATCATGAAGGGGTCCGACAGTGGCTGGTCCAGCGCATGCATCATCGGCACCGCCACACTCACCGTGTTGGAGCGTTTGGCGCGCAGGCTGCGCGCGATCGGATCGACCTGGTAGCCGGCATCGGCGGCAATCTGCTTGATGTAGGCACGCGTGCGCTCGGCCACCACCGGGCTGCCGGCCAGGGCGCGCGACACGGTGGATTCGGACACCCCCGCCATGCGGGCGATGTCGGCCATCTGCGGGCGGGGCCCCGGCGTGGCGCGTTCTGAAGGTTTGGCCATGTCAGCGCAGTGCGGAAAACCCCGAGTGTAATCAGTTCGCACTGGAGGCGGGTTGATCAACGCAGTGGCGGCCGCTTGTGCGCGCTGGGCAATGCAATCACGCACCTGCATGCAAGTGTCGGGCGCGCGGGGCGTGCATGACAGCGGCCACGACTAGCGCGGGACTTGGAGCGGTGAGGCTTCAGAGCAGTGAAACTTCAGAGCAGTCAAGCATCAGAGCAGTGAGGCGTCAGAGCGGTGAAGCTTCACCGCGACTATCAAGGACTGCGCTCACCGCCCGGCCGGCGCGATCGGTGTTAGGAGCCCGCATGTATCCTCCGCACGATCCGACTCAAGCGTGCCGTCCGCATCGACCTGACGACCGCTCGCTACGTTCTGTCAGCGGCTCTCAGCCCATGTACAGACCGCCGTTGACCGCATAGTCGGCGCCGGTCACGTAGGCGGCCTCATCGGAGGCGAGCCAGGCGCACAGCCCGGCGACTTCGGCCGGCTTGCCGAGCCGGCGGATCGGCACCGAGGTGGCCAGGCGGTCGAGCACGTCTGGCGGGAAACTGCTGATCGATGCGCTGGCGATATAGCCCGGCGAGATGGTGTTGACGGTGACCCCGCGCGAGGCCACTTCCTGCGCCAGGGCGCGGCTGAAACCATGCATCGCCGCCTTGGCGGTGGCGAAATTGATCTGCCCGATCTGGCCCTTGTGCGCACTGACCGAGCCGATGTTGACGATGCGTCCCCAACCGCGCGTGGTCATGCCGTCGACCACCTGCTTGGTGATGTTGAACAGCGAATGCAGATTGCTGGCGATCACCACGTTCCAGTCGTCGCGGCTCATCTGCCGGAACAAGGTGTCGCGGCTACCGCCGGCGTTGTTGACCAGCACATCGATCTTGCCGACCTCGGCCTTGACCTTGGCGAACGCCGCCACGGTGGAATCCCAATCGGCGGCATTGCCCTCGGAGGCGACGAACTCGAAGCCCTGCTCGCGCTGCTCGCGCAACCAGGAGGTCTTGCGCGGCGAATTGGGCCCGCAACCGGCGACCACGGTATGCCCGCTGCGCGCCAGCTTCTGGCAGATCGCGGTACCCACACTGCCCATGCCGCTGGTGACGTATGCGATGCGAAGTGTCATTGCTTGAACTCCTTCGGAGTTTGGGAATGGGGAATCGGGAGTGGGGAATCGGTAGCGCAGGAGCCGCCTTTGCGGTCTCTGGTCTTCCATGTGGAAGTCAGTAATCGACACGACAGCACAGCGCCGCCCTTACGATTCCCCATTCCCGGCGCGCGATCAGCGCGCCAACGGAAACAGGCCAAACACCAACCCGCCCGCCAGCATCAGCAGCGAAATCAACACCGCCCATTTCAGCGTGAAGCGTTGATGGTCGGCGAAGTCGACCTTGGCCAGGCCGACCAGCAGGTAGGTCGATGGCACCAGCGGGCTGAGCAGATGCACCGGTTGCCCGGCCAGCGAGGCGCGCGCCATTTCCACCGGGGTGATGCCGTAGTGGCCGGCGGCCTCGGACAGGATCGGCAGCACGCCGAAGTAGAACGCGTCGTTGGACATGAAGAACGTAAACGGCATGCTGACGATCGCGGTGATCACCGCCAGATACGGGCCCCAGCTGTCCGGGATCACCGCCAGGAAGCTGCGCGACATCGCTTCGACCATGCCGGTGTTGGACAAAATGCCGGTGAAGATGCCGGCGGCAAAGATCAGCGACACCACCGACAGCACATTGCCGGCGTGATTGACCAGGCGGCGGCGCTGCTCGGCCAGGTTGGGGTAGTTGATCATCAGCGCCAGCGCAAAGCCGATCATGAACAGCACCGGCATCGGCAGCACGCCCACCACCAGCGCGGCCATCAGCGCCAACGTCAGCAGCAGGTTCACCCACAGCAGCTTGGGCCGCTTCATGTCCTCGGTGTCTTCCACGCGTGGCAGCGCGTCGCTTTCTTCGGGGATGCTGGTGTCCAGCCAGTTGCCGTCGGCCGGCAGGCGCACCACGCCCAGGCGGCGCCGTTCGCGCATGCCCAGCAACCAGGCCAGTGCGAGGATGCCGGCGATCGCCATCGCCATCGCCGGCACCAGCGGCACGAACACATCGGCCGGATCCACATGCAGGGCGGTGGCGGCGCGCGCCGTGGGGCCGCCCCACGGGGTCAGGTTCATCACGCCGCTGGCCAGGATGGTCACGCAGGTGAGGTTGAGCGCGTTCATGCCCAGGCGCTGGTACAGCGGCAGCATCGCCGACACGGTGATCATGTAGGTGGTGGAGCCATCGCCGTCGAGCGAGATCAGCATCGCCAGGATCGCCGTGCCCATCACGATCTTCAGCGGATCGCCCTTGACCAGGCGCAGGATGCGGCCAACCAGCGGATCGAACAGGCCGGCGTCGATCATCACCCCGAAGTAGAGGATGGCGAACATCAGCATCACGCCGGTGGGCGCGATCTTCTTGATGCCGTCGAGCATCATCTCGTTGATGCCGGTGCCGAAGCCGCCCAGCAGCGCGAACACGATCGGCACCGTGATCAAAGCCACCAGCGGCGACAGCCGCTTGCTCATGATCAGGTACATGAAGGTGATCACCATTCCGAAACCGAGCGCGGTCAGCATGCGGGCACATCCTTTGAGGCATACAACAGGGGGAGAGTGGAGCGCGCCGCTGCGCAGCGCATGCAGCGGCGATGCCGTGGATGCGGAGCATTAGCGCCGGCTGAGCGCATCGTCGTGTGTCGCACCGGCCACGGCTTTCGATGCGCCGGAGCAGCAGTGACGGCAACGGCGCGCTTGCGCAGCGCAACGCGCCCGGTACTGCCAATCGCCTTGAATGCCGGTGCGCGCATGCACGTCATCAGAAGTCGTACTGGAACCGGCCGGTCACTGCCAGCGTGTGATCGACCACCGCATCGACCCTGCGGTCGCGGTTGCGGCTGTCGATCACATTGAGCATCACGCGCAGGTTCGGCTTGAAATACCAGTTGCCGCCCAGCGTCCACGACTGCGTGCTGGCGTTGATGAAATCGGGTTGGCCATCCAGATGCTGGTCGCCGCGCATGTAGTCGTAGCGCAAGGCCAGCTCGAACGCGCCGGAGGGACGATTGGGCGTGTTGATGCGGCTGAAACGGCCGGTCTTGCGGTCGTAGCCGCGCGACTCGCCGGTGACGAACCAGCTGACCAGGCCGTAGCTGGCCAACACCTTGGCATGCTGCCCGCCGTCGTCGAGCAGGCCGCCGCTGAATTCGCTCTGCCACGACCACGGGCCCAGCACTTCGGCGTATTCCAGCGACCATTTGTCGAAATCGGTATCGCGGCCATCGGCAAAGCGCGCCAGGGTGATGCGGCTGTTGTTGGCCAGATCGTTTTCCGGGCGTGGGCGGATCAGCAGGGGCGCCGCACCGCCGCTGCCCGGATGCGAATAGCGCTCGTGCGCCAGCGACACGCCCAGGTGGCGCAGCCGCGCCTCGCCCATCTCCGGTGCAAAGGTCAGCCGGGTGCCGAGCGCGCCGCCCTTGGTGGAGGAGTTGTCGATGCTTTCCAGGCTGTAGGCCGCGGTGGACCAGGTCGCATCGGGACGATTGGCCTGCCAGGAGATTGCCTTGCGGTAGATTGGCGCCAGCGTGGTTGCCGCATATCCGCGTTCCAGGAACGGGCCGTAGTTGGAGCCGGTGCGATCGTCCAGCGAGAAGTACTGTTTGAACTGGCCCACGGTCAGCGTACCGGCGGAAAATTTCTTGGCGACATACACATCGCGCGCCAGGATGCCGCGGCTGCCGGACTCGTATTGCAGGCCGGCAAATTCCGCTTCGGCCTTGTAGGTGAAGCCGTAGAACTTGCCCGCCACATCCAGCCACACGCGGCGGAACTGGGTGTCGTTGCGCTCGGGCGTGCCGCGTTCGTCGTTGTCGAACATGGTGAAGTCCCAGTGCACGCGCCCACCCACCTCGGCGGTGACCGGGCCGTCGCCCTCGGCCGCCTGCGCCGCCGGTACCAGACACAGCGCAGCGCAGGCGGTGAAGACGCACAGACGCAAGGTGTCGTTGCTCACAGACCCTCCCAGGTACATGTGTGAATCACGTTCAGCGATGCACCGCACAAGCACGCTGCGGCGCGTTGGCAGCAGCCTAGTCCGGCGAAGCTGTCATGGACCTGTCGTTGGCGCGGGAATGGGGAGTTGGGATTGGGGATTGGCAAGAGTCAAAGAAGCTTTTGTTTGCGTGGCCTGTTACCTTCCGGCCGCGGCCAACCGCCTTTGCGAATCCCCAATCCCAACTCCCCAATCCCCGCCTCATGCGCCTGCTGCTAGTCGAAGACAACGCCGACCTCGCCGATGCCATCGTGCGGCGCATGCGCCGTAGCGGGCATGCGGTGGATTGGCAGTCCGACGGGTTGGCGGCGGCGAGTGTGCTTCGCTATCAGAGTTTTGATCTGGTGGTGCTGGATATTGGCCTGCCCAAGCTGGATGGATTGCGTGTGCTGGCCGGGATGCGCGAGCGTGGCGATACCACGCCGGTACTAATGCTGACCGCTCGCGATGGCATCGAAGACCGCGTGCAGGCGCTGGATGTCGGGGCCGACGATTACCTGGGCAAGCCGTTCGATTTCCGCGAGTTCGAGGCGCGTTGCCGGGTGCTGCTGCGGCGCAATCGCGGGCAGGCCAGCGAAGTGGTGCAGATCGGCGGGTTCGTGTTCGACAACGCCGCGCACACGCTAGCGCTGGACGGGGCGCCGATCGAGTTGCCCAACCGCGAGTATCGCCTGTTCGAGATCCTGATCGGACGCCTGGGCCAGGTGGTGGGCAAGGACGAGATCGGCAACGGCCTGTTCGGTTTCGACGACGATGCCGGGCCCAATGCGATCGAGCTGTATGTCGGCCGCCTGCGTCGCAAGCTGGCGGGCGCGCCGTTGCGCATCGTCACCGTGCGCGGGGCCGGCTACAAGCTCGAGGAAGCCGATCCGCATGATGCGCCGGTGGAGCCAAGCCTCGATGGCTGAGCCGCGGATGGTGGCACCGTCGATCCGGCGCACCCTGTTGCTGTACCTGGGCAGCCTGTCGTTGCTCGGTGCGGTGGTGCTGTTCTTTGCCGCACGCGACTACGGCGAGCGCGCCGCCAACCGCTCCTACGATCATCTGCTGGTGTCTTCGGCGCTGTCGATCATCGACAGCGTGGCGCTGGTCGGCGGCGACTGGCAGGTGGACCTGCCGTACGCCTCGCTGGACCTGCTCGGCATGGCACCGGAAGACCGCGTGTTCTACCGCGTGTTCGATGCGCAAGGCCGCACCATCACCGGCGAGGACAGGCTGCCGTTGCCGGCGCGCGCGCCCGGCGACGAGCGCCCGGTGCTGTTCGATGCCGACTACAGCGGCGAGCCGGTGCGCTTTGCGGTGGTGATGCATCGGGTGGCATCGGCCTCCGGGCAGGGCGAGGTGCGCGTGCAGGTCGGTCAGACCCGGCGCGCGCGCGATGCGGTGGCACGCGATGTGGTGCTCAACGCGCTGGTGGCGATCGGCGTGCTGTCGCTGCTGGCCCTGGGCCTGGTGTGGCTGGGCGTGTATCGCGCCCTGCGTCCGTTGCAGCGCATCGAGCGCGATCTGTCGCGGCGCGAACCCTCCGACCTGAAACCGCTGAGCGTGCCGGCACCTCAGGAAATGCAGTTGATGGTGACCGCGCTCAATCGCTTCATGGCGCGGTTGTCGTCCAGCAACGAAACCCTGCGCGCCTTCATGGCCGAAGCCGCGCACCAGATGCGCACGCCGCTGGCCGCCTTGCGCGCGCAGGCGCAACTGGCGATGGACGACGACGACCCACGCGAGATGCAACGCAGCCTGGTGGCGATCGAGCGCAATGCCAGCCATATGAGCCGGCTGCTCAATCAATTGCTCAGCGATGCCAGCGTGATCCATCGCGCCAATCTGCAGCGCTTTGCCACCGTGGATCTGGCCGAGGTGCTGCACCAGGCCTTGCACGAGGCATTGCCGCGTGGCGACGGCGCCCCGCGCGTGCATCTGGCGATCGACCCGCAGCCGGCGCTGCTGCGCGGCGACGTCCTGCTGCTGCGCGAGGCGCTGAAGAACCTGATCGACAATGCCTGCAAATACGGCGCCGGGGCGCCATTGCAGGTGGCGCTCACCAGCGACGGCAGCCATCACGTGCTGACCATCGCCGATCACGGCCCCGGCATCCCCGCCGCCGAAGCCGAGCGCGTGTTCGAGCGTTTCGTCCGCGGGCCGGAGGCACCGGCCGGCGGCGCGGGGCTGGGGCTGGCCATCGTCAAGCGCGTGGTCGAAGCGCACGGCGGGCGCATCGATCTGAGCAACCGCGTTGGCGGCGGGCTGATCGCCTCGTTGCATTTTCCTGGAGGAACGCGGTGATGCGCGCGCTGTTGCTGATGGTGGCGTTGCTGGCGCCGTTTATGGCGCGCGCCGCGCCAGGCGATGTACGGGTGTTTCCCGCGCATGGCCCGGTGCAGGCGCAATTGCGCGTGCAGGGCTCCACCGATCTGGAAGTGTTCGGCGCGGTCATCCAGGACTACCAGCGCCTGCATCCGGGCACACAGGTGATCTACGAGGACGTGATCGCCTGGGACATCTATGACCGCTATCTGCATCCAGGCAAGGCCACACCTGCTGCAGACATGCTGATCAGCGCCAGCATGGATCTGCAGACCAAGCTGGTCAACGATGGGCATGCATTGGCACATCGCTCCGCGCAGACCGAAGCGTTGCCGGCGTGGGCGCAGTGGCGGCACGAGGTATTCGGCATCAGCTACGAGCCGGTGGCGATCGTCTACAACACGCGCAAGCTGGCGGCCTCACGCGTGCCGCACACACGCCGGCAGCTGCTGGCCCTGTTGCGCGCACCCGACGCGCCGCTGCGCGGCCGGGTCGGCACCTATGATGTCGAGCGCAGCGGGGTAGGTTATCTGTTTGCCACCCAGGACGGGCAGGTCGGCAGCATCGCCGGTGCGCTGCTGGCCGCGTTGGGGGCCAACCAGGTCAGGCTCGAAAAACGCACCGGCACCTTGCTCGACCGCGTCAGCCGGGGCGAGCTGCTGCTGGCCTACAACGTGCTGGGCTCCTATGCGCAGACGCGAATCGACGCCGGCGCGCCGCTCGGCATCGTGCAGCCGCAGGACTACACGCTGGTGGCCTTGCGTACGGCGGTGATCCCCAGGACCGCACCGCATGCGCCGGAGGCGCGCCGGTTCCTGGACTACCTGCTGTCGCCACGTGGCCAGCAGGTGCTCTCGCGCGAGGCGCGGCTGATGCCGATCCTGCCGGCCGCCGGCGGGCGTGGCGGCTCGGCGCAGCCGCCGTTCCGCCCGATCCCGCTGGGCCCGGGCCTGCTGGTGTATCTGGACAAGCTCAAGCGGCGGCAGTTTCTGGACGCCTGGCGCGCCAGCACGCAGCCGCCGCGCTAGGGCGGGCGCTGACGACCCGCGAGCACGGCTGCGCGCCAGCGCGGCGCGCGCTACGTGCCTTGCGTCTGCAGGACGTGGCAGCGGCGCTCACAACGCACACGCTGGCTGCCCGACAAGCCTGACGCCCGTGCAACGGGGTGGCGGTGGACGCCTGGCGCGGGAAACCGACACAGCCATGTGCCAGACTTGGCGGATGGCCGATCTCACCATCCTCGTCGCCGACGACCACCCGCTGTTCCGTGCCGCCGTGATCCATGTGCTGCAGCAGACCCTGCCGCAGGCCGATGTGGTGGAAGCCTCCAGCGCCGCCACGCTGAGCGCAATGCTGCGCTCGCACCCACAGGCCGAGCTGGTGCTGCTGGACCTGGCGATGCCGGGTGCACGCGGTTTCTCGGCGCTGTTGCACGTGCGTGGCGAGCATCCGGACATCCCGGTGGTGGTGATCTCCTCCAACGATCACCCACGCGTGATCCGGCGCGCGCAGCAGTTCGGCGCGGCCGGCTTCATTCCCAAATCCACCCCGGCCGAATCGATCGGCACCGCGGTGGCCAGCGTGCTGGAGGGCGGCACCTGGTTCCCGCCGATGACTGCCGAGCGCTCGGAGGCCGACGCGCAACTAGCCTCCAAGCTGGCCCAGCTCACCCCGCAACAATTCCGCGTGCTGCTGAGCCTGGCTGATGGCCTGCTCAACAAGCAGATCGCACACGAACTCGGGCTGGCCGAGAACACCGTCAAGGTGCACGTCACCGCCATCCTGAAGAAACTGGACTGCTACAGCCGCACGCAGGCGGCGGTGCTGGTCAAGGCGCTGGAGCCGGAAGGCGAGGGCTGATCCCTCCGGCAAACGCCTTGCGGAGTGCGGTCAGCGCCGGGTTGCAGCGAGCAGGCGCGGTGCAGCGATGGTGGCGCAGATCCTTGCCCATCTGCACCCCGGTTTGGTCAGTTGCGCAACTGCAGCTTATGCGTCCCGTAGATGAGCTGCTGCGCCATCGGCCGGCCGATGAAACGCTCCGGGAAGATCGGCGCCAGGCCGCTGACCTGATCCAGCCGCGCCAGCTGGTCGTCGCTGAACACGATCTCCAGCGCGCCAAAGTTGTCCTCGGCCTGCTGCAGCGTGCGTGCGCCCATCACCGGCGAGACCACCGCCGGGTTGCGCAAGGTCCAGGCCAGCGCCACCTGCGAACGCGAGGCGCCCAGTTCGTCGGCGATGGTGCCCACCACATCGGCGATCTCCAGCGAGCGTGCATTGAGATGCCCGGTCGAGGCGATCACGCCCTTGCGGCTGGTCGAGACCTCTGCCGCGTTGTCGTCGGAGAGATCGGCGCGACTGTATTTGCCGGTCAGGATGCCGCCGCCCAGCGGCGACCAAGGCAATACGCCCAGGCCCAGTTCGCGTGCCATCGGCAGCAACTCGTGTTCGACGCTGCGTTCGACCAGGCTGTATTCGATCTGCAACGCCACCAGCGGCGACCAGCCACGCAGATCGGCCAGTGTCTGCAACTGCGCCACGCGCCAGGCCGGGGTGTTGCAGATGCCGAGGTAGAGCACCTTGCCCGACTGCACCAGATGCTCCAGCCCGCGCATCACTTCGTCCGGCGAGGTGGTGAAATCCCAGGCGTGCAGATACAGCAGGTCGATGCGGTCGGTGTGGAGCTGGCGCAGGCTGGTCTCGACCGAGCGGATCAGGTTGAGGCGATGATTGCCGCCGGAATTGATGTTGTCCGCATCGCGCGCCATGGTGAACTTGGTCGCCAGCACGAAGCGCTCGCGGCGGTCCTTGATCAGCGTCCCGAGAATGCGCTCGGCGCCGCCGTTGGTGTAGTTGACCGCGGTGTCGATGAAATTGCCGCCGCGGTCTGCATAGGCATCGAAGATGCGCCTGGCTTCGCCCGCATCCGCGCCCCAGCCCCAGGCTTCGCCGAAGGTCATGGTGCCCAGCGACAGCGGCGAGACGCGCAGCCCGGAGCGGCCAAGCAGGCGATAGTGGTCCAGCGACAGTGTCTGACTCATGCGGTGTGTCTCCCGATAGTGGCGTTGTGCGTCGTGCAATGCACTGTGCCGCGGGCCGCCGGGTCGGCGTGAGCCTGGTGATCCGGCATCCTTGCCCGATCCTCCGGATCGTCAACGCAGCATCGTCACGTAGCCGCAGCCGCAGCCGCATGCATCGCAGCGTTTGATTCGATCTGCGTGGGGCGCTGCCGCGTCGATTGCAGGGCGCCAACGAACACGCGCGCAGCGGGCGCAGATGCGCCTTTCTGGGGTGGCGATTGAGCGACCAAGATGCTGATATCCGCGACTGCGCTGCAGGGCCCTTGCCTGCCTACCCTCGCGGGACACGCCGGCTCTCGACGCCCAAACTGCCAGAATCCGAACAGATAAGGCTCTGGCGCGGCATCCATGCCGCTCAAGGTCCCGCGACGATGGGCGGGCAAGGACCCTTCGAGATGGTCGGTGTGCATGGTTTTCAATAAAGCAGCCGGCAAACTGTCTGGTGCGGTGTCCTCGCCGATTGCGGGACCGTGTGGCGGCATGGATGCCGCCACCGAGCCTCCACGGACGGATTCACGGCGTGTCCTGCAAGCGGCGAGGGCACCGCGCCCTCGACAGACTAGGCTGTTGACTGCATATAAACGACGCGACGAATCGGCATCCATGCGCAGCAGCACGCTTGCGCAGACGTATCGCGCGCGCTGCTGACAATCACGCCACGCCATCAGAAATCCAGCGAATACCCCAGCGTAATGGTGCGGCCACGCCCGGCAAAGTAGCGCAGCGGTTCGACCAGGGCCGATTGCGAGTAGTAGGTGATGTACTGCTTGTCGAACAGGTTGGACACACCCATGCGCACTGCGCCACGCGGCAGCGCGTAGTTGAAGGTCGCATCCACCAGCGTGTAGCCGCTGAAGCGCTTGTCGGCCTCGTCGAAGGATTGGCTGAAGGCATGCTGGGCCTGCACGAACGAGGAGAACTTCGGCGTCCACTGCGCCGACCACGAGGCGATCACCCGGTTGGGCGCCACGTTGAGCCCATCCAGGCGTGCGTCCAGCTGCCCATCGTTATCGCTGTCGTAGCGGCCACGGGTGTAGGCGTAGGACAGGCGCAGGCGATGTGCCGCATCCAGGCGATAGCCCAGGCTGGCGTCCACGCCCTGCACGCGGGTCTTTTCGCGGCTCATCATGAAGGCGCCGTTGATCGGCACCACGCGCGTGCCCAGGTCCGAGTTGGACTGGAAGTAGCTCAGGTCCGCATCGAAGGCGCCACGCGTGAGGCGGGTGCCCGCTTCCACGCTCTTGGTCAGGATCGGCTCCAGCGTGCTCAGGCTGGCCACGCGCGTGCCTGGCGTGTTGATCGCGCGCAGCACGCGGCCCACGTCCGGCATGCCGAAACCTTCGGAATAGCTGGTGAAAACGCTCACACCCTCGACCGGCGTGTAGACCAGGCCGGCGTTGTAGAGGCTCTGGTTGAAGTCGAGCGTACCGCCTTCGACATCAACCCGGTTGTAGCGCCACAGGGTCTGGTAGCTGTCGATCTTCAACTCGGCTTCTTCGCGGCGCACACCGGCATGCAGGGTCAGCTCGGGCAGCAATTTGTATTCGCCCTGCACGAACAGCGACAGGTTGCGGTAGTCCGATTCGGGCACATAGGTACGCCCGGTGCCGTAGAGATCCTGCTTGCCGGTGTCGGCCAGCAGGTCGACGCCGCCGGTGAGCTTGAGCCGGTTGTCGAGCAGATCGTCCCTGGTCAGGCTGATCTTGCTGCCCCACTTGGAGGCGACCGAACGCGATTGGTCGTACAGCGTGCCGACCGATGCGATGCGCGGATCCTGGAACGTGGACGAGTTGTCGGCGCCGAACAGCCCTTCGAACTCCTGGTTGAACACCATCGCGCTCAGCTGCATGCCGGCAAGGTCGTCATGGGTGTACGACAGGCTGGAGGTCAGCACATCGTTCCAGGGCGCGGTGCCTTGCGGGGTGCCGCGCACCGAGGTGGTGGGCAGGCCTTGCGCACGGTTGCCGGCGATGCCGATGTAGTCGTTGTCGTTCTTGATGCGGTAGCGGTTGACGCTGACGCTCAGGCGCTGCGCGTCGGTGAGCGCGTAGCCGAGCTTGGCCAGTACGTCGTAGCTCTTGGACGTCATCAGGTCGCCCTGGGTGTTGTCGGCGCCGATCGGCCGGCCCTGTCCGTCCACATACAGGCCCTGGTCGCTGTAGCTGGCCGAGAACAGGTAATCGAGCTTGTCCGTGCGGCCGTCCACGCGGTAACGCGTCTCGCCGCTGGTGGTTTCCGCACGCGTCTCGGACGTGGGCGCGGTGGCCTGCACGTCGATGTGCTGATTCAGCGAGCCGTCCTGCGGGCGCCGGGTGATGATGTTGATGGTGCCGCCAGTGGCACCCAGCCCGTTGATGGCATTGGCACCCTGGATGACTTCGATGCGCTCGACCATTGCATAGTCGATGGTGTGTGCTTCGCGCCCGGTGGGGCGGATCGGGTTGGACTGCGGCACGCCGTCGATCAGGATCAACGGCGTGCGCCCGCGCAGGGTTTCGCCGCTGCCGTTCATCTTGCCGCGACTGGGCGTGTACGAGGGAATCAGGTTGGCGAGCACGTCGGACGAATTGCTGGAGATCGTCAACTGCTGCTGGATCTGCGCCTTGTCGATGATCAGCACCGTCTGCGGCGACTCGGCCACGGTCATGTTGGAGCGCGAGGCGGCGACCACCACTGTGTCCAGGGTGTCTGTGACGTCCGATTGTGCGGAAGCGGTGGCGGAGGCGAACAGGCAGAGGGTGGCAACGAACGGCATGCCGGCCGATCCATGGGCGGAAAGCTTCATCGAGTAAGAACTCCAAGGCGCTGACGGAGCACGCGACATGCTCCGCTACGCAAAATCAAATGGGAATCGTTCTCGATAGTGTAGCAGGTGCAGTCGCCCGGGTGCCCGGCACGCTGCCGGCTGGGTACGCGAGTGCCGGCGTCGCGCCGACATCCATGCGATCGCTCAGCGGCGATCGTGCAGATCCGCACGCTGCGTTGGCATCACACGTTCACCCAGTGCGCGCTGCAGCGAGAGATGGGCGCCCACGCCCACCGACACGGTGTGGCTCCGGCAATGCACTAACGGAGCGGATCGAGACGATGCCTGCCGCCGGACTGGCGGTTGCCCGCATCGCGACCGGGATCAGGGCCTGGCCCTGTAGACGACGATGCCCTGCGTGCGGGCGACGTACTCCATGAACGGCGAGTCCACGACCTTTTCGTTTTCCGGGCGCGATGAGGCATTGCGCAACACCGGGCCCCGGTCGGTCATGACGAAGATGCCGACATGGCTGACATCCAGCCCGGGCGCCGGCGAGTACCTGCCCACATAGTCGCCGGTGCGCAGTTGCCGGACCACCGTGCTGTCCACATCGGCGGCGGGGATGTAGGTGATGGACCGCTGCACCAGCGGCAATCCGGGCAGATAGTTGCTGCCGTCGGCTTTGAGGTTGAGTGTCTTGTCCACGCTCACGGCCCTGGGGCTGAGCGTTGCGGTGATGTCGTCGGCAAGCGGGTAGGAACGTGCGACCCAGTCCGAAAAGAAGTGCTTGCGCGAGGTGAAGCCGATGACGCCATCGACGTAGCGGGTGAGGACCACGCGATCGACGAAATCCTGCTGCGAATGGGCGTGGCGCGCCGCTTCGACATAGTCCAGATAGGTGAAGCAATCCAGGCCTCTGAAGTCGATGATCAGCCGCTCCGGCACGGTGGCCGAGCCCTGCAGCATGTTGGCCTGATACGGCGTGCCGAGAAATTCCGCCGAGAGCAGCTTGATCAGATGCCCCGGACTCACGCCGCGATGCGTGGATGCCTGGTGCAGCACGCGGTCCAGGGTCTGCAAGGTGTACGGGTCCATGTCAGCGCGCACCGGGCCGGAGGGCGGCACGGTCGCCGATGGCGTGGACGCCTGCACGGGCATCTCCGCCGCGCAACCTGCGGCGAGCAACGCGGTCAACATCACGGAGGCAGGCCTGAACATGAGGGCTCCACAAGTTTCCGGGGGAGAAACATCGGCAGGTGAGCTGTGCACGATGCAGACGTGGGCAGCAATGGACACACGCACTGTAGCGCCATCGCCAACGCGCGCTTGAGGCAGCACGCACTTCGGTACGCTGAAACGATCCGGCGAAACTCGCCAGACCCTGCACGGCCAGGAAATCGCCGCATGGGAGGCGTGCAGCACGGCGCGCCATCATGCGGCCTCTCGGCGGCAAGCAGGCCGGAAGCGTCGCGACACACCCAACGCAGCCCTTTCCTGCCTGTCGATGCTGCCGACTGCGCAACTCACCCGCGCCGCAGCAACATCTGGGTGACCAATGCGCGCAGCGCGGGCGGGCGCACCGGCTTGGTCAGGAATCCCCAGCCCAGGTCAAGCGCGTGTTCGCGTAGCGCCGGGTCGGGTTCGGCGGTGACCAGGATGACGCGCGGTTCGCGTTGCCAGCGTTGCACCAACTGCGGCAGCAACATGGGGCCGTAGTGCTCACCCATGCGCACGTCCAGCAACAGCAGCTCCGGCACCTCGTCGGCGTTGGCGGCGGCCAATGCCTCGTCGGGGCCGCCGGCAAAGTCCACGCGGCATTCCCAGCGCTGCAGCAGGGCGCGGCTGGCCTCGCACACGCGCGGGTCGTCGTCCACGCACCACACGCGGCAGCCGTGCAGGATCGGGTCGTTGGCGTTTTCCGCGGTGGTGGTGGGCGGTGGTAATTGCCTGACGATCGCAGCGCGTTCGCCCAGCGGCACGGTCACCGAAAACACGCTGCCGCTGCCCAGGGTGGACCGCAGGCCGATGCGGTGGCCGAGCAGGCGGCCGATGCGCTCGACGATGGCCAGGCCCAGACCGGCGCCGCGGTCATTGGCCACGCCGTCGTCCAGGCGCCGGAATTCCTCGAAGATCTCTTCCTGCAAGGCCTCGGGAATGCCGGCCCCCTGGTCATGCACTTCGATGCGCAGCCAGCCGCCGCGACGGCGGCAGCCGATCAGCACGCGCCCGCGCGGGGTATAGCGGATGGCGTTGGATAAAAAGTTCTGCAGGATGCGCCGCAGCAGGTTTTCATCGCTCAATACCACCGCCGAGGTGGGCACCCAGTCCAGCACCAGGCCGCGGTCTTCGGCCAGGATGCCGAACTCGCGGGCCAGCGTTTCCAGCAGCGGGGCGATGGCGAAATCGCGCACCTGGGTCTTCAGGCTGCCGGCCTCCAGCCGCGAGATGTCCAGCAGGCTGTTGAGGATGGCGTCCTGCGCGGCGAGTGCGCCTTCGATGTTGTCGACCACGCGCGCGCTGCCGGCCTCGCGCACCTGTCCGCGCAGGACCGAGACGAACATGCGCGCGGCGTTGAGCGGTTGCAGCAGGTCGTGCACGGCCGAGGCGACGAAGCGGGTCTTGTAGCGATTGGCGCTCTCCGCCTCGCGCTTGGCCGCAGCCAGGTCGCGGGTCCGTTCGGCCACGCGGTGTTCCAGCGCATCGGCCAGCGAACGCAGTTCGCGCGCGGCGTTCTTGTAGCTGGTGATGTCGGCATAGCTGGTGACGAATCCGCCATCGGGCAGCGGATTGCCGCGAATTTCCAGCACGGTGCCGTCTTCCTTCTCGCTCTCGCGCATATGCGGCTTGCCGCTGCGCAGATGATTGAGGCGGCGTTCGATTGCCGCTTCGATCGGCCCCGGTCCGAGCAGGCCGCGGCGTGCGTTGAAGCGGAACAGGTCTTCGATCGGCCGGCCGATCTTCAGCAGTTCGGGCGGGAAGCGGAACAGCTCCACATAGCGCGAATTCCACGCCACCAGATTGAGCGCCTCGTCGATCACCACCACGCCCTGCGGCAGGTGTTCCAGGCTGCGGCTCAGGCCGGCATTGGCCTGTTGCGCGGCGGTGACCACCCCATCCTGCGCGGTACGCAGCTCTTCGGCATGTTGTTGCAGCAGCGTTTCCAGCTCGTGCCGGCTGCGCTGGCGCAGTGCGGACAGGCGCCGCCGCTGCTGCACGAACAACCACAGCAGCGCCAACGCCAACCACGCACCGGCCGCGGCGATCGCCGCGGCGCGGCCGGCCGCCGCGCTGGCGCGGGTGTCGTGCAGCAGATGCAGGCGCCAGCCGCTTTCGGGCACCTCCAGGGTCTGCCACAGCACCGGGCCGGCGAGCGGTGGGTCGCTGACCTGGGCCAGCACGCCACCGTTGCCGGTCTGCTCGATCAGCCGGCGCCGCAGCGGCAGCAGGCCCTGGTCGGCGTATTGGTGGGTGCTGCGCAATTCGCTGCGGTCGCGCAGGCTCAGCGGTGCCAGCATGCGATAGCGCCACTGCGGGCGGCTGGCCAGGAACACCACCGCGTGCGCGTCGGAAGCCAGCACGATGTCCGGGGTCTGCAGCCACTCGCGTTCCAGCGCTGCCAGCGCGATCTTGATCACCACCACGCCCTGCACCTGGCCGTCGGCGTCGACGATGGCCTGCGACAGGAAATAGCCCGGCTCGCTGGTGGTCATGCCGATGCCGTAGAAACTGCCGCTGCCGTTGGACAGTGCCTGCTGGTAATACGGGCGGAAGGCGTAGTCCACGCCCACGTTGCTGCGCGCCGCGCGCCAGTTGCTGGCAGCCAATGCAATGCCGTCGCGGTTGATGAGCGTCAGCGTGGACGCCTGGGTGACGTTGTTGGCGCGCTCCAGCTTGCGATTGAGCCGCTCCACCTGCGCGGCCGACAACGAACCGGAGACGGCCGCGCGCAGTTCCGGGTCCAGCGCCAGGATCTGCGGCAGGGTGCGATAGCGATCGATGCGTTGCTGCAGGGCCTGCGCGTACAGGCGCAGCTGACGCCGCACGGTGGCGCTTTCCTCGTGCAGGGCGTTCTGTTCGACAAAGTGCCCGGCCGCCAGCATGGCCACCAGCATGCCGCCCAACACGATGGTCAGGGTGAGCAGCAGACGGCGGCGTTGCGAGGCGTACATGCCGACAAGTATGGCGGTGCGCCGCTGCATCGTGGAGCTGGCGGCACAGGGCCCGCGCCAGGCGCCGACACGGCCGCACCCACAAACGCCTGCGGCCGCATCCCCGAAAGGAGGCGGCCGCAGGGGCACGTGCGCTGGGTTGGGTTGCCGCCTTACCGCGTTGAAGCGGTCAGGCGAAGGCAACGCGCGGCCGACACGGCCCGGGTCACCTCTGCGCAATCAGCCTTAGAACTGCACCTGCGCGCGCAACTCCATCACGTGCGGGGTTTCATGCACGCCGTTGCGCGTGGCATCCACCCAGCTGTAGTTGGCCTGGAACTTGAAGTGGCTGGTGAGGTACCAGTTGGCGCCGATGGTGGTGTCGTGCTGGCGGCCGCCGCTGACGCGGTTGTCTTCCAGGTCCAGGCGGCTGTAGCGGGCGGTCAGCTCGACCGCGCCGTAGTCGTGCGCCGGCTTGATGTTGCCCGGGACGCCGCCGGCATAAGTGCGCGATTCGCCGGTCAGCGTCCAGGTGCCGTAGAGGTATTGGCCCTGCGCGATGTAATGCGGCAGGTTGTCGTTACGCGCCACCTCGGCGCGCAGCGCTTCGCTCTGCAGCGAGAACGGGCCGTGGATCCACACCGCTTCCACGCCGGCGCGGATCACGTGGTCCACATCGAGAATGGTGCCGGTGTCGATCAGGCGCACGTCGGTCAGGCCGGCCTCCGGGCGGGCACGCAGGCGCACGCGCGGGCTGAACGACACGCCGCGGCCGTCGCTGAAGCCGCGCGGGTTTTCCACCGAGCCGGCCAGGCCCAGATGCAGCACGTCGCCTTCGGCCTTGAACGGGGTCCAGGCGGCATGCACGGCCTGGGTGGTGCCCGGGTTGTCGCCCTGCAGATCCTTGCCGCCGTACGCGCCGGCCTGCAGCAGATACTGCTGGCGCTCCAGCGTCCATTCCACGCCGGTGCGACGGCCCTGGAACACCGCCTGGACCGGCAGGCCCAGTTCCATGAAGCTGCCCGCACGCGAGCTCTGCACCGCTTCCAGGCCCACCGGCACCTTCATGTAGCCCATCCGCACGCGACCGTAATCCTGGCCGAACAGGGCCTTGGTCTCGACGCGGAAGAACACGTCCAGCCACAGCTTGGCTTCGAAGTCGAAATACACCATGGCGTCGTAGACGCCCTTCTTCTTGAGCGTGGCACCGAATTCCTTGCGGCGGAAATCGGTGCGGTCTTCCAGGCGGTCGTCGCCGGAGAAGTTGTTGTCGTCGTAGGCGTAGTTGCCGGTCAGGCCGAGCTCGGTGCCATCACCGAAGGTGTACTTGGTTGGCCAGTTTTCCAGCGAGGTGGCCGCATTGGCGGCAGCGGGCGCGGCGGCGATGGCCAACGCGAGAACGAGCGGATTGAGGCGCATAGGTGTGGTCTTCGGCAAGGAGAAGGGGCCGGGCGTCCTGCCATGGCGGTCGCACTGAACAGCTTCAGCAAGCGCGCAGGTTCCGGACGGCCAACAACACAGGAATCGGTGTCTGCGTTAAACGAAATTAACGGCCGGTGGTGGCGCGGCTGAAGTGTAAGGCGACGTTCAGCCCGGGGACAGTGCGTAGTACCAATGGGCTATCGGCTCGGGCTGTGACGTACGGCCAGAATGCCCGCACCGGGTGCCTGCTCAGGCCCCCTCTATGTTCCCTCGGAGTGGCGTCATGCACATCAGCAAGCCTGCCGGCCCCTTGCCGGCGCCCGTCCCGTTTTACCGTCAGCTGTACTTCCAGGTAGTGGTGGCGATCGTCCTAGGTGCCCTGCTGGGCCACTTCGAGCCGGCCTTCGCCGAAAGCCTCAAGCCGCTGGGCGATGCCTTCATCAAGCTGGTGAAGATGATCATCGCCCCGGTGATCTTCCTGACCATCGTCACCGGCATCGCCGGCATGACCCACCTCAAGACGGTGGGCCGGGTCTTCGCCAAGTCGATGACCTACTTCCTGTTCTTCTCCACGCTGGCGTTGATCGTGGGCATGATCGTGGCGCACGTGGTGCAGCCCGGCGCCGGCATGAACATCAACCCGGCCGAGCTGGATCAGAGCGCGGTCAACACCTACGTGCAGAAGTCGCACGAGCTGAGCCTGGTCGGCTTCCTGATGGACATCATCCCGGCCACGCTGGTCAGCGCGTTCGTCGATGGCAACATCCTGCAGGTGCTGTTCGTGGCGGTGCTGTTCGGCATCGCGCTGGCCCTGGTCGGCGAGCGTGGCCGCCCGGTGCTGAGCTTTCTGGAAGCGCTGACCGCGCCGGTGTTCCGCCTGGTGCACATGCTGATGAAGGCCGCGCCGATCGGTGCATTCGGTGCGATCGCCTTCACCATCGGCAAGTACGGGGTGGAATCGCTGGTCAACCTGGCCTGGCTGGTGGGCTCGTTTTACCTGACCTCGCTGTTCTTCGTGCTGGTGATCCTGGGCATCGTCTGCCGTCTGTGCGGCTTTTCGGTGCTCAAGCTGATCCGCTATCTCAAGGCCGAGTTGCTGCTGGTGCTGGGCACCTCCTCATCGGAGTCGGCGCTGCCCTCGCTGATGGAGAAGATGGAAAAGGCCGGCTGCGAGAAGTCGGTGGTGGGCCTGGTAGTGCCGACCGGTTACTCGTTCAACCTGGATGGCACCAACATCTACATGACCCTGGCCGCCTTGTTCATCGCCCAGGCCACCAACGTGGACCTGACCCTGGGTCAGCAGATCACCCTGCTGGCGGTGGCGATGCTCAGCTCCAAGGGTGCGGCCGGCGTGACCGGCGCCGGCTTCATCACCCTGGCCGCCACGTTGTCGGTGGTGCCGGACGTGCCGGTGGCCGGCATGGCGCTGATCCTGGGCGTGGACCGCTTCATGAGCGAGTGCCGCTCGCTGACCAACTTCATCGGCAACGCGGTCGCCACGGTGGTGGTGTCGCGCTGGGAAAATGCGCTGGACCGCGATCAGCTCAAGCTGGTGCTGGATGGCGGCTCGCCGCCGCTGCAGGCACCGGTGGCCTCGACCGACGTCGTCGCCCCGATCAGCGCGCGCTGATGCTTCCTACGGCCCTGTATTCCGTCGGCGCTGCCGGCGGGATGCAGGGCCGTTTCCACATCCAGTCAGCACCGGCCGCAATGCATGACGCGTTGTGGCATGCGATCTTCCTGCCGCCGCGACAGCTGCGCGACAGGCCCATGTTCAGGCAGGGGGGTAGAATTCAGCCCTCCTGCGCCTTCGAGACCCACAACGCCGATGTCCAACGACGACTTCAAACAGGCCGCCCTCGACTACCACCGCCAGCAGCCGGCCGGCAAGATCAAGGTCACCGCGACCAAGCCGATGCTGACCCAGCGCGACCTGTCGCTGGCGTATTCGCCGGGCGTGGCCTTCGCCTGCGAGGCGATCGTCGAGGAACCCACCCAGGCCAGCGAGCTCACTGCGCGCGGCAATCTGGTGGCGGTGATCACCAACGGCACCGCGGTGCTGGGCCTGGGCAATATCGGCCCGCTGGCCTCCAAGCCGGTGATGGAAGGCAAGGGCGTGCTGTTCCAGAAGTTCGCCGGCATCGACGTGTTCGACATCGAGATCAACGAGAACGACCCGGACAAGCTGGTCGACATCATCGCCAGCCTGGAGCCGACCTTCGGCGGCATCAACCTGGAAGACATCAAGGCGCCGGAGTGCTTCATCGTCGAGCGCAAGCTGCGCGAGCGCATGAACATCCCGGTGTTCCATGACGACCAGCACGGCACCGCGATCATCGTCGGCGCCGCCGTGCTCAACGCACTGGTGGTCACCGGCAAGAAGATCGAAGAGGTCAAGCTGGCCACCACCGGCATGGGCGCGGCCGGCATCTCCTGCGTCAACATGCTGGTCTCGCTGGGCCTGAAGCCGGAGAACATCCTGGCGCTGGACCGCGACGGCGTGATCCACACGGGCCGCACCGACCTGGACCCGGACAAGCAGCGCTACGGGCGCGACACCGACAAGCGCACCCTGGCCGAGATCGTCGAGGGCGCGGACATCTTCCTGGGCCTGTCGGCGGCCGGCATCCTCAAGCCGGAAATGGTCGCCAGCATGGCGCGCCAGCCGGTGATCTTCGCGCTGGCCAATCCCAACCCGGAAATCACCCCGGAAGCGGCCAAGGCGGTGCGTCCGGACTGCATCATCGGCACCGGCCGGTCGGACTACCCGAACCAGATCAACAACGTGTTGTGCTTCCCGTATCTGTTCCGCGGCGCGCTGGACGTGGGCGCCACCGGCATCAACGAGGAAATGAAGATCGCCTGCGTCAAGGCGATTGCGGCGATGGCGCGGCGCGAGGCCTCCGACCTGGGCGCGGCCTACGGTGGCGAGACTCCGAGTTTCGGCCCGGAATACCTGATTCCGCGTCCGCTGGACCCGCGCCTGCTGGTGGAGCTGTCTTCGGCGGTTGCGCAGGCAGCGATGGATTCGGGCGTGGCCACGCGCCCGATCACCGACATGGAGGCCTATCGCGACAAGCTCGGCCAGTTCGTCTACCGCACCAGCCTGATGATGAAGCCGGTCTACGACCGTGCGCGCGCCGACAAGCAGCGCGTGGTGTATGCCGAGGGCGAAGAGGAAGTGGTGCTGCGCGCGGTGCAGAACGTGGTCGACGAAGGCCTGGCGTTCCCGATCCTGATCGGCCGCCCGGACGTGATCGAGGCGCGCATCGAGCGCATGGGCCTGCGCCTGACGGCCGGGGTGGATTTCGAGATCACCAACATCCTCGACGATCCCCGCTTCAACGAATACTGGCAGTACTACCACGCGCTCACCGAGCGTCGCGGCGTGACCGTCACTGCCGCCAAGGAACTGATGCGCTCGCGTCCGACCCTGATCGCCGCGGTGATGGTGGCGCGTGGCGAAGCCGATGCGATGCTGTCGGGTGTGGTCGGCCGCTTCCACAAGAAGCTGGGCTACGCCCGCAGCGTGATTCCGCTGGAACCGCGAGTGAGCTCCACCTCGGCGATGACCGGCGTGATCAACCAGCTGGGCGTGTTCTTCTTCCTGGACACGCATGTGCAGGAAGACCCGACCGTCGAGCAGGTGGTCGAAGCCACGCTGCAGGCCGCGTACCGCCTGAAGCTGTTCGGCATCGAACCCAACATCGCGCTGCTGTCGCACTCCAACTTCGGCAGCCACGACTCGCGCGATGCGCTGAAGATGCGCCAGGTGCGCGAGGCCCTGCTCAAGCGCAAGCCCGAGCTCAACATCGATGGCGAAATGCAGGGCGACACCGCCTGGGACGAGGCGCTGCGCAAGCAGATCATGCCCAACAGCACGCTCAAGGGCCGTGCCAACCTGTTCGTGCTGCCGAACCTGGAAGCGGCCAACATCGCCTACAACCTGGTGCGCGTGTTCACCGACGGCGTGGCGATCGGCCCGATCCTGATGGGCATCTCCAAGCCTGTGCACATCCTCACCACCAGCGCCACCTCGCGCCGGGTGATGAACATGACCGCGATCGCGGCGGTGGATGCGCAGATCCGCCGGCAGCGCGATGCCGAGAAGAGTGCTGGCGACAAGAGCAGTAGCTGACCCGCGCACCGGGAAAACACCGAAAACCTACCCGCCAGCCGCACCATAGGCATCGCTCAAAGCCCCTCTCCCCCCGGGAGAGGGGTTGGGGTGAGGGTACGGTTCACCAGAACTGCTGACGTTGCAGCGGACCTGGCTCCGGCGCCAATCACGCGAATCTAGATTGAGTGCATGCGTGCGCGGTAGCCCACTTGCCTCAAAAAAAGCAGTGCGACCGTCGTTTCGATAAACCTCCGCCTCAACGCACCGCACGCTCCGCTCCCAGCAACTCGATCTCCGCCAGCTGCACTTTCGCAGGCGCACTGAATCGCAGCCGATACTCGGTATACGCACCAGGTGCGGCAATACGAAACGGCCGCGTCTGCAACGGCCAGTCGAACGTTTCCTCGCGGCGCTGATCGACCACCGTCCACGCACCATCGGCCGCACGCGCTTCCAGCGTCCATCCACTGGCCGCAATGGCCGCATTGCCGTTGGTCAGTGTGTAGAGCGTCGGCGTGCCGCGCGCCATGCCACTGAGCGTCAGCGTCGATGTCGATGCAACTGCAGCGACCGTTCCCGCATCGTCGTCATGCAGGGCAGCGACCTCGCCACCATCGGCCAGCGTGATGCGCGCCGTGTCTGTGAGCAAATCCCGCAGCGGGGCAGGGCGTTGCCCCGCAGGGGTCAGCGACGGTGGCGCATCGTTCGGCCCGGTGCCCCAGCGCGAGGGCGCAGGCCCCATCACGAAGTCCAGCGTCGCACCCCTGGCGATGTCCGCATGCGGCAACCAGGTCTTGCGCCAGGGCTTTCCGTTGACCTTGAGCGATTGCACGTACACGTTCTGCGGCGAATTCTGCGGCGCATTGACCGTCAGCCTCCCGCCATCGGGCAACCGCACGCTGGCATGCTTGAACAGCGGTGAGCCGATCACGTATTCCGGCGCACCCATGCGCAACGGATACAGGCCCAGTGCCGCGAACAGATACCACGCCGACATTTCGCCGTTGTCCTCATCACCGGGATAGCCCTGGCCGATCTCGCTGCCCAGGTACAGGCGCGCCAGGATCTCGCGGGTGATGCGTTGCGTCTTCCATGGCTGCCCGGCGTACAGATACATCCACGGGATATGGTGGGCGGTCTGGTTGCTGTGCGCATACATGCCCATGCGCACATCGCGCGCTTCGGTCATCTCGTGAATGGTGGTGCCGTAGGAGCCGGCGAACCTGGCCTCGGCGGTCTCGGGGGTGGCAAAGAACGTATCCAGTTTCGCTGCCAGGCCCGCGCGTCCTCCATACAACGCCGCGAGGCCTTCACCGTCGTGCGGTGCGGTGAACGCAAACGTCCAGCCGCTGGACTCGGTGTAATCGTGGCCCCAGACGCGCGGATCGTACCGTGCCGCGTCCACGCGCCAGTGGCCGTCCGGTGTGCGGCCCTGGAAGAACCCGGTCGCCGGATCGAACAAGGCCGAATAGCCCGCCGCGCGATGACGGAAATACAAAGCCTCGGTCGCGTAACGCTCGCGCGCCGTGGCTGTTTTCGCCTGCGTGGCCAGCGCATCGGCCATGTTGGCGATACCAAAGTCGTTGAGCGCGCCTTCCATCGACCACGACATGCCTTCGTGGGTGTCGGTATCGGCATAACCGCGAAAGGTCGAACGCGCCATGCCCTTGCGGCCGACGTGCCTGTCGGGCGCCACCACGGTGGCGTTCTTGCGTGCGGCAACATACGCCTCGACCGGATCGAAGCCCTGCACGCCCTTGCGCCAGGCATCGGCAAAGGCCACGTCGGAACTGGTGCCGACCATCAGATCGGCATACCCGGGCGACGACCAGCGCGCCACCCAGCCGCCCGCGCGCGACTGCTCCAGAAAGCCCTGCACCAGCGCGCCGGCGTCGTCGGGCGCGAACAAGGCGTACGCCGGCCACGCGGTGCGAAAGGTGTCCCACAAGCCGTTATTGACGTAGACCCGGCCATCGCGGATCGGCGCAAAACTGCGCACCGCGCTGCCATCGATGTTGTCGTCCGACCAACTGCTCTGGCTGGCATAACGCCAGTCCGGGGCACTGGCGCTGCCGACGTTCTCATGGCCGGAGTTGGGATACAGGTGCAGCCGGTACAGGTTGGAGTACAGCGTGGTCTTCTGGTCGGCGGTGGCGTCGGGCACCTCCAGGCGCCCCAGCAACGTATCCCAGGCCTGCTGCGCACGCGCGGCGACCTGCTCGAACGTTGCCTGCGGTGCGATTTCCAGTGCCAGGTTGTGCCTGGCCTGATCCAGCGAGATCAGCGAGGTGGCAATACGCATCTGCACCTGCCGCGAGCTGCTCGCATCGAACTTGATCCAGCCCGTCGGCCGGCCGGTGTCGCTCAGGCCGCTGGTCTTCCACGGCGTGTCGAAGCTGGCATGGACATACATGCGCGTGGCGCCGGTCGACAGCCCGCTGCGCACATCGGTATGGCCGGAGAGCGTCTGTGTCGCCGCATCCAGGCGCAGCCCGCCACGCGCGTCCACATTGTCGAACACCAGATTGGCATCGCCCTGCGCCGGGAAGCGAAAGCGGAACAGCGCGGCATGGTCGGTCGGCGCGATCTCGGCCTGGATCCCGTTGTCCAGCTGCACCGCGTAGCGATAGGGGCGCGCAGTTTCATTGGTGTGCGAAAACGCCAGTGCACGTTGTTTGCGATCGGCTGGCGGCACGCCGGCGGCCAGCGACGGCATCACCTGAAAGGTCTGGCGGTCGCCCATCCACGGGCTGGGCTGATGGCTGAGCGACAACGCCTGCAGGCGCGGGCGATTGTCCGTGTGGTTATGTTCGTTCCAGCGATACAACCAGGTCAGCGTGCCCGCATCGGTCACTGGCGTCCAGAAGTTGAAGCCATGCGGCACTGCCGTTGCCGGGAAATTGTTGCCGCGCGAGAACGTGC
Organism: Xanthomonas campestris pv. asclepiadis; assembly: GCF_020784175.1. GTDB lineage: Bacteria > Pseudomonadota > Gammaproteobacteria > Xanthomonadales > Xanthomonadaceae > Xanthomonas > Xanthomonas campestris_D. The sequence continues at coordinate 62,314 of NZ_JAJGQM010000019.1, forward strand.
CATTGGACTGCGTGCCGCGCGTGGTCAGCACCCAATCCGACGGACGCGTTGCCGGCGTCAGCGGTACCTCGGCAAGCGCGATATCGTCGATCCAACCGGCACTGGTCGCGCCTGCGGGCGGCGCAACGTCCAGCTCGATCGCACGTACACGGCGCCCACGCAGGCCAGGCACCTCGCCCAGCCGCACCGCCTTGCGCGCCCATTGCTGCGGATACAGCGTCTTCGACTCGCCTTGCGCCCGCGCAGCTAGCGCGACGCCATGTTGATCCCGCGCAGTGCTGGCCGACATGCGTGTGCCGTCGTCCAGCAGCAGATCCAGCGACACATAGGTCGATGCCACATGCTCGCCGCCCACGCTCTCGGGCAATACCAGCCACGACAGCGTCGTATCGGCACCGATCGGGACATCGGCGGTAAACAGGGTGCGCCGCCCACCTGCGGCATGACTTTGATACCGCATCGCATGCGCACCGCTGTAGCCGGCGTTGGGCTTGGCCGCATACGGCGCAGCCGGACCGGTGCCGATGGCAATCTGCACATCGCCTGCCGCCGCGCTCACCGGCAACGGTTGCCCGGCTTCGAACGAGGTCGACAACCCGGTCGCCGCACTCACCGACAACGGCGCAGCGACGCCCAGGGCAACAACCAGCCGGAACCACAGGTCACGCGGATGCAGCAGCACAACAGACGAGGTCACGTGGCGATGTCTCCTTGGTGCGATGCCGCAGGGCAGGTCCGGCCGGCCGATGCAGGCGACCCGGGCACAGGGCGCAAGCTGTGGTCGGTGCGCAAGTGTCCGCCGATGATAAGCGCGATGGTCGGGTGTGGCTGCCTGGTGCTGCCTTGCGCTGGCGGGCCAGCACGGGGCCAGGCCATGCCGGAGCTGGCGCATCGCTCCCCACGTTGGCGCCCGGCTGGCGTTGAGAGCATCACCACCCGAACCGGTGTGGCCGGTCAATGGGCCGATCACCACGCAGGCTGCTAGAATCCGCGCTCTGCCTTGTCTCTACGATCGTGCCGCCATGAGCCAGACCGCCACCGCGCCCGCCAATGCCGAATCGCGTTACACCGTGCATCGCAGCGATCTGCCGCTGAGCTGCCCGACGCCGCAGATGGCGTTGTGGAACTCGCATCCGCGTGTGTATCTGCCGATCGAAGACGAACCCAACTGCGAAGCCAAGTGCCCGTATTGCGGCGCGTTGTTCGTGCTCGCCGACTGATCCTGGCCGGATGCACCGCCTGACCGTGGTGCAACTGCTGCCGGCGCTGCAGTCCGGTGGCGTAGAGCGCTCCACCCTGGAAATCGCCGCTGCGCTGGTGCGCGCCGGCCACCGCGCGGTGGTGGTGTCGGCCGGCGGTCGCCTGGTCCAGCCGCTGCTGGAGGCGGGCGGCGAACATCTCACCCTGGACATCGGACGCAAGTCGTTGCTGACCTTGCGCCATGTGGTCGGCCTGCGCCGGCTGTTCGCCGAACTGGGGGCCGACATCGTGCATGCGCGTTCGCGCCTGCCGGCCTGGCTGGGCTGGTACGCGTTGCGCGGCATGCCGCCAGCCACGCGGCCGCGCTTTGTCACCACCGTGCACGGGCTCAACTCGCCCAGCCGCTACAGCGCGGTGATGACCTATGGCGAGCGGGTGATCTGCGTTTCGCAGACGGTGCGCGAGTACGTCTGCACGCACTATCCGCAGACCGACACCGCGCGCCTGCGCACAATCCCGCGCGGTGTCGATATCGCGCAGTTTCCGCGTCGCCCGCATCCGGATCGCCGCGCGCGCACCTGGGCACAGAGCATGCTGCCCGGCTTGCCGGCCGATGCGCCACTGCTGCTGCTGCCCGGGCGCGGTACCCGCCTGAAGGGGCATGCCGACGGTCTGCAACTGCTCGCCGACGTACGCGCTGCCGGCGTGCCGGCCTGGTTGTGGCTGCCGGGCGCGCGCGAGCCGGGCCGCGAAACCTATCTGCGCGAGCTGGAAGCCGAGGCCACTAGGCTGGGCGTGGCCGAGGCGGTCACCTTCACCGAACCCACCGCACGCATCGCCGAGGCCTATGCCGCCAGCGATCTGGTGCTGCAGCTGTCGCGCAAACCCGAGGCCTTCGGCCGCACCGTGGTGGAGGCCCTGTCGGTGGGCCGGCCAGTGCTGGGTTGGGCGCATGGCGGCGTCGGCGAGCTACTGGCCGAGTTGCAACCCGGCGGCGCCGTGCCTGCCTTCGATGCCCATGCCCTGCGTACCCAGGCGCTCCATTTGCTGCAGCAGGCGCCGACACCGCCTGCCGTGCTTCCCTATACGTTGCAGGCCATGCAAGCGGCCACCCTGAAGGTCTATGACGAACTCCGCCGCTGAGGCCATCCCACCTGCGTCCGTGCTGACGCCCGATGCCGGTCGCTGGGCGCCGCTGTGGGTGGTCCTGTTCGTGGCGCTGTGGCCCACGCCCGGGCTGGCCGAGACGGTGTTGTCGCTGGGCGCGCTGTTCGCGGCGTATCGCCTGCTGCATGCACGCTTCCGTGGCGGCACCCGGCTGCTCAGTGGTGCGGCCTGGGCGCTGACCAGCGTGCTGTTCTTCGCGTACTGGTTGCCGCAGATGCTGTCAGCGTTCGATGCGGTGGACGTGGGTCGCGCGCTGCGCAAGTCGGCCACCGATCTGCGCTATCTGCCGTTCATGTGGTTGTGCGCGATCGCGGTGGCCAATGCGCAGCGGCGTCGGCGCACCTTCACCGGCCTGGCGGTGATCGGCGGGGTGTGGACACTGGATGCGCTGCTGCAGGCCGTGCTCGGCAGCAGCCCGTTGTTCTTCGGCCTGGATCAGATCAAGCAGCTGATCAGCGGGCATGGCCTGTGCACGCCGCAGGAGCTGGCCCTGGTCGACCGCCTCAGCGGCGTGCTGGGGCCATGCAATCTCAAGTTCGGTCAGACGCTTGCGAGCCTGTCACCCTTCCTGTTGCTGGCGCTGGGGCGGCGCAATGCCTGGGCCTGGGCGGGCGCTGCGGCGGCGGTCGGCGTGGTGCTGGTGCTGGCGGGTTCACGCGCGTCGTGGATCACTTACGGCGTGATCGTGCTGCTGTCCGGCTGGCAGCTGCTGGGTGGCCGCCGCCTGCTTGCGGTGGCGGTGGTCGGTGCGCTGCTGGCGGCTGGCGTGGTGGCGGTGGCGCCGCAGGCGCGCGAGCGGATCCAGCGCACCGCGCTGGCCTTCAGCGATGGCGAACAGGGTGTGGACCAGGCCTTGTCCGGGCGTGCGCAGATCTGGGGCGCGGCGCTGTGCATGATTCGCGCACATCCGCTCAATGGCGTGGGCGCACGCGGCTTCCGGCAGGCGTATCCGGCCTGCAATCCGGCACCCGCGCAGGCGCCGGCCTGGGGCGACGGACCGGCCTTCCATGCGCACCAGATCGTGCTGGAAATCCTGGCCGAAACCGGGGTGATCGGGTTGCTGCTGTGGCTGGCCGGTGCGGCGCAGGCCTGGCGCGCGTGGCGCTATTCCAGCCTGGCGGCGCGCGAGCAGGCACGCCCGGCGATGATCGCATTGGTGGCCACGGTGTTCCCGCTCAACACGCATCTGGCGTTCTATTCCAGCTTCTGGGGTGGGCTGAGCCTGATGCTGGCCGGCCTGTATGCCGGTGCCTTGCTCAACGACGACGCAGATCAGCCGCCGCCGCGCTGACGCCAGTTGCATCCTTGCGGTGCTGCGGCTGCACGCATCGCATGCTTCCAAACACGCGATATCAACGATAAAAATCGCTGCGCCCACCCGGTTGGCGTTTGAAGCGCCGATGGATCCACAGGTACTGGTCCGGCGCCTCGCGCACCATGTCCTCGATCGCCGCATTGACCTGCGTGGTATCGGCGATCACATCGTCGGAGGGGATGTCTGCCAGCGGCGGTGCGATCTTGAGGAGGTAGCGGCCACCCTCGCGCCGATGGAAGTACGGCACCACCGCGCAGCCGGTCAGTCGCGCCAGTTGATGGGTGGCGGTGATGGTGGAGGCCGGATGCCCGAAGAACGGCACGAACACCGTGTCCTTGCCGCGCATGTCCTGATCCGGCGCATACCACAGAAAACCGCCGCGCTTGAGATGCTTGATGGTGGCGCGCAGATCCTCGTTGGCGAACATGTGCGTGGCATAGCGTAGCCGCCCGCGTTTGACCGCCCATTCGAACACCGGGTTGCGGTGCTTGCGGTACATGCCGGCCAACGGCACGTGGTCGCACAGCAGCCGCCCGCACATTTCCAGCGTCATGAAGTGGCCGGACACCAGCAACACGCCGCGTTTTTGTTCCTGCAGGCGCTGCAGGTGTTCCAGGCCTTCGACCTGCACGCCCGGGCGGATCGCATCGATGCTGCCCCACCAGGCGCGTGCGAATTCGAACAGCCCCACGCCCAGCGCATCGAAACTATCGCGCAACAGCCGCGCTCGCCAGGCATCGTCCTGTTCGGGAAAACACAGCTTGAGATTGACCTCGGCCGCACGCCGACGTGTGCCGGCCAGGCGCATCGCGATCCAGCCCACGCCACGTCCCAGCGCACGCTGCAGCATCCAGGGCAGGCGTCCGGCGATCACCATGACGGCAAGGCCCAGGTACATCGGCCAGTGCCTGGGATTGCGCAGGGAAGGGCGGACGGCGACGTTGGCGGGCTCGGACATGGCCTAATTCTAAGTGATTGCGTGCGCCTGGCAGCGTGCACATGCGCACGTGTGGGCGCTCCCGTATCCTGCACGCATGCGGAAAGACCCGATCGAATGGCTGTTGCGCGGGCTGTACTCGGCGCTGTTGTACCTGTTGCTGCCGGTAACGGTGTACCACCTGGTGTGGCGCGGTTTTCGCGTCCGCGAATACTTCAACCGCTGGAACGAGCGCTATGCCTCCTACACGCATGCCTGCGGTCGCCCGCGCGTGTGGGTGCATGCGGTGTCGGTGGGCGAGGTCAATGCCGCCGCGCCGCTGGTCAACGCCTTGCGTGCGCAGCGCCCGGATATCCGTTGGGTCATCACCACCATCACCCCCACCGGCTCCGAGCGTGTGCGCGCGGTCTGGGGCGATGCGGTGGACCACGTGTATCTGCCTTACGACGTGCCCGGCAGCGTCGGCCGCTTCCTGGAGCATTTCCGCCCGCGCCTGGCATTGATCCTGGAAACCGAGCTGTGGCCGAACATGTTGTTCGGCTGCCGCGACCGCAGGATTCCGGTGTACATCCTCAATGCGCGGCTGTCGGCGCGCTCGCTGCGTGGCTATCGCCTGCTGGCGCCGTTGATCAGCCGTGCGCTGCGCAGCGTCACCTGCGTGGCGGCGCAGTCGCACGACGATGCCGAACGCTTCATCACGCTGGGTGCGCGGCCCGACCAGGTGATCGCGCTGGGCAATCTCAAATTCGATATCGCCGCGCCAGCGCAGTTGCAGGCGCTGGTCGCGCAGTTCCATACGCATGTGCCGGCAACGCGGCCGGTGTGGATTGCCGCCAGCACGCACGAAGGCGAGGAAGCGGCCGTGGCCGACATCCATGCGCGCCTGCTGCTGCAGTTTCCTGATCTGCTGATGTTATGGGCTCCGCGCCATCCGGAGCGCTTTCCCAAGGTCGAGGCCGTGGCGCGCGAGCGTGGCTGGGCCGTGTCCACGCGCAAGACCCAGCAATGGCCGCAGGCGCGCGACAAGGTGTTTGTCATCGATACCCTGGGCGAGCTGATGAGTTTCTACGCCTGCGCGCAGGTCGCCTTCGTCGGCGGCAGTCTGCAACCGATCGGCGGGCACAATCTGCTCGAACCGGCGGCGGTCGGCACGCCGGCCGTCACCGGCCCGCATCTGCATAATTTCTCGGAGATTTCGCGGCGCATGCGCGAGGCCGAGGCGGTGACCATCTGCGAAGATGCCGACAGCGTGTATCACGATCTCGCGCGCCTGCTCGGCGACCCTGCCCAGCGTGAAGCGATGGCCGCCGCAGGGCTGGCACTGGTCGCCAATGGCAAGGGCGCTGTGACGCGGACGCTGGTGCAGATCGCGCCGCACCTGCCGCCGGTGGTGAGCGAGGGTGCCGCGTCCTGAGGATGTCACTGCGCCGCTCGCGCTGCAGCGTTGCAGTGATCTTGTCGCAGTCATGCTGAGGTGCGCCATCAAGCGGTCTTGGATCGACCAACAAAACGTGGCGATCGCGCAGTCGTGTTATCAGCCGCTTTGGGCGTCATCTGGAGAGTCTCAAGCCGCATTGGTCGAGCGTGCGGTGCCCTCGCCGCTCGCGGGACACGCCGTGAATCCGTCCGTGGAGGCTCGGTGGCGGCATCCATGCCGCCGCCACACGGTCCCGCAACCGGCGAGGACACCGCACCAGAGAGTTAGCCGGTTGCTTTGTTGAAATTGCTTGCAAACCTGCATACCGACCATCTCGACTGGTCCTTGCCCGCCTACCGTCGCGGGACCTTGAGCGGCATGGATGCCGAGTAGGAGTTACAAGGACGTACTTGCAGCGTGTCCCGCGATGGTGGGCGGGCAAGGGCCCTGCAGCCAACCCGCAGATCAGTCGCCTGCAACCGACGCATGCATAGCGTCCAAGCCCACAAGCCTACCGAGATATCACTGTTCAGCCGCTCCGGTTCTGGCAGTCATCGCAGCTATCGCACGCAGCCAGCTAGATGCGGTTGTATCACGCACAAAAAAGGCGGGCCTGCGCCCGCCTTTTGCGTCTTCTATTAGCGTGTCTTACTGCAGCGAGCCACTGCCCTGCAGCTTGGACTCGGCATCCTGCGACAGCAGCCGGTTCACATCCTGCAGGTCGGTGATGTTGAGCTTGCCGATCGCCTGGCCCAGCAGCAGGCGGTTCTGCAGGAAGTTGTAGCGCGACTGCGCGTAGTTCAGCTGTGCCTGGAACAGGGTGCGCTGGTTCTGTACCACGTCCAGCACGGTGCGCGTGCCGACTTCCAGGCCGACCTGCGAGGCGTCGTATGCGGCCTGCGCGGAGACCACGGCCAGGCGGCGCGCTTCCACTTCGCTGATGCCGGCAACCACGGTCTGGTAGGCGTTGCGCGTATTGCGGTCCAGCGCGCGCTTCTGCTGCTCGTAGGTGTCCTGCTGGATATCGCGGCGTGACAACGCCTGGCGCACGGCCGACTGGGTAGCACCGCCGGCAAAGATCGGAATCGACAGCGTAAGGCCGATCGAGTCGGTGTCGATATCGCGACCCTGCGTGGTGAAGTTGCCTGCGGCCTGATCGATGGTGCCTGCGCCTCCCCAGCTGTTGCTGCGGCCGACATTGGCACCGAGGTTCAAGGTCGGGTAATGGCCCGCACGTGCGGCATTGACCTGTGCCTCGGCCGCGCTGACCTGCAACTGCTGCGACTTCAGCGCCGGGTTGTCGGCGATGGCAGTGGCCACCAACTGATCGACATTGCTGTACGCCGCCGGGACTTCGGGGCGGAAATCTTCGGGAAGTGCGCGCAAGGACGTAACAGGCTGGCCGGTGAGTTCGGTCAAGGCCTGGTAGTAATCCTTCAATGTGTTGCGCGCATTGATCGTGTCGGCACGCGCCTGGTCGTACTGGGCGCGCGCTTCGTGCACGTCGGTGATCGGGGCCAGGCCCACTTCCAGCCGCTTGTCGGCGTAATCGAACTGCTTCTTGGCAGCCGCTTCGTTGGTCTCTGCCGCCGCCAGCGATTCTATGCCGACCAGGACCTGGAAATACGCCGCCGAGGTGCGGGTGATCAGGTCGTTGTTGGCCGATTCCAGCGTGAAGTCTGCCGCCTTGGCCACCTCGCGCTGCGCACGCAGATTGGCGAACTGCGCCCAGTTGAAGATGGTCTGGTTACCCTGGATCGCATACTGGCGTTGCTTGGTGGTGGAGCGGCCGTCCACGCCTTCCAGCTCGCGATGCGACTGGGTGTACCCGGCGGTGCCGTCCAGCTGCGGCAACAACGCCGCGCGCGCCTGCACCTGACCTTCCCGGTTGACCAGGCGGGTGGACTCGGCCACTGCCAGCTGCGGATCGCCGTTGCGGGCCATTTCGTAGACCTGCAGCAGATCGGTGGCGTTCGCAGCCATCGGAGACAGGGCGGCGGCCAGCGCCAGGACGAGGGATCGGCGGATCATCGGGGAAGCTTCCTTGGGAATCAGAATTGGAATCGGGGCGTCGGTGCGGCGCCCTGGAGATAGGCGAGGTCGGTTTCGAACAACGATTCGATGCGCGGAGCGTTGACGTCGCCACGGACCAGGACCGCTTCCATCACCGGTTCGTGACCGCGGACCACGAACAGGCGCCCGTTCGGGCGCAGCCACTGCAGCCACTGGGTCGGCAGCGTATCGACCGCGCCTGTCACGCAGATGGCATCGAAGCGGCGTTCGCTCTGCCAGCCGAACACATCGGCGGTTTCGATACGCACGTTGCTGCCCAGGCCGCTGCTATCCAGATTGGCGCGGGCAGCGGCGGCAAGGGCTGGGTCGATCTCAAGGCTCAGCACTTCACGGGCCAGCGCGGCCAGGCAGGCGGTGGAAAACCCACTGCCGGTGCCGATTTCCAGCACGTCTTCGCCCGGCTGCAGATCCAGTGCCTGCAACATGCGGCCCTCCACCACCGGCTTCATCATCTTGTGGCCGGCCGACAGCGGGATTTCCACATCGACATAGGCCAGGGTCTTGTAGGCCTCGGGCACGAAGGCTTCGCGCGGCAGGCGCGCCAGCACGTCGAGCACGCGCAGGTCCAGCACGTCCCACGGCCGGATCTGCTGTTCGACCATCTTTTCGCGGGCCTGGGAGAAATCGATCGTCATGGTGCGGTTATCCAACGCGGTGGGGCAGGCATTTTAACGGTGCACGGGGCCACTGGCGCATCTAGCATCGCTGCGCGCCGGCAAACGGCGCAGTGCCGGAAGTCATCGCCACCAAAGGCCGGGGGCTGTCAGCGCGGCGCATACGCCCTCAAAAAGAAATCAACGCTGGCCTGCAGGTGCTCGTCCACCTGCGCGCGGGTGGGTTGGCCGTGCAGGCCGCACATCATCAGCGCATACAGTTCGCCCTTGAGCAGGCAGAAGAACTGGGAGGCGGCGCGTGCCACATCGTCGATCTTCAACTGGCCATCGGCCACGCGTGCGGACAGGAAGTCGGCAAGCGCCTGCTGGGTTCGCTTGGGGCCGGCGGCCCAGAACATCTCGCGCACATGCACATCGCCGGTGCCGGGCGCCATCATCATGCGGTGGGTGGCGATGGCCGATTCGGTGCTCACCATGGCGAAGAAGGCGTCGGCGATTTCGATCAGCTGATCGCGCAGCGCGCCCTCGGGGGCGTGGTCGAACAGGTCGTCCGGCATCATGTGCTGGCATTGCGCACGGATCGCCTCTGAAAACAGGCTCTCCTTGTCGCCAAAATGACTGTAGACGGTGAGTTTGGACACGCCCGCCTGGGCGGCAATGCCATCCATGCTGACCCCGGCATACCCCTGCTCCATGAACATGGTGCGGGCAGCGCCAAGAATGGCGGCGCGTTTCCCAAGATCCTTGGGCCGTCCGGGGCCGTTGCTCCTGGCCTTGGACTTGAGGGGGGGCGAGCTGGACATACCGTCAATACTAGACCATCGGGTTCTATATTTATACTCGTCGCCTATGGGAAGCATGGAAGCGCTCAGGAACAGTCGCGCCGACGTGTTAGCTGCGCACCAGCTTGGTTATGGTAGTTAATTGTTTCACCTGAATGCCTCCCGGTGTCATGGTGCATCCCATCGGTGTGGGGAATCCACCTAGCGCGTTGAAAAACCCCCGGTGATAGATTGACTAACGGTGTGTTGGCGCAAGTCGGCAGCACCTTTTTTCAGCACACGAAGGGATGGGGAGCGTGGACAGGGTCGGGACGCATGCGCATAGGGGCTGCGTCCGCAGCACATGCGTGCGGCGGACCGGGCTGCTGTGGCGATGGGCACTGCTGGCCTGCGTGCTGTTCGGCGTCTGGCCGGCCGGTGCCCAGCCGCCGACCCATACCGCGTACCACACCGTCACGCGCTGGAGCATGGACGACGGCCTGCCGCACAATCTGGTGCATGCGGTGGCGCAGGGCGCCGATGGCCTGATCTGGCTGGGCACCTGGGAAGGTGTGGCGCGCTTCAACGGCCGCGACTTCACCGTGTATGACCGCCAGAACACACCGGGCGTCGAGCTGGGGGGCGTGTTCGTGGTGGTGCGCGACAGCACCGGCGGGATGTTGTTCGGCACCGCCTTCGATGGGGTCTATCACTACCAGGATGGCCACTGGCAGCAACTGGGCGATGCGTCGGCGCGGCACCTGGCGGTCAGTGCATTGCTGCGACGCGCCGATGGCGCGTTGTGGGTAGGTACGCCGCAGACGCTGTACCGCATCGAGCCGGACGGGCGGGTGGTGGACGTCGGTCGCCAGGTCGGCCTGCCGCGCGCGCGTATCACCGCGCTGGCGGCCGATGCCGATGGCGATTTATGGGTGGGTACCGAAGTCGGGCTCTATCGTCTGCCTCGCGATGGCATTGCGGCCGAGGCCTGGGGCAGGGCACATGGCATGCGCGCCGCACCGGTGCGACGGCTGGCCAGCGATCGTCAGGACGGCCTGCTGGTCGCCGGCGACGACGGCGTGTGGTGGTGGAGCCGCGGCGGCGGGCTGCAGCGTTTCCGGCAAGGCCAGCGGGTGGATGCATTGCTGCTGGATCGGCGCGGGCATCTGTGGATGAGCCTGCCGTCGGGCACGCTGGTGGTGCACAGCGGTGCGGATGCGCCGGACGAACAGATCGCCATTTCAGGCGTCGCCAGCCCGGCGCTGCTGGAAGACGCCGAGGGCCTGATCTGGGTCGGCAGCACGCATGGCCTGTTCCGCATTGCCGAAGGCGCCGCGCATGGCGTCACCCACGAAGACGGCCTGGCCTCGGACTACGTGCGCACGGTGTTGCAGACCGGCGACGGCACCGTGTGGGTGGGCAGCGCGGTGGGCCTGGATCGCTGGCACAACAACCGGATCAGCCGCGTGTCGGTGGTGCCGAACGAGGACGGGCGCGTGCTGGAGCAATCGGTGCTGGCCCTGGCCGATGCCGGCGATGGCGGCGTCTGGGCCGGCACGTACAGCCAGGGCGTGGTGCGCCTGGACGCGCGAGGTCGCGTGCTGGCGCGCATTGGTGCAGCCGAGGGCCTGCCCTCGCTGTCGGTACGCGCGGTGTTGCCCGATGGCGAGACGTTGTGGATCGGCACCACGGCCGGGCTGGTGCGATGGCGCGATGGCAAGGCACGCCGCTACACCGCCGCCGACGGCGTACCCGATGGCTCGGTGCAGGTGCTGTATCGCGATACGCAGGGCAATGTGTGGATCGGCACCGATCGCGGCATGACCGCGCTGTCGGCAAATGGCAGCACGCGCGCATGGCTGGGCGAGCAGGATTTTCCCGGGCAGAACGCCTTCGACTTCCTGCGCGATGCCAAAGGCGACCTGTGGATCGCCAGCGATCGCGGCCTGCTGCGCCTGAGTGGAGAGACCTTCCGCGTCTACGATCACCGGGTCGGGTTGCCGCGTGACAAGGTGTTCCGGGTGATCGATGACGGGCGTGGTTATTTCTGGTTGTCGAGCAACCATGGCGTGTTCCGCATCGCGCGCAGCGACTTCGACCAGCTCGATGCCGGCACGCGCGAGCAGTTGAGTGTGGAGGTGGTGGATCGCAGCGACGGCATGCCCGGCAATCAGGGCAACGGCAGCAGCGCACCGGCTGGCTGGATGACGCGGTCCGGGCAGCTGCTGTTTCCCACCGCTGCGGGCCTGGGCGTGATCGATCCGGCGCGCGTGGGCACCTTGCAAGGCCATCGCGTGCCGATCGTGTTCGAGCGGCTGCTGGTCGATGGCATGGTGCAGCCGCTCAATGGCTTGCATCGCTTCGGCGCGGAGACCCGGCGCATCGCCATTGTCTATGCGGGGCTGAATTTCCGTGGCCCGGACAAGGTGCGCTACCGCTACCGGCTGGAAGGCTTCGACCCGGACTGGGTGGACGCCGACAGCGCCAGCGAGGCGGTCTACACCAATCTGCCGCCGGGACGTTTCCGTTTCCGCGTCCAGGCGATGTCGCTGCCGGTGGACTGGCGGCAGACCGCGCTGGTGGGCGAATCCAGCCTGGTGATCGCACTGGCGCCACCGTGGTGGCGGCGTGGCGAAGTGATCTCCGTGGGCATCCTCGGGCTGTGTAGCCTGATCTACGGGCTCTATCTGTGGCGCACCGCCAGTTATCGCCGCCGCCAGCGCCAACTCAATACGGTGATCGACGCACGCACACGTGAGCTGAGTGACAAGAACCTCGCGCTGCAGCAGGCCAGCCAGGAGCGCGAAGCCCTGATGCGCCAACTCGAATACCGCGCCAGCCACGATGTGCTGACCGCCTTGCCGAATCGGCGCGAGGCCGAGCGTGTCCTGCAGCAATGGTTCGACGATGCGCGTGCCGGTGGCCCCCCACTGGCGTTGGTGCTGATGGATATCGACCACTTCAAGCGCATCAACGACGAGTACGGCCATGAGGTCGGCGATGCGGTGCTGTGCGCGATCGGCGAAGCATTCAGCGAGCAGGATCAGGCGCAGTGCTTCGCCGCGCGCCACGGTGGCGAAGAGTTTCTGCTCGCGGCAGTGGGCGTGGACGTTGCACAGGCACGCGCGCTGTTCGAGCGCATGCGCCAGCGGCTGGCTGCGATCGGTATCGAGACGCAGGGCACGACCGTGCGCTGCACTGCCAGCATGGGCATGGCGATGAGCCATGAAGCACCGAGCCGCCGCGAATTGCTGGCGCTGGCGGACCGCCGTCTGTACCAGGCCAAGCGGCTGGGGCGCGACCGCTTGGTGGATCAGTAAGTCTGTCGCGTTGCCAGGGGCATGGCGCTGCCGCGCTCACGTCTGCAACTGGTCCGCCTGCGCGTTCAACAAGGCAACAAAGGCCTGCGCGGCGCGCGACAAGGTGCGCCCGCCATGGGTTACGCAGCCCAGCTCGCGCGACAGCGCCACATCCGGCAGCGGCAGCGCCACGATCTGATGGTCGATCATGCGCTCCGGCAATACGCTCCACGCAAGGCCTACCGACACCAGCATCTTGATCGTCTCCAGATAATTAGTGGTCATGCGCAGGCTCGGTACCAGGGCGCGTTCGGCGAACAGGCCGGCGACGATGCGATGGGTGAAGGTGCCCGGGTCCGGCAGCACCGCCGGATGCGCCACCACATCTTCCAGCGACACCGCGCGCAATGCGGCCAGCGGGTGATCCGGCGCCACCACGAACTGCAGGCGGTCATGCCAGATCGGTTGTGCACGCAACGGCGCACGCGTGTCCGGCGCCAGCGTGGTGACCGCCAGCTCCACCTCGCCGCGCAGCACCGCGGCATAGGCCAGCTCCGAATCCAGGAACTGGATGTCCAGCGCCGCCTGCGGGTGTTGTGCGGCGAAGCCGCGCAGCAGGGCGGGCAGGCGGTGCAGGCCGACATGATGGCTGGTGGCCAGGCTCAGGCGACCGCCGACCGCCGACCGCCGCACCGAGATGCTCCAGCACGCGGCGGGTGTCCTGCAGCTCGGCCAGGATGCGTTGCGCGCGCGGCAGCAAGGCCTGGCCGGCCTCGGTCAGCACCACCTGGCGGCCCAGGCGGTCGAACAATCGCGCCGACAACTGTCCTTCCAGCAAGGCGATGCGTTTGCTCACCGCCGGCTGGGTGAGGTGCAGGGCCTCGCCGGCTGCCGAAAAGCTGCCGCTTTCGGCGATCGCCACGAAGGCGCTGAGGCTTGCCAGGTCCATTGCCATTCCCAAATTTCATTTGTTGAATAAACAATATGAATTTGCGTTATCCAAGGCAAGCTCCTAGCATCGAACGCAGCCAGGTGGGCACTCCCACCATCCGCCAACCGGATCGCCGCAATGACTGCCAAGACGCTGTACGACAAGCTGTGGGACCTGCACGAGGTCACGCGCCGCGACGATGGTTCGTCGCTGATCTACATCGACCGCCACATCCTGCATGAAGTGACCTCGCCGCAAGCGTTCGAGGGCCTGCGCCTGGCCGGGCGCAAGCCGTGGCGCATCGATGCCAACATCGCCACGCCCGATCACAACGTGCCGACCACGCGGGCCGAGCGCCAGGGCGGGCTGGAGTCGATCTCCGACGAAGTCTCGCGCCTGCAGGTGCAGACGCTGGACGAGAACTGCGACGATTTCGGCATCCTCGAGTTCAAGATGAACGATGCGCGCCAGGGCATCGTGCATGTGGTCGGCCCCGAGCAGGGCGCCACCTTGCCGGGCATGACCGTGGTCTGCGGCGATTCGCACACCTCCACGCATGGCGCGTTCGGCGCGCTGGCGCACGGCATCGGCACTTCCGAGGTCGAGCATGTGCTGGCCACGCAATGCCTGATCGCCAAGAAGATGAAGAACATGCAGGTGCGGGTGGAGGGCACGCTGCCGTTCGGGGTGACTGCCAAGGACATCGTGCTGGCGGTGATCGGCAGGATCGGCACCGCCGGTGGCAACGGCCATGCGCTGGAATTTGCCGGCAGTGCGATCCGCGACCTGTCGATGGAAGGGCGCATGACCATCTGCAACATGTCCATCGAAGCCGGTGCGCGCGTCGGCATGGTGGCTGTGGATGAAAAAACCATTGCCTACGTGCAAGGCCGCCCGTTCGCGCCCAAGGGCGCCGACTGGGAGGCCGCCGTCGCGCTGTGGCGCACGCTGGTCTCCGATGCGGACGCGCACTTCGATACCGTGGTGGAGCTGCGCGCCGAAGACATCAAACCGCAGGTCAGCTGGGGCACCTCGCCGGAAATGGTGCTGGCGGTAGATCAGCAGGTGCCGGACCCGGCAACCGAACAGGATCCGACCCGGCGCGACTCGATCGAGCGCGCGCTGAAATACATGGGCTTACGGGCAAACCAGCCGATCACCGAGATCCGCCTGGATCGCGTGTTCATCGGCTCGTGCACCAACTCGCGTATCGAGGATCTGCGCGCTGCCGCGGCGGTCGCCAGGGGCCGCAAGGTCGCTTCCACCATCAAGCAGGCGCTGGTGGTACCGGGCTCGGGCCTGGTCAAGGCGCAGGCCGAAGCCGAAGGCCTGGACAAGGTGTTTCTGGACGCCGGTTTCGAATGGCGCGAGCCGGGGTGCTCGATGTGTCTGGCCATGAACCCGGACAAGCTGGGCAGCGGCGAACATTGCGCCTCCACGTCCAACCGCAACTTCGAAGGCCGCCAGGGCGCCGGCGGCCGCACCCATCTGGTCAGCCCGGCCATGGCGGCGGCAGCGGCGGTCAGCGGGCATTTTGTCGATGTGCGTGCGTTGCAGGGAATCGAGAATCGGGAATAGAGAATCGCAACGTCCGTCTCGTCTCCGCTCTGCCAATTCCCCATTCTCCACTCCCAATTCCCGGCATCCCAATGACCCCTTTCACCCAACACACCGGACTGGTGGCGCCGCTGGATCGCGCCAATGTCGATACCGATCAGATCATTCCCAAGCAATTCCTCAAGTCGATCAAGCGCACCGGCTTCGGGCCGAACCTGTTCGATGAATGGCGCTACCTGGACATCGGCGAGCCCGGTCGCGACAACAGCCAGCGCCCGCTCAATCCGGAGTTCGTGCTCAATTTCCCGCGCTATCAGGGTGCCAGCGTGTTGCTGGCACGCGAGAACTTCGGCTGCGGTTCCTCGCGTGAGCACGCGCCATGGGCGCTGGACGAATACGGCTTTCGCACCGTGATCGCGCCCAGCTTTGCCGACATCTTCTTCAACAACAGTTTCAAGAACGGCCTGCTGCCGATCGTGCTGGCCGAAGCGGAAGTGGACGCCTTGTTCGCGCAATGCCTGGCCACCGAGGGCTATCAACTCACCGTGGATCTGGCCGCACAGCGCGTGCGCCGCCCCGATGGCGTGGAATACGGCTTCGAGATCGATGCGTTCCGCAAGCACTGCCTGCTCAACGGCCTGGATGACATCGGCCTGACCCTGCAGGACGCTGATGCGATCGGTCGCTTCGAGCAAGGCCATCGCGCGCGTCAACCGTGGCTGTTCGGCGCGCTGCAGTGAGCGCGGTTGCCAACGCCGATGCGGGTGCGCTGAGCGAGCATGTCGCTGCGCAGTTCGGGCCGCAGGCGCAGGCTTATCTGCACAGTGACGTGCATGCGCAAGGCGCCGAGTTCGCCGAGCTCCGCGCTGGTCTGCAGGGTCATCGCAACGGGCGACTGCTCGACCTGGGCTGCGGTGCCGGGCATGTGAGTTTCCAGCTGGCGCCGCTGATGGCCGAGGTGGTGGCCTACGATCTTTCGGCTGACATGCTCGAGGTCGTGGCGGCCACTGCCGCAGAGCGTGGGCTGACCCAAGTGCGCACGGTGCAAGGTGCCGCCGAGCGCCTGCCGTTCGAGACTGGCAGCATGGATGCAGTGGTCAGCCGCTACTCGGCGCACCATTGGAGCGATCTGGGGCAGGCACTGCGCGAAGTGCGGCGCGTGCTGCGTCCAGGCGGAATTGTGGCCTTTGTCGACGTAGTGGCTCCCGGCCTGCCGCTGCTGGATACGCACCTGCAGGCGATCGAGTTGCTGCGCGATACCAGCCATGTGCGTGACTACAGTGTTGCGCAGTGGTTGCAGACGCTGGGCGATGCCGGCTTGCAGGTGCAGCGGCATCATTGCCAACTGCTGCAGCTGGACTATCTGAGCTGGGTAGACCGCATGCGCACGTCTGAGGTGTTGCGCGCGGCCATTCGCGCATTGCAGGGCGCGGCGGTAGACGAAGTGCGCGAATATTTTCAGATTGCGGCCGATGGTTCCTTCAGCACGGATGTGCTGGTGGTATGGGCGGCACGTTGATTTTCAGGGCGCTACGGCGCCAACCTATGAGGATTGCATGAGCAAGCAGATTCTGATTCTTCCTGGCGACGGCATTGGCCCGGAGATCATGGCCGAAGCGGTCAAGGTGCTGACGCGCATCGATGCGCAGCATGGCCTGGGTTTCACCTTGGTGTACGACGAACTCGGTGGCGCGGCCTACGACAAATACGGCAGCCCGCTGGCCGACGAAACGCTGCAGCGCGCCCGCGCTGCCGATGCAGTGCTGCTGGGCGCGGTCGGTGGGCCGCAATGGGACAGCATCGATCCATCGCTGCGTCCGGAGCGTGGCCTGCTCAAGATCCGCTCGCAGCTCGGGTTGTTCGCCAACCTGCGCCCGGCATTGTTGTATCCGCAACTGGCCGATGCCTCCACGCTCAAGCCAGAGGTAGTGTCCGGGCTGGATCTGTTGATTCTGCGCGAGCTCACCGGCGGTATCTATTTCGGTCAGCCGCGTGGCACGCGCACGCTGGAAAATGGCGAGCGTCAGGCCTACGACACGCTGCCATACAGAGAAAGCGAGATCCGCCGCATCGCCAAGGCCGGCTTCGAGATGGCACGTCTGCGCGGTAAGAAGCTGTGTTCGGTCGACAAGGCCAATGTGTTGGCATCGAGCCAGCTGTGGCGCGCGGTCGTCGAAGAAGTGGCAAAGGACTATCCGGACATCGCGCTGTCGCATATGTACGTGGACAACGCGGCGATGCAGTTGGTGCGCGCGCCCAAACAGTTCGATGTGATCGTGACCGACAACATGTTCGGCGACATCCTGTCCGATCAGGCGTCGATGCTCACCGGCTCGATCGGCATGCTGCCTTCGGCCTCGCTGGATGCCAACAGCAAGGGCATGTACGAGCCATGTCATGGCTCGGCGCCAGACATCGCAGGCAAGGGGATCGCCAATCCGTTGGCCACCATCCTGTCGGTGGCAATGATGTTGCGCTACACCTTCGCGCAATCGGCTGCAGCAGATGCGATCGAGCAAGCGGTCGGCAAGGTGCTCGACCAAGGCCTGCGTACCGCCGACATCTGGTCGGAAGGCACGACCAAGGTCGGGACCGTGGCGATGGGTGATGCAGTGGTGGTCGCGCTGTAACTGCGCTCGCATACCTGAAGCGTTATGGCGCGCAGGATTGGTCAGCATGCGGGTGTTGTGCGGTAGCGCGATGCCGCATCCGTGCCCTCAGCTGCCGATAGCAATTGGTGGTGCTTGCGCGCGTGCTGGCGTGAGACCTTGAGCGGCATGGATGCCGCGCCAGAGCCTTATCTGTTCGGATTCTGGCAGTTTGGGCGTCGAGAGCCGGCGT